>JBARXH010000035.1:0-9844 GCA_049647245.1 Litorimonas sp.
CTCGTAATCGTCCGCGAAGGGCACGCTGTCCGGCTTGCCGGCCGCATCCGTCAGGCTGACCCATTTTTCGACGCTCGGACAAGCCTTGTGAATGCCGGCCGCGATGGGGGCGAAGGTCGTGTCGAACATCACGAACCGGTCTTCCGCGTGGTTCACCATCCAGGCGATCTGCTCGGGCTTGAGACGTGGGTTGATGGTATGAACGATCGCGCCGATGGAGCTGACCGCATAGTAGATCTCGACATGCCGGTAATTGTTCCAGGCGATAGTGGCAACGCGGTCGCCCGTCTTCACGCCTGCTTCGATCAAGGCGTTGGCCAGCTTGCGCACGCGCGCAGCGCAGTCCGCCCAGCCATAGCGATGCTGGGACAGGTCGGTTTCCAGCGTCACGATCTCCCGGTCGCCATGCACGGTGGCGGCATGTTCGATCAGGTCGGAAATCATGAGCTCGCGGCTCATCATAAGTCCTAGCATTGGCGGGGTCCCCGGTTATGGTTGGTTTTGCTTGAGCGCGTTCTTAAGGATGCGGGGGGACCGGTCAATATGGGGGACCAGATGACGCAGCCGACCTTTCAAGACGTCCTCCGCGCGGCGGACCGCATCAAGGGTCATGCCAATAAGACTCCGCTGCTTCGGTCCGACGCGCTTGACGCCCTGGTCGGGTCTGAAGTCCACCTCAAGGCGGAATGCCTGCAGCATGTCGGAGCGTTCAAGTACCGAGGGGCGCGCAACCGTCTGGCCGCCATGAGCGAGGCCGAACGCGCACGCGGCGTCGTCGCCTTCTCCTCCGGCAATCACGCCCAAGGCGTGGCGCGGGCTGCGAAGGAATTGGGAATGGACGCCGTCATCGTCATGCCATCGGACGCGCCAGACGTGAAACTGGCTGGCGTCCGCCGCGATGGGGCCTCCATCGTCAGCTATGACAGATCGACCGAAATCCGCGAAGAGATCGCGGCCGACATCGCGGCGCGCGACGGTCGGACGATCGTGCCCTCCTATGACGACCCCTACATCATTGCCGGACAGGGCACCGTGGGCTTGGAAATCGCTCGGTCCGGCCTTGCGTTCGACGCACTGGTCACCTGCATGGGTGGCGGCGGACTATGCGCGGGCATCAGCCTCGCCCTGGCTGCCGAAAGCCCGCAGACGGACATTTTCGGGGCCGAGCCCGAACATTACAACGACCATCAACTCAGCCTTCGTAATGGTCGGCGGACCCGTATCTCGGACGATGCCCCCTCCTCCATCTGCGACGCCATCATGACACCCATGCCTGGCGAGCTTACATGGCCGATCAATGCGAAAAGCCTGACGGATGTGTTCGAGGTCAGCGACGCGGACTGCCTCCTCGCCATGAAGCTGGCGAAAACCCATCTCGGCGTGACGCTGGAGCCGGGCGGCGCGGCGGCCATGGCCGCGGTCGTCACGAACCGGGTCCCGGCATCCTACGAGCGTATCGCCGTCATTCTATCAGGCGGAAACGTGGATCCCGCCCTGCTGCAAAAGGCCATGGAGTCATGACCCAGTTTCGTCTTTCGCCGCTTATTGCGGCCATGTTTGTCACGGCCTGCCAGACCGTTGCCGCGGTCGACGAAGTTCCAGATGGACCGGCCCTGCAAGCCTCATCCGAAGACACCGCACGGATCGAGGCGCTGGACGCCCGCATCTTCGAAGCGGCCTTCCTGACCTGCGATGCGGAGACGCTGCGTGAGATCATGTCGGACGGTCTGGAGTTCTATCACGACAAGTACGGGATCATCGCCCGTTCGGCCGTGGACTTCATCGACGGGACCCTCCCGGATTGCGAGCAACGGAAAGCCGGCGAGCTGCCCTACTTGGAACGACGCGCGACGCCCGGAACAATGGAGGTCCGACGCATCGGCGACGATGGGTTGATGCAGACGGGGCACCACGCTTTCTGGCTACGCCCGCCGGACGAAGAGATCCGCGAAGTCGAAACCGGGCTCTACACGCATATCTGGGTGCGAGACGGAGACGCGCTGCGCTTGTTGCGGGTCATCAGCTACGACCATTACGACACGCCGGGCTAGCGCTTCATCCTGGCCGACCTCACGTCACGAACGTCGACATGTCCTCCAACGGTTTCTTCTCCAGCGCATGGGCTGGCACGGTGCAGCCTTCCGCTGGATAACCCACGACCAGAAGAACGAACGGCTTTTCGTTATCCGGGCGACCGCAGATTTCGCGCAGGAAGGTCATGGGCGCGGGCGTATGGGTCAGCGTCCCCAGCCCAACAGAATGCAGCGCCGTGATCAGCATTCCCGTGGCCAGTCCGACCGACTCGTTGACATAGTAGTTCTTGCCGTGATCGCCCCGCTTCTGCGCGAAGACCGCGATGAGCCAGGGCGCGGTTTCGAGGAAGGGTTTCCGGTCATCCGTACCAAGCGGGGCCAGTGCATCGAGCCATTCGCCGGAGGCTCGGCCGCCATAGAAAGCCCGCTCCTCCTCTTCCGCCGCTTCGCGGATTTGGCGCTTCGTGTCCGGATCGGAAATTGCCACGAAATGCCAGGGCTGGAGGTTCGCGCCGTTGGGCGCGGTTCCGGCCGTGCGGATCGCGGTTTCGATCAGATCGCGCGGTACGGGCGTGTCCGCGAAATCCCGGATCGTGCGCCGCGCCGCCATCATGGCGTGGAATGCGCCGATCCGCTCACGCATCTCTGTCTCGCTCAGCCGCGCATACCCTTGCAACGGAACCGTGTCTGCACTCATGAAAAGGCCTTTCGAGGCGGTCTGACACGCATCCTAACGCCTGCCCGCGCATTGAACAGCCGCAATCCGGAAAGGCCGCGCGCATGTCCCAGCTACAGGCTCTGATCCAGACGATCCGCGGCTGCGACGTCTGCGCCCACTCGCACCCGCCCCTGCCCGTGGAACCAAACCCGATCCTGTTCGCGTCGGAGCGGTCGAAGATCCGCATCATCAGCCAGGCCCCGGGCACGCTGGCCCATGCCAGTTCGACCACCTTCAACGATCCGTCCGGGCGCCGACTGCGCGAATGGCTCGGCGTCAGCCCGGCGACCTTCTACGATCCCGACAATTTCGCGATCACCCCGATGGGTTTCTGCTTTCCGGGTCAGGACACCAAAGGCGGAGATCTTCCGCCGCGCCCCGAATGCGCGCCGCTCTGGCAACCCAAGCTGGACGCGCACCTGCCGCAGGTGGAGCTGACCCTGCTCGTGGGTCTGTATGCGGTGAAGCATGTCCTCGGACCGGCGGCAAAGCGCACCTTGACGGAGACCGTCTCCCACTGGCGAGACTACGGCCCCGGCATTATGCCTCTGCCCCACCCGTCGTGGCGGAACAATGGCTGGATCAAGCGCCACGACTGGTTCGCCGACGCGCTAACGGTGTTGCAGCGGCGCGTCGACGAGCTGGTCACGCGTCACGACACGGATATCGGCATTCGCTGAGCGGCCCCGACCGTCCACTGCACTGACCCTGTAGAAGCCGGGGCCGTCCGGGATCCAGACCGCCTGTCCGCCGGTGCGCCGGACGGGCTGTCCCGACACGAAGAGCTGCACCGGCAAGTCGCTGTCCACGGAGATGGAAATGCCGCGCGAACTGTCCAGCAAGTCCGTACCGTCCGCGGGAAAAACGATCACGGGTCCTTCATCCGTATGGCTGACGACACGCTGCAAAGCCTCAGGCGGATTGTCCCTTCGGACAGGCGCATCTTCCGCCGCATCGATATAGGGCGCGGCGATATCGAACAGGATCGGCGCGGCAGAAGACCGGCCCGTGCTCGCCGGGCGCGGGGCCCCATCGGGGCGTCCGGTCCAGACCACGATCGCATAATCGCCGGCAAGACCGGCCGCCCACCCATCCCGGAACCCGTAGGACGTACCGGTCTTGTAAGCGACGCGTCCGACGCCTTGCATGTTGGCAAAGCCTCTGGGCACGGGCGCGCCCCGCATGGCGTCGAGAACGGCGGCCGCGCTCTCTTCCGTCATGAGGCGATACTCCGCCCCGGCCGGATCGTCGGGCCGGAAGCGCAGAGGGGCCGCCAGGCCGCCATGGCCCAGCGCGGTGTAGAGCACGGCGAGATCCCGTGCGCTCAGGCCGGTCCCGCCCAAGGCCAGGGCCAGGCCTTCTCCGGACAGATCGCCGACCCGGCCTTTCGCTCTCGGACCGGCTGCGGCGAGCGCCGCGCGGAACCTGTCGGCCCCAACGGCATTGAGCGCCGTGACGGCCGGGACGTTGAGCGAATGCTGCAGCGCTTCGCGGACGCTGACCTCGCCGTGGTAGCGTCGCGTAAAGTTCTCCGGCCGGTAGGCTCCGAACCGCGTCGGGGCGTCCCGTACCGCACTGCCGAGGTCGAGCGCGCCGTCGTCCCGGGCCAACGCGTAGATGAAGGGCTTGAGGGTCGATCCGGGGGAGCGAACACGGTCCGTCATGTCGATCCAGCCGCCCGCGTGATCCCGCGCGCCGGTGCCGACCAGCGCCCTGACCTCACGGCTCGGGACATGAACGACGAGAGCGGATGCGTTGACGGGGACGGGCTGGGCCTCCGTCCAGTCCGACAGGATGCGTGCGACGCGGGCCTGCACATCGGCATCGAGCGTGGATGTGCCACCGCCGATAGCGGCGTGCGCGAGGATGTCACGGTCGGGCATACGCCGCTTTCGGGTCGGCACGGGCTGCGCCTTGGCCGCTTGCGCCTGATCGGCGTCGATCAGTCCTGCCGCGAGCATCCGGTCCAGGATCAGGTCCCGCCCGGCCTTGGCCGCGACGGGGTTGCGGTCCGGGCGGCGGGCTTCCGGCGACTGTGGCAGGGCGAGGAGCAGCGCGATCTCGTCCGGCGTCAGGTAGCGCGGCGTCTTGCCGAGCCAGAGATGCGTGGCGGCCGCGATTCCTTCGATGTTCGACCCATAGGAAATGCGCGTCAGGTAACGCTCCAGCTGCTCGTCCTTGCTCATGCGCAGATCGAGCCGGACGGCATCGAACGCTTCGACAATCTTGGAGGTCACCGTTCTGGGGCGCGGACGGTATTGCCGCCCCAGCTGCTGGGTGATTGTGGACGCGCCGGAGACGACACGACCCGCGCTTGCATTGCTCTTCAAAGCCCGGACCACGGCCAGCGGATCGACCCCGGCGTGGGACCGGAAACGCTTGTCTTCCATGGCGATCAGGGCCTCGACAAAGGCCGGATCCACAGCGTCCAGCGTCACAGGCAAGCGGATGCGGCCCTCTTCGACCGACGCGATGTGCAGGACGTCCCCCTTGTGGTCCGACAATACGGAGGAAACTGCGTCCGCATCATCCGGCAGGACGGGAAGCGCAATCCACACGGCGGCTACGGCGAACGCAACCGCTGCTGCCGCGAACGCTTTGCTCCGCCGCGTCACAGGGTCGGAGGCGGATTGACTTGCAGGCGACCGCCCGGGGTCGAGGCCATGCGCTCCGGTCGGTACATGTCTTCCAGGTGGGCGCCCGGCAGGGCGAAGTCGCCCTGTGTCACCGCGCGCACGACATAGGCGAGGGTCCGCTCAGCGTTTTCGTAGCGGCTGTCCGTCCTCCAGGAAGCGATGAACCGATCGTCGCGCGCTTCCGTCATGTCAACGTCCGACAGCGCGCCCAGCCAACCGAACGCGCCCGTCTCTCCGGCATCGGCGGAACCCAGGACCGTCTCGATTTCGACCCCGGCTGGAAGAAGGTCCGCAAGCACCCACATGGCCGCGTTCCGGCTCGAACCTTGCGCATCGAGCTTCACGACGAAGCGTTCCCCGCGCGGAATGGCGGAGCCGGACAGGGGTGTTCCGTCCATGGCGTATAGGCGCTTGGTCAATGTCGCGCCCTGAGACGCAGCCTGCATGGGACCATCCGGCACGCCTGTCACGCTGACCTGCAGCCAGACCGGCGCGGTTTCCGAGTTCGTTATCTCGAGACGATCCATGCCGACAGACCGGCTCACGGCAGTGCCCAAGGCCAACCATCCGGCTCCGCCCTCGAACGGCACACCGCTGGTCCGGCGATCCGCCAGAGCGCGGAGGACCCACGCCTTTTCGTGCGTGTTCAGCCGTTCCGGGGCATCGACCTGCAGGGCGAGCATGGCCGCTGTCTGCGCGCTGTCCGGCAACCCGTCCGACAGGGCAAGAAGCGCGGCAGCGTTGCGGACGGGGCTGTCATAATAGGTCTGGCCAATCCCCGTGATCCGCTCCGCGGCGCGGGCGAAGGCGGCGGCCGCCCGTTCCGTCTCGCCGAGAGAGGCCAGCGCGTATCCGAGCTGCGACTGGGCAATGGACGGGCGCAGGCGCTCGCCGAAGCGGTCATCCAGATAGAGCAGATCCGTCTTGCGGACACTGTCATGCTCGGCCAGCAGCGCGTAGCCTTGCGCGGCACGTTCCGCCGCCCGGAGCTCATAGTCGGGCGCATCCATGTTCATACCGAAATTGTAATCGAGCGCGAGGCGGGACCCGCCGTCCAGGCGCGTCAATGCTCGCACCGAGTCGAGCGTGCGGTCGATGGCACTGGAGGGAACGGCGTACCCGGCCTTTGCAGCCGCGAGGACGAACTCGCTGGCATAGAGTTGCAGATAGGGCGACGCCTGCCCGTCGCCGCGCTGCCAAAGGCCGAAGGCGCCATTGGCGTCCTGTCGGCTGAGCAACGTTTCCACCGCCGCTTGCAGAACCGCACGGCGTTCGGTTTCGACCATGCCCGGCAGTCCGCCGAAACGATCTGCGAGCAGCAAGGGCGAAGCGACACTCACCGTCTGCTCCGTGCAGCCATAGGGATATCGCCGGAGCGAGGCGAGCAGAGGCTGCGGGTCGAGCCCGGGCGAGAATGACGCCGAGACGAGAGCCTCCACCGTGTCTCCGAGCAGTCCCGCGCGGTCCTCGGTCAGGTCGACCATGAGCGTTTCGCCTGGCGCGATCTGAACGAAACGCGTCCGCGTCACGGGCATGTTCGGGGTGCGGGTCTGGATGCGGTAGTCGCGGACCACATCGAGGTCCGGCCCCTGCGCCGACAGGGCATAGGTCGAGACTCCCATCCCCTGCGCAGCGATGTCGACGCCGGTTTCGCTCCGCGCGCCGCGCTCCAACTCGGTCTCGAACCGCGCCAAGGCCTCACCGTCTCGCAACACGGAGAGCGCATAAGTCCCGCCCGCGCTTTCAACATTATCGAGCGCCACGGTCGCCACCGCCCGGTCGCCGGGGGCGAGGAAGCGCGGCAGGGCCAGCTGCGCAGTGACGGGATCGCGGACAATTAATGGGGCCGAAGCGCTGCCCATCTTCGTGTCTGACCAGGCCACCGCCATGACCGTCAATTCGCCCTGGAAGTCGGGTATCTCGAAGGTGACGGTCGCTTCGCCGTTTCGCACGCTGACGGGACCTTCGAACAGGCTGACGATCGTCGTCGGAACCACGGCCAGTCCGGCGCCGCCCAGGCTGTCGCCGCCGACGCGGTCCGCGCCCGAGAAGGGGCTGAGCATCCGCGCATAATCGTCGAACAGATCGACCGGAAAGGCGAGCTTGCCGAAGAAGTGCGCTTCGGGGTCGGGCGGAGAATAGTCGGTGATCTGAAGGATGCCCGTGTCCACGGCGGCGAGGGTCAGGAGGGTCGCCTCGCCGTCGAGACCGGCAACCTGGACGGTGACCGCTTGCTCCGTCCGGGGACGCACCCGGTCTGGCATATCGAGAGACACGTCCAGCGTCTGCTTGGTCCGGTCCGCCGGGATGTGGACGAGGCCGACCGCGCGACGGGAGCGCGCGTCCGCCCCCGGGGCATAGACTGTCAGCATCGCATAGAGATCGGATGTCCAATCACGCGCGATCGGCAGACGGACTTCCGACTCGCCTTCGTCGATGCGCAGGGTCTGCACGGTCCGGACACCCCGGTCCGCGACGACCAGTTCGCCAACGCCTCCGAAGGGCGCGTTGACGGTCAACACGACCGTGTCGCCGGGCTTGGCGCTTGGTTGGCTCAGGCCGACTTCGACCCGGTCGGGCGCGTCGGCATCGCCGCCCGCCCGCCGCCAGCCCGATCCGAACTGGTAGGAGAAAACGGCCCCGTCTTCCGTCGTGAACCTCAAGCGGTATTCACCGTAGTCGAGCGCTTGGTCGAAACGCAGCGCGGCGTCCTCACCGATCGCCGTGTCCGACTCCGACAGGACGATGTCGCGCCGGTCGCGCCGGTAGCGCCAACGCCCGTTTTCGCGGTACCAGTGATAGTCATAATCCTCGCGGATCAGAGCCAGCGTTCCGGTGACGGGCACGCGGTCTCCTTCGGCATCCACGGCAATGAGGTCGATTTCCGCCGGATGGCCTCGCTTGGCATAGCCGCCATCGAACCGAGGATCGAAGCCGACATAGACCGGCTCGGATCGGAGCGGCAGGAACAGACTGTCGCGCACATAGCGTCCGCCCGGCTCCGCCACACCTGCCGTCACGAACAGCCGCAGCGGACGACTGGAGCGGAAGACTTCGCCGCCCACGTCGATCTGCGTTCTGAACAGCCCGTCCTCGTCCGTGACGCCTTGCCCGATGGGCAGCACCTGCTCGCGGTAAGTCTCCACCGCATTGCCGAATGTATAGCCCGAAAAGTCCGGGAACGGGGCCGGATCGACGGTCACGCGCGCTTCGGCTTCGGCGTCCAGTCCCCGCCCGGCCGCGCCGTAGAGAAAGTCCGCCGCGACGACCAGATCACGGGGGGCACCTGGTAAGACCGGCGATGCATTCGCGCGCAGGTCCAGCCTCAGCTGTTCCGGAATGAAGTCTTCGACCGAGAAACGGATCGAGCCGACTTCGTCCAACCCATCGAGCGACAGGGACGCCGTCCACCGCCCGCGCGCCGCCGTGGCGGGGAGCGCGATCTGACGGATCAGCGCCCCCGCTTTGTCATCCGGACTGACACGCGCTTCGGAAAAGACCGTGCCGTCAGGACGGCGAACGAAAAGCGTGCCGTCCCGGTCGAAGGCTTCTCGGGCCTGCGCATCGCGGACAAGCGCCGTCAGGTGGACGGTTTCCCCGGGACGGTAGACGCCCCGTTCCGTGAACAGGAAGGCATCGGTCGGACCCGCAGCCTCTCGCCCCGCCACGTCATACGCGGTCAGGTCGATGGGGCTGCGCGCGAGATCAAGCGCAGCAAAGTCCGCCTCGCCTGCATAGGCCATGATCATCTTAGGCGAGAGATTGCCGGTCCCACGCAAGACAGCACCGTCGAACCTTGCGCGCCCCGTTGCGTCGGACTGCGCCTCCGCCAGAACGTCGTTGTTCCGTGCGATCAGCGTCAGGGTGACGCCCGGCACGGTTTGGGCCGTGGCGATGGACCGAACCGTGACGTCCAGCGCCGTGTCCGTCCGGTAGGCTGCCAGCGCCATGTCCGTGACATAGAGCCAGCGCCATGAGGTCGCCACGCGGGGCGCATCGTCTCCGGCCGCGCGCGACACTTCCACGATGTAGGCTCCGGGTCCGTGGTCCGAAATGACCGGTTCCATCGGAAAACCGACCTCGACCATCTCGTTGACGCCGCCTGGCGTCGGGACGCGCTGCGTGTGGATCTCGACCCGCGTGTTCCAGGCTGCGCTGTTCCAGGACCAGTCGCCCTCGATCGCGGTCTCGCCTAGCTCCGGAGACTGGTCGAACAGAGCGCGGTGGTTGACTCGGTAGACGGTCAGATCGACCGCATCGGCATTCATGGCCTTGATGCCCAGAACCGATGCCGCATCGCGCGGCAGGATGATGCCGTCCCCGATGAAGCCCACCATGGCGGGACGCGGGTCGAAGGACACGGTCTCCACCACGCGGCGCGTCAGCTCCGTGCCGTCTGCCGCCGTAAAGCCCGGCAGGACGCTCAGAGTCGCTTCGGCCTCGTCATCGAGGCCGAG
>JBARXH010000036.1:0-7444 GCA_049647245.1 Litorimonas sp.
CGACCTTGTCGCCGTGACGATGAACGGTCCGGCCGTCCGCGTTGGTCGTTTCCTCGAAGGCAAACGTGTCGATGTTCGGACGGCGGAAATTGTATGTCCCGCGGTGAGTCATCCCGGAAAAGGCCGCCTCGAGTTCCGCTTCGCTTAGCGGTGTTTCCTGCGTCGGGTCCGGCAGATAGTCCCCGTCGAGATTGGGCTGCATGGGCTGGACCTGGGCAGATGCGGGGATGTACGGCCATAGAGCCATCAGCGCCAGCAGAACGGCTTTCAATGCAGAATCACGCAATGGACGGCTCACAATCCGGGG
The DNA here is from genome assembly GCA_049647245.1 of Litorimonas sp. GTDB lineage: Bacteria > Pseudomonadota > Alphaproteobacteria > Caulobacterales > Maricaulaceae > Litorimonas. The sequence continues at coordinate 308 of JBARXH010000036.1, forward strand.
TTTCCTCATCCAGAACCGTAACCGCGACGAGCGTTCGGCTCATAGCGGAGAAGGCAAAGTTGCACGTGCCCTTGCGGAAGATGTTGAAGCACCCGCCCTGCAAGGTGGTATATTCGAAGCACACGACATTGTGCCGGACCCGCCATGTTCCGACGGACCGCACGCCGTCCTGGTCATGGACGGCCGAGCCGTCGGCCCCCATTCGCTCCGTGAAGGCGGGTTCGAGATCCGTCCAGTCGCCATACTGATAGTAGCCCCGATGCGTCCGGTCCTGGAACAACAACTCGAGCGCTTCGCCTTCCAGCGGCGTTTCGAGCGTCGGGTCCGGGATCAGGGCGGGGTCGGCGAGCTGCGCATGGGCCGTGTTCGCCGTGGCGAAGAGCAGAAACGGAAGCCATAGGAGCGCGCATCGCATATGCCCCCTTACCATATGGCTCCGGACACGCCATGTTGGGACTCACCTATGACCGTTCCGACACCGCCCCAGAACAGACCCCGCCAGCGCCAGAGCCGTTATCAACGCGCTCAGGAACGTCGCGAGGCGCAGCGTCGGGCGGACCAGCGGTTCTACAACGGTATCTTCGGCGTCATCGGGGCCTGCGTGTTGGTGGTGCTCGGCTTGGCCATGATCGCAAGTTCGGGGCAGGCGCCGACGGTCGGCACGGGTGAGACACTCACTCGGACGACGGTTCTCGGTTTCACAGTCCTTGAATTGGGCGGCCTCGTCCTCGTCACCATTATCGGCGTCATCATGTGGCGTCGGATTCGCCGCAGATAGACCCGCTTTTTCTTCCGGTTCAGCCCGGCTTGTCCTGCGGCGGGGCTTCCTCTAAGCGGCCGCGTCTTTTCTCCTGAGAGGTTCTCATGGCTACACGTTTCGCAATCGTCGGTGCGACCGGCAATGTCGGCACGGAAATGCTCGAAATTCTGTCCGAGTCCGATATCGAGGTCGGAGAAGTCCATGCCGTCGCCTCCCGGCGTTCGCTCGGGCGTGAGGTCAGCTTCGGCGACCGGACACTGAAGTGCGAAGATCTGGAGACGTTCGATTTCTCCAAGGTCGATATCGCCTTGATGAGCGCGGGAGGGTCCGTCTCCAAAGAATGGTCGCCCCGGATCGCCGCCAAGGGCGCGGTCGTCATCGACAACAGTTCTGCCTGGCGGATGGACCCGGACGTGCCGCTGATCGTTCCGGAAGTGAACGCGGATGCAGTCGAAGGCTTCGCGAAGAAGAACATCATCGCCAACCCGAATTGCTCCACCATACAGATGGTCGTGGCGCTCAAGCCACTCCATGACCGCGCAACGGTCAAGCGCGTCGTCGTTTCGACCTACCAGTCCGTGTCGGGCGCGGGGAAGAAGGCGATGGACGAGCTCTGGCTGCAGACCAAAGGCATCTACGCCAATGACGACTTACCGGCGATCAACTTCCCGAAGCAGATCGCCTTCAACGTGATCCCTCAGATCGACGTTTTCATGGAGGACGGCTACACCAAGGAAGAGTGGAAGATGAAGGTCGAGACCAAGAAGATCCTCGGCTCCGCTATTAAGGTTGCCGCGACCTGCGTGCGTGTTCCCACCTTCGTCGGCCATGCCGAAGCCATCAATGTCGAACTCGGCGAAGAGCTGTCCGCGGACGATGCGCGCGCCCTGTTGCGCGAAAGCCCCGGACTGATGGTGATCGACCAGCCGGAGAGCGACGAAGCGAACTTCATCACGCCGATCGAATGCGTCGGCGAATTCGCCACCTTCGTGTCGCGCATCCGGGAAGACAGCACGCAGGACAACACGCTGGACATGTGGGTCGTGTCCGACAATCTGCGCAAGGGGGCCGCGCTGAATGCGGTTCAGATTGCGGAACTTCTGGTGCACAGAGGGCTTCTGAAGCGCTAACGAAAAGGCCGCTCCAGGGAGCGGCCTTTTTTCTTGTTCTTCCCTGGAAAGCCCGATCAGATCGGGTTTCCATCCTCGTCGACTTCCACGATCGGCAGACCGAGCGCTTCGAGACGTTCCATTTGCGTTTCGCGGTCACCCACGATGACAACGAACATTTCGTCCAGATCGAGATGCTCGGCCGCGAGGGCCGCGCTCTCCTCGCGCGTGAAGCTCTCGAGGATGCGCTTCTGCTCCTCGATGTGGTCGGTGCCGACCTCGTACGTGTCCATGCGCGCCAGAATGTTCAGCTTCTGGAACGGCGTTTCGTAACGGCGCGCCTCTGACTGGCCGATGGCGGCTTTCGTGAAGGTGATCTCCTCCTCGGTCGGCCCGTTCTCGTGGAACTCACCGATCTCGTTGAAGAACTCCTGGACGGACTCGAGCGTGACGTCGGCCCGGACGGCGGAGGACGCGCGGTACTGGCCGCGGTCTTCCTGGCCGATGAAGCTGCCACGCGCTCCGTATGTATAGCCGTTCTCTTCACGCAGGTTCAGATTGATGCGCGAGTTGAAGGCGCCGCCCAGCGGGAAGTTCATGAGCGTGGCACGGTAGAACTCGCCTGTCGGGGAATAGGCGAGGGACGGCTTGCCGATGCGGATTTCCGACTGGGGCGCGTCCGGCTTGTGGACGAAGTAGAGCGTGCCGGGTTCGGCCGAGAGACTCGGCGCGATCGACGCAAGCTCGACGTCGCCGCCTTCCCACTCAGACAGCGGCGCGAGCGCAGTCTCGATCTCGCCTTGCGACAGATCGGAGACGACGAGAACGCTGGCGATCGTCGGGGACATGGTGCGGCTGTAGAAGGCGCGGACATCGTCGAGCGTGATGCTGTCCACCGTGTCCGCCGTTCCGGACTGCGGGTGTGCGAAGGCATTCTCGACGCCGTAGGCCATCTTGTTGAACACGGCCGTCGCGACGGAGGACGGATCCTTCTTGTTCGCTTCGATGCCCTGCAGCTGGTTCGCCTTGATCCGGTCGAAATCTTCAGGGTCGAAGGCCGGGTTCAGCAGCGTGTCCATGGCAATTGCCACCGTGTCGTCGAGGTTCTCGGACAGGGTGCGGATCGTCAGTGTCGTATAGACATCGCCGGACCCGACGCTGACCGAGGAGCCGAGCTTGTCCAGTTCGTTGGACCGGTCTTCCACGGACATGGTCGTGGAGGCCTCCTGGACCATCTGCGCGGTCAGGGAGGTCAGGCCGAGCTTGTCGAGGGGCTCGTCCTTCTGTCCTGCGTTGATGCGGATCTGGATCGTGGTTGTCGGTGTTTCCGCGTTGACGGCACCGAGAACCGGAATGCCCGCGACGCTTGCCTCGTAGACATCAGGCGCCTTGATCGCCGGGTTCGGGCCCGGTGCCGGCACGACGGAACGGTCGAACGTGTCCTCCGGCGCGGACCAGTCGACATCGTCTTCGGCGACAGGCTCCGGAATGGTGCGCTCGTAGCGGTCCCATGTGTCCTCGGCAGCAATCATCTGCGTCTGGCCTTTCGGCACAATCGACATGATCACGGCAGGCTTATCCTTGATATACTCGTTGTAGACCCGAATCACGTCGTCCTTGGTCACGGCCTGATAACGCTCGATGTCCTTGGCGATGCCATTGGGCGTCCCGCCGAATGTTTCGTAGGCGGCAAGTCGGGAGACCTTGCCCGACACGGACTCAAGACCATAGATCAGGTCCGACACGATGGTGGACTTGACGCGGGTCAGGTCGTCATCCTGAACGCCGCGTTCTTCGAACTCCGTGAAGCTGTCGCGCATGATGGGTTCCAGCTCCGAAAGGCTCTGCACCCTAGCCGGATTGGCGAGCGCCAGCAGAGTGAACTGGCAGTGCAATTCCCGGCAACCATGTCCGGCGGAGGACTGAAGCGTCAGTCCTTCCTTGTCGAGATTCTTGTAGAGCAGGGAGGTCTGGCCGCCGCCCATGATGTTCTGCAGAACGTCTAGCGGGGCTTCGTCCGGATGGCTCGCATGGACCGTCGGCCAGGCCATATAGATGAGGGGCAGCTGGACGTTGTCTTCCAGCGAAATGTAGCGATCCTCATTGAGAGAGACGGGCAGCTTCTCCGGAGCGTCCACTTCGGGGCCGCGCGGAATGGAGCCGAAATACTTCTCGATCATCGCCAGCGTTTCGGCCTTGTCGATGTCGCCGCCGATGGTCAGCGTGGCATTGTTCGGACCGTACCAGCGCAGGAAGAAACGCTTCAGATCATCCAGATCGGCGCGGTCGAGATCCTCGAGATAGCCAATCGTGGACCAGCTATAGGGGTGGCCTTCGGGATACATGGCTTCGCCGACCCGCTCCCACAATAGGCCGTAGGGGCGGTTGTCGACGCGCTGGCCGCGCTCGTTCTTGACCGTGTCGCGCTGGACTTCGAACTTCTCCTGCGTAACCGCGTCGAGGAAGTAGCCCATCCGGTCGGCTTCCAGCCACAGCATGCGTTCCAGCTGATTGCTGGGCACGGTTTGAAAGTAGTTGGTACGGTCGGAGTTGGTCGTGCCGTTGAGCGTGCCGCCCGACTCGGTGATCAGCTTGAAGTGCTGCTCGTCTTCGACGTTTTCCGAGCCTTGGAACATCATGTGTTCGAAGAAGTGCGCGAAGCCCGAGCGGCCGATCTCCTCGCGGCCCGATCCCACGTGGTAGGTGACGTCGACATGGACGAGGGGGTCGCTCTTGTCTTCGTGGAGAACGACGGTGAGTCCGTTGTCGAGCACGAATTTCTGGTACGGAATGGAAACGTCCGCGCCTTCGCCGGTTTCGGCTTCGACCAGTTCGAAGCGCTCCGGCACATCGAAGTCGATTTGGGACGTTGCGACGGCGGGGGATCCATCCTCGACGCCGTCGGCGGCGGGTTGGCAGGCGGCGAAGGCGAGCGTGGCGGTGCCGAGAAGCAGGAGGCGGGCGAGTCGTGGCGTCATGGTGATCCCTTGGTGTTCAGAATAACGACATCTGTAGTCCGCGCACTCAAGGCTGTCCACACAGCCTATGTTATGATGATACAGTCAGACGACCCGTTTGTTCGCGAAGGCGGCGAAACCGCGCAAGATTTCGCTAACCCCTTCACTAACCCCAAGGAGAGGCCCTGTCCGGTCGAGCCGACCCTGAGCGGCGGACCGTCCGGCTCTGCGTTCCCACGCGACCTCCCGCGTACTTCACGAGGGCTTCGATGCGCTTCTCGATGGGCGGGTGTGTCGTGAACAGCCCGGCCAAACCGTTGCGGGGATTGTAGAGGGCCATTTCACGGACTTCGTCCGGCACGCTGGCCATCTCGGCATTGCCGGAAATCTTCTGCAAGGCCCGGATCATCGCGTCGGGGTTCTTGGTCAGTTCGACCGCGCCGGCATCGGCCATGTATTCGCGCTTCCGGCTCATGGTGAAGCGGATCATCAGCGCGATGACGTAGGTGAGGGCCACGATGACAAAAGCGACCAGGATCAACACGCCCGAATTGCCGCCGCCTGAGCGGCGGTGATTGCTGGAGCGGGCGAAGTTCACCCGGAACATGTTGCGGAATAGCGTTTCTCCGACAAAGGCGAAGATGCCGACGAAGATCACCGCAATGACTAGCATGCGGACATCCTTGTGGCGGATGTGCGCCAGTTCGTGCGCGATCACCGCTTCCAGCTCCTCGTCGTCCAGCGCATTCATCAGGCCCCGCGTGAGCGTGATCTGGTAGTTCTCCTTCCGGATGCCGGAGGCGAACGCGTTCATGGCTGGGGTTTCCATCACCATGAGGCGGGGCGTCGTCAGCCCCCGGCTGATGGCGAGATTTTCCAGCATGCGGTAGGCGCGCGGCTCCTCGCTGAGCGTCACCGGCTTGGCGCGCGTGGCCGCATTGATCATGGCATTGTGGCCGAAGAAGGCGATTCCGAACCAGAGCCCCGCACCGCCCAGCGCATAGGGCGCGGCCGAGGGCAGAATGGAGGCCGCCTCGGCGAAACCGGTCTGCAGGTCGGCCGAACCGGTGAAACCGACAAAGCCGATCAGCAAGCCGTAGAACAGGCCGAGCAGGAGCACCGGAAAGAAGCACAGCAACAGGATGCTGCGCAGATTGTTGTTCCAGATGTGCGTCCGAAGCCCGGTTGCTTCGATCAGCATGGGCTGGCGGGCTCCCGCCTACGCGCCGAAATCGACGGTCGGGGGCGTTTGCAGCATGTCGCGGCCCTCGGGCGCTTCGAAGAATTCGCGCTCCTGGAAGCCGAACGGCCCGGCAATGAGAACGGCCGGGAACTGCTCGCGTCCGGTATTATATTCCTGCGCTGCATTGTTGTAGAAGCGACGTGAGGCGGCGATCTTGTTCTCGATGTCGGCCAGCTGGTCCTGCAGCTGGAGGAAGTTCGTGTTGGCTTTCAGCTCGGGATAGGCTTCTGCGAGGGCGAACAGCTTGCCGAGCGCCGCGCCCAGCATGCCTTCCGCCGCCGCCTGGCCGTTGACCGTGTCGGCGCTGACCGCGCGGTTGCGGGCTTCGATCACTTCGGCGAAGGTTTCCTTCTCGTGCGCGGCGTAACCCTTGACCGTGTTGACGAGGCTCGGGACGAGGTCCTGGCGCTGCTTGAGCTGAACTTCGATGTCCGACCACGCTTGGTTGGTCGTCTGCCGGAGGGCGACCAGCCGGTTGTAGATGCCGATAAGCAGGACCGCGAGAACCGCGACGATGCCGAGAATAACAAGAAGTGTCGTCATGGGCACAGACTACGGGCCGGGCCGGGGCGGATGCAAGCCTAATCCACCAGACCGGTGACCAGACCCGGAAACACGATGAGCAGCGCTATCAAACCGAGCTGCATGGCGATGAACGGCATCACGCCCCGGTAGAGGTGCGCGGTCGTGACTTCCGGCGGGCTGACCCCGCGCAGATAGAACAGGGCGAAGCCGAAAGGCGGCGTGAGGAAGCTGGTCTGCAGGTTGAGCGCCATCACGACGCCCAGCCAGACCGGGTCGATGCCCGCTGCCAACAGAGGCGGCGCGACGAGGGGGACGACGACGAAGGTGATCTCGATGAAATCGAGGAAGAACCCCAGCACGAACATGACCCCCATGACGAGCGCGAACGCGCCCCACGTACCGCCCGGAGCCTGTTCCATCAGATGCGCGACCATTTCGTCGCCGCCCAAACCCCTGAACACAAGGCTGAACACGGTCGCCCCGATCAGTATGACGAAGACCATGCCCGTAATGTGCATGGTCGTGCGGGACACATCGGCGAGC
>JBARXH010000037.1:0-3823 GCA_049647245.1 Litorimonas sp.
AGATGGATGCGGGGTCGCTGCTGCGCGATCTCGCCGACGACCTGTCGGAATATGATGAGGCGCTATCGCTGAAAGAGCGGTTCGAGCATGTCTGCGGCACCATGGCCTGCCATGGGAGCGTCCGCGCAGGCCGCAGGCTCACCGGAGAGGAAATGAACGCGCTGCTCCGCCAGATGGAAGCCACGCCCCATTCCGGCCAGTGCAATCATGGCCGGCCAACCTATGTGGAATTGAAGCTCGCCGATATAGAGCGGCTGTTCGGGCGGCGCTGAACCGATGGGGCTGTTGTCGAAGAAGATCCTGAAACTGGCGGCGACGGATTATGCGCCGATGCTTTTGGGCCTGCGCATACCCGGCTTCATCCGCATCCACATCCGCTACATCTTCAGCAATCCCTTCATCTGGTCGGTTCTGTTCCTCGCGCCCTTCGTCATCGGTCTCGTGACCGTTTCGAGCCTTGACCGCATGATCCCGGAGATCAGCCTCAGCGGATGGCAGACGTTCCTGCTCGTCCTGTTCCTCATCGCGGCCGCACTGTTCTTCGCGGAACGAAACCGGACATTCCGGAACATCTATGTCCGGGCCATTCCCGCCATGGTCCTTGTCAACGGCGTCTTGATCTACCTGTTCGACAGCGGACCGTGGGTCGGGCGCATCACGGTGTTCCTCGTTCTGGCCGTCATCCCCGCTTATGTTCTGGGAAAGCTGTCCATGGGTATGGGCTACCGGATGTTGAGCAACGGGGCGGACCGTCACTACCGGCCGGGGCGGGATCTCTACGAAGAGGGTCTCTACGAGGAGGCGTTCCGCCACCTCGAACCGTCCGCCAGGAGCGGTCACATGAAAAGCCTCTACCTGATCGGTCACGCCCACGAGCATGGAAACGGTCGCGAGCCCGACCGGATAAAGGCAGCGCGGTTCTACGACAAGGCTGCGAGGAAGGGCTATCGTCGCGCCCAACTTGCCTTCGAAAGCTTGTGCGAGTCCTTTTCCGTCGAGGAGAAGCGGGCTTTCGAGAGCGATCTGTCGCTTTCAGCGATCAACGATCTGTTCTAAGCCATCGCAGGACTCAGGCCGTCGCGGCCTCCAGCTGCCGCGCCACCATGGCCCCGATATAGGCTTCCATCTCGCTGACATCCGCCGTGCCCGTCTCCTCCATCGCGAGGTCGGCGGCTTCCAGCGCGGCGTAGTAGGGCCGCCTGTCCTCGCTGATCTGTTCGGGAAGCGTCAGCGTGCCCGGCAGGATCAGGCCGTAGGCGACCAGCAGGACGAGATAGGCCACGGCGCGGGCGGTGCGGCCATTGCCGTCCGTGAAGGGATGGATCCAGCAAATCTGCCACAGCACGTGGGCGGACAGTTCCGCTGGCGGTCGGCTGTCCCAATGATCATTGACCCAGTCGCACAGGTCCTCGACCAGTTCCGCCACGGCACCTGCGGGCGGAGGCGCATGGTGGGAGCGGGAGATGGTCACGCCGCCCGGCCGGTAGGCCCCGGCATAGGCGTCGATACCGTCCACGGCTGCGCGGTGCAGAGACAGGATCGTGCTGGGCCGCAAGCGGTAGCGTTGCCCGGCGAGGCGGCGCGAAATTCCGCGTTCGGCCTCCGCGATCATGGCCTCGAACTGCTCAAGCGCATTGGCCGCCTCGCGGCGCGCAATGTCCGCCGGGTCCGCAATCAGCGTGGGAAGGTCTGCCTCCGAATGGCGGCCGCGATATGGGTCAGCGGCCGAAACGGTCCGCTTCCTCTTCGATCATCTGACGGGTGACGGCTTCGTTTTCGATATGGGCCGTGCCGTAGGCGAAGGAGCGTTTCTGGCGCTCGCGCTCCTCGTCGCTCATCATCAAGAGGCGGGCTTGTTCGATCAGGTCGTTCAATGCAGGTCTCCTTTCGCGGATGTCGCGAAGGCGGAACGATCCGGGAGTCAATCGGGTTGCGCGGTGCGTCGTTTTTTCAGGTAGGCGACGCGGGTCGTCCCCCAAACCTTATCCGCGAGCAAGTCCCAGCCCCCAGAACGTATCGAGGGGGCGATCTCGACCTCGGCGCTTTCCTCCAGGATCACGACACCGTCCTCGGCCAGATAGGAGGGCAGGCGTCGCAGGACCGGCATCCACAGGTTCTTCCTGTAAGGCGGGTCCATGAAGACATGGGTGAACGGGGCGGGCCGGTTGGCGGGCGCGAGCTTCAGCTTCGTCGCGTCGAAGCGGTGAATGCGGGCCTCCTCGCCCAGCTCGAAATGATCCATGTTGCGCCGAATCGCCTTCAAGGCCTGCGGATGGCGTTCCACGAACACGCAGAAGGCCGCGCCCCTGCTGAGCGCTTCGAGACCCAGCGCCCCGGAACCCGCGAAGATGTCGAGCACATGCGCGCTCTCCAGCGGCGGCGCCCAGTCCGCATGGTCGAGGATGTTGAAGATCGATTCGCGGGTCTGGTCGGAGGTCGGCCGCGTATTGCGCCCGTCCGGCGTGTGGATCGTGCGACCTCGGTGATCGCCGGAGACGATCCTCATTTGCGCGCCCTCGGAGGTCCGGTCTTGCGCCCGCCTTGCGCCTTCTTGGGCGGCGGGCGCTTGGCGTTCTGCGCGGCGGCAGTCTTGCTGGCGGCCTTGCGAGCGCCGGGCGCGGCGTCGGTCTTGGCCTTCTTGCTGGCGTGGGTTCCGCGCTTGGGCGGCTTGCGTTTGTGGCGGTCCTGTTCGCGCGGGATTTCGATCAGATGGCCCACTTGATCGCGCAACTGCTTGCGCTTGACCTCTTCCACCGCCCCGCGTTGCAAGGTCAGCAGCTGGAAGGGTCCGTAGCTGGTGCGGATCAGGCGGTTCACTTTCAGGTCCAGCGTCTCCAGTGCGCGGCGGACCTCGCGGTTCTTGCCTTCCCGGATCATGACCTCGACCCACACATTGTCGCCCTTTTCGGACTCCAGCGTCGCCTCGATGGGGCCGGTCATGCGGCCGTCGATCTCGATGCCGTCCTTCAGCCGGTCAAGCGCCTCCTGCGTGGTCTTTCCATAGGCGCGCGCGCGGTAGCGGCGGCTCCAGCCCGTGCTGGGCAGCTCGAGCTGGCGCGCGAGTTCCCCGTCATTGGTGAGAAGCAACAGCCCTTCGCTGGTCAGATCGAGTCGTCCCACGCTGATCACGCGCGGCAGCTCCGGGGGAAGGGCCTGGAACACGGTCTTGCGCCCGCGCTCGTCCGCGTGGCTGGTCACCAGGCCCGGCGGCTTGTGATAGCGCCACAGGCGGGGCGGCTCCTTTGCGGCGACCGGCTTGCCGTCCACTTCGATCGTGTCACGGGCCGAGACGGTGAAGGCAGGCGTGGACAGGACCTTTCCGTTCACACGGACGCGGCCTGCCTCGATCATGCGTTCCGCCTCGCGGCGCGACGCGACGCCCGCGCGGGCGAGCCGCTTGGCGATGCGTTCGGAGTCGGTCGGGCTTGATTGTCTTTCGGGCATGAACGGTCCAAGGGCAGGCGATGGAAAAGCCCATGCCAGATCGTGCGCATATGGACCGCGCCGTGCGACTTGCGCAAGCGGCGGCGGATGCTGGCGAAGTGCCCGTGGGCGCGGTCGTCGTCGACGCCTTCGGCAATGTCGTCGGCGAAGCGGCCAATGCGCCCATCCGGCTGAACGATCCGACGGCCCATGCGGAGGTCCTGGCGATCCGCGCGGCCTGCGAGCGCGCGGGAAACTACCGCCTGCCGGGCCACACGCTCTACGTCACGCTGGAGCCCTGCACCATGTGCGCCTCGGCCATCAGCCACGCCCGAATCGCGCGGCTCGTCTTTGCGGCTTCGGACCCCAAGGGCGGCGCGGTGAAGAGCGGCGTGCGCTT
>JBARXH010000038.1:0-42584 GCA_049647245.1 Litorimonas sp.
CTTGTCGGCATGGCGGACCAGAACGTCCGTCATGCCCTCGGGGTCGGAAATGACGTGCAATGTCTGCCCGAACGTCTTGGCCGTCACTATGGGCTGCCGGTAGGCAAGCGGGCCGAAGCCCTCGACCGGATTGCGGATGAACTTCCACGTCGCTTCGATGAACCCTTCCTCTCCGGTCAGCGGCTTGGCGTGGGGCGGCTGGAACAGCGCTGTGGGGGAACCGGTCATGATCTGTTTACGGTGCAAACGCTCCGGCGTGTTTGCGCGGACATGTCTGCCGCTTGGCGGTTGACCGCCTTCCCTTGCGCTCTAAGGTGCGCTCCATGAGTCAGGACCTGATGAATTACGAACAGATGCGGAGCCTGGCGCTCCGCGGTGTCGTGCGGGACGCAATCCGCCGCGTCATCCGCGAAGACGGCCTGCCTGGCGCGCACCATTTCTACATCACCTTCCTGACCCGTTTTCCGGGCGTGGAGATCGACGATTCGCTCGCGGAGAAATATCCTGAGGAGATCACCATCGTTCTGGAACACCAGTTCTGGGATCTCGCTGCCAATTCGGACGATTTCGAAGTCACGTTGAAATTCGGCGGCATCCCGAAATATCTGCGCGTGCCCTACCACGCTATCACGCGCTTCCACGATCCCAGCGTCGGTTTCTCACTGGCCTTCGACGTGCCGCCGGAGATGGACTCCGGTCCCGTCATGGACATCGCGCCGACGACGTCACTCGGCGCGCCCGCTCCGACAGGCCTCGGCGCCCCGGCCAAGCCTGCGGTGAAACCCGAAGCCGAAGGGACGGACGACGACGACACGCCCGAGGATGATGGACCGAAGGTCGTCAGCCTCGACAGCTTCCGGAAGAAGTGAGTTTACCGAAACTCTTTTCTTGCAGGATTCAAATCCAGGGAACCCGCATACATGGCGGATTCACCCCGCTAAATCCTCCTGGGACATACATCCTCACCATAGCGAGGGTTGTACAGTTCATCGGCATTGCGTTGTTTATTTGGAATATCTGGACGACTTCTCCCTTGGCGGCCTTCAAGAGCTTTGCGATCATTCTGATCCCTCTCATTCTCATGTTGCCATTCTCAGTATTTGTGCGTGAGTAGGGACCGATGAAGCTAGTCACCGTTCCGCGCCCCTGCTAACGGCGCGGCCATGACTGAACACCGCCCACAATATCGAACCGAATCCGACTCCTTCGGCGAACTCCAGGTCCCGTCCGACAAGTATTACGGCGCACAGACGGCGCGGTCGCTGATCAATTTCCCCATCGGCATCGAGACCATGCCGCCCGCCCTCATCCGGGCGCTGGGCATCATCAAGCGGTCCGCCGCCATCGCCAACCACAAGGCGGACAATCTGGACGCGCGGATCAAGGACGCCATCGTCCAGGCCGCGTCCGACGTGGCGGAAGGCAAGCTGGACGACAATTTCCCGCTCTCCGTCTGGCAGACCGGGTCCGGCACGCAGAGCAACATGAACGTTAACGAGGTCGTGTCCAACAAGGCCATCGAGCTTCTGGGCGGCACCATCGGCTCCAAGGACCCGGTCCACCCCAACGACCACGTCAACCGCAGCCAGTCGTCCAACGACACCTTCCCGACCGCCATGCACATCAGCGCGGCCGAGCAGATCACGCACGAGCTGCTGCCGCAGCTACAGTATCTGCGCAACGCGCTCAACGACAAGGCGGGCGCGTTCAAGGACATCATCAAGATCGGCCGGACCCACACGCAAGACGCTACGCCCGTCACGCTGGGCCAGGAGTTCTCCGGCTACGTCGCGCAGCTCGATCTCGGGATCGAACGGGTCCAGCGCGGACTGGAGGAGCTCTACCCGCTCGCTCAGGGCGGCACGGCGGTCGGCACGGGCCTGAATGCCAAGCCGGGTTTCGCGGAGGACTTCGCCGCCGAAGTCGCCAGCTATACCGGCCTGCCCTTCAAAACCGCCGCCAACAAGTTCGAAGCGCTGGCCGCGCACGACGCCTTCGTGTCCGCGCACGGCGCGCTGAACACGGTCGCGGCCTCGCTGTTCAAGATCGCCAACGACATCCGTTTCCTTGCCTCCGGCCCGCGGTCCGGTCTGGGCGAGATCAGCCTGCCCGCCAACGAGCCGGGCAGTTCCATCATGCCGGGCAAGGTCAACCCGACCCAATGCGAGGCGCTGACCATGGTCTGCACGCAGGTGATGGGCAACAACACCACAATGAGCATCGCCGGATCGCAGGGACACTTCGAACTGAACGTCTACAAGCCCGTCATGGCCTACAACATGCTCCAGTCGGTCACGCTGCTGTCGGACGCGTCCCGCAGCTTCGCGGACAAGTGCGTGGTCGGCATCACGGCCAACGAAGACCGGATCGCGGACCTCATGAACCGCTCGCTCATGCTCGTGACGGCGCTGGCACCGACCATCGGCTACGACAATGCCACCACGGTCGCCAAGACGGCCCACAAGAACGGCACGACCCTGCGCGAGGAGGCGGTGAAGCTGGGCTTCGTGACCGAGGCCGAGTTCGACGAGGTGGTGCGTCCCGAGCTGATGATCGCGCCCCGGTAGGTCCATTGGGCGTCGTCAACATACGCGCCGCGCGCAAGCGCAAGGCGAAAGCCGACGCCTCCAAGCGCGCAGACGCCAACCGGATCATGCACGGTCTGAGTGCGGCTGAACGCAAGGCGGCCCGTACGACCAAGGCAGGGCTGGACCGCCACGTCGACGCGCATAGGCTGGACGGGTCCGACCTCGACTGAAGGCTCTGCCATGAAGTTCCTGTCCCGCCGCCTGGTGATGCCGACCGATCTGAACAGCCGGGGCACGCTGTTCGGCGGGCGGCTGCTGGCCTGGATCGACGAGGAGGCGTCCGTGTACGCGGCCGTGGAAAGCGGCGCGGCGCTCGTGGCCACCAAGTTCATCTCCGAAATGGATTTCCAGGCGCCGGCCTTTCTGGGCGACGTGGTCGAGATCGGCATGGAGATCACCGACACGACGCGCGTGTCCGTCACCCTGCGCTGCTCCGTGCGCGAGCTTCGGTCCAGGCGCGATATCGTGCGGATCGAACGCATGGTTTTCGTCGCCATCGACGAAAACGGCCGCCCGACCCGCCTGCCCTGCGGGCCCGGCTTGAGCCAGGTCGAGAGCGAGGATTAGGCAAAACAAGGCCTATGTGTTACCATCTGCGCATGACATATGCGCATAGATCGTTTCCAAAAAAAAGAGCCGTCAATGTCTCGCTCAGCGAAGACCTCATCGACGGTGCAAAGGCTCATGGTATCAATTTATCGGAGCTGATCGAGCGTCGCATCGCGTCGGAGATCCGTGAAATGAACATGCGTCAATTCTGCGACGAAAACAGCGAAGCCATCGAAGCCGCCAATCGGCGTGTCAGGGAGACCGGCACTTTTGCCGAGCGTTTCGGAGTGATCTTCGACCGGATTGATCGTCCGTGAAACAACATGACGTCTTTGTTGCCGGTCGTGACGGCGACGACCCTGTCTATGCTATCGTTATGCAGCATCCGGGGCTCTACACGCTCGAGACTGTCTTCGTGGCACCTTTGGTCCCTTTGGACCAAGGCCCAGCCATCCCCGTGATAAATCCGTCTGTAAGCGTCCTCGGTGAAAATTATTTCGTCGCCGTTCACGAAATGTCCGCAATCCCGAAAAGCCTGTTCAGGAATAAGGTCTGCAATCTCGAAGAACAGCTCTACGATTTCGGCAAAGCGCTCGACCGCCTGTTTTCGGGAATTTGAAAAAGCGCTCCATATCCATTCACGGCCATCCGACCTCCGTCGCGCTGGAGCCGGAATTCTGGACCGAAGTCGACAAGGTGGCCGGGGCACGGTCCGTTTCCGTGTCCGCACTGATCCGGGATCTGGATGATCGCCGCCTGCAGGAAAGGCCGGACCAGGGACTGGCCAGTTATATCCGTGTCTGGGTTCTGAAATCCGTGCGCTCAGATCTGCCGGGCGAGGCGTCCGGCGAGGTCTAGCGTTTCCATGTCGATCACGCCGTCTATCTGCTCGGGACGATAGCGTCGCTGGAAGGCGCGGACCGTGGCGACCATGCGCTCGCCCATCACCCCGTCCAGTTCGACCGCATAGCCGATGCCTGCCAGAGCGCGCTGCATCAGCGTCACGCCCCGGTCCCTGTCCCCGGCTTCGAACAGCACGCGGCGGTCTCCATTGCCCTCGCCCGGCCAGAGCCCGATCCCAGCCGCCGCCAGCCCGCTCCATGGGAAGCGCTCACCTGGATCATCCTTGCGTTCCGGCGCGATGTCGGAGTGGCCGACCACGTTGCGCGGCGCGATATCATGCGCGTCGAGGATGCGCTTGCAGAGCGGAATGAGCGCGTTGATCTGCGCGTCGGGAAAGTCCGGCAGCCCGTAATCGTGCCCGCCATTGACGATCTCGATCCCGATGCTCGCGGAATTGACGTCCGTGATGCCGTTCCATTCCGACACGCCGGCGTGCCAGGCCCGCTTGTCCTCGGGCACGAGCCGGAAAATGCGCCCGTCCTCCTCGACCATGTAGTGCGCGCTGACTTGCGCGGCAGGATCGCACATCCGCGCCAGCGCCGCAGCGCCCGACTCCATGCCCGTATAGTGCAGCACGAGGATCGAAACCGGGCCCTTGCGGTCATTGAAGTTCGGGGAAGAACTCTCGACGATGGGGACCGTCACAGCGGATAACGCTCGGCCATGACGGCGAGTCCCTTCCGAACGATCTCTTCCAGCACATCCATGTCGATATCGGACAGGCGTTTCACGTAGAGGCAGGATTTTCCCGTCTTGTGAGAGCCCAGACGCGACAATTCCTCCGAGAAGTCCTGATAGCCTGGCATGATGTAAATCGTCAGGCTTTGCGCTCGGTTCGCGAAGCCGACCCGGAAGAAGTCCCCTTCTCGGCCGCTTTCATATTTATAATGATAATGGCCATATCCTACGATCGCGCTTTGCAAGGACTTGCCCCAAAGGGTTGCGTCCCAGCCGCTGACACGATGAAGCAGAGCATGAAGCCGCTCGCAATCGGCACGGCGGTCGGCCTTCTCGATGGCGTCCAGATAGGCGTCCAGAGACAGATCGGTGGGTTGCGTCTTATTGGCCACTAATCCTCCTGAACGGGCGGCAAGGCGCCGCGGCGCGCAATGATCCAGACGCAGGGCAGGATCAGCGCCGCCCCGACCAGATAGCGCGGGTAGAGGGTCTCTCCAAGCAGCAGGACCCCGAGCAGGCAGGCCCAGAGCGTGGTCATCAGCGTCAACGGGATCACGGTCGAAACCTCGTAGGTCTGCAGAAGCCGGAAATACTGCCCGTGCGCGAAGGCGGAGACGAGCAGAGCGGCGTAGAGCGCGCCCGCCACGAGCTTCCAGCCCGCCACCCGCCAAGCTTCCGCATGGCCCGTCTCGAACAGGCTCGTCGCGACGGCGGACATCGCGAAGAGTAGAACGGCCGTCCAGGCGATGTATTGCCGCCAGTCCACGTCTGGCACGGTCCGCATCAGGACGGACCCGATCGCCAGCGAGACATACGCCCCCAGAAGCAGGGCGAGGCCACGGTCCACGGAGAGCGCACCGGGCTGGTAGATCATGATCATCACGCCCAGTAGCGCGACCCCGATGGCGGAGCTGCGCACCCAGCCGATCCGTTCCTTCAGGAAGAGTACCGAGAGAATGGTCGAGAGCGGGATGAGCGACTGGCTGATGATCGAGGCGGCCGAGGCCGGCGCGGTCTGCAGACCCGTATAGAGAAAACCCAGATGAAGAGGTCCGACGCACAGGCAGACCAGCAGGAGCCGGCCGAAGTTTTGGGGCAGCGGCTTGAACAGGAAATAGCCCATTGCGACGAGCAGGAAGCCCGCGCGGAACAGCGCCAGCATGAAAGGCGGCACGGGGTTCGAACCGACGACCCAGGCGCTGACGACGAAGTTGCCGCCCCAGGCGAGGCAGCACAGCATCAGAATTGAGAAATCGCGCCCCGTCACGGGCGGGGCGTTAGGGGATCAGCGCTCTACCGTCCAGCCTTGGGGCGTTTCGTGCGCGTCGATGACAGGGCCGTCTTCGGTCGGGCGACGCGATGTGCCGGTCATTGGCTCGACACCCATCTGACGACGCAACTGCTCCATCTGGGCATCCATGTGCGCACGGGGCCCGAAGGGGCGGCCCGTCAGCTTGGCGCGGACCCAGAAGACGCCGACCGCGACAAGGACGATGACGCTCAGCGCTCCGACGAGGAACAGGGCGAAGGCGGCGGAAAAGAACAGCATAAATGCGGCCGCGACGAACATGGCCGCCAAGGTGATCCAGCGTCCGATCTGTCCGAAAAGGCCCGCTCCGGGGCCGTGCAATCTGTGCGTACCTGTCATGCTGCGTCTCCTGAACTCTACAGATCGTGAGAATCCATGCTCCGGTCAAGGCCCGGTGCATTGCGATCTGGTCACATCCGCGACAGTTTTCCTACGGATAAGAGAGCCGGTCAGAGCAGGATCGCCTGCTCTTTCTTCCGCTGGGCGCGGATTTGCGCATAGGCCCGGTTGATCAGAGCCATCTTGTGCGTCGCGAGCGCCGTCATCTCCGGCGGGAGCCCGCGCGCGACCAGTCGGTCGGGATGATTGGCGGCGGCCGCCCGGCGGTAGGCCTTGCGCAGCCCGTCATCCGAGATCGATTCGTCGATGCCGAGAATGAGATAGGGGTCGTCCGCATCGCGCCCCACATGGGTGGCGCGAAGGCGGGAATACTCGGACTCCGAGAAGCCGAAGATCTCCGCCACGCGGGCCAGGTAGGCGTCCTCTTCCTCAGTCAGGATCCCGTCGGCCAGGGCGATGTGGAACAGGCCGTCCATCACGTCTTCCAGCGCCGCGGGGCGGGCGCGGAAGTGGCGCGCGACTCGCCGGGCATAGCGCTCGAACCCCAACGTCGTCTGTCGCGCGAGCCTGAAGAAGCGTTCGACCATACGGCGGGACTCCGGCGTGGGCCGGAAGACCTGGTCGAATGCGGTGATGTCTTCGGGCCTGACTTCGCCGTCCGCCTTGGCCATCTTCGCGCCCAACGCGATCAGGCCGGCCACGACCGGGGCCTGGTCGACATCGCCCGCCAGACCCGTGCCGTCGCCAAGGCTGGGCGGTCCGAATAGCTGCACGGCCGCGGCGAAGAGTCTGGCGCCGATCATCTGTGCGGAATTGAACTCAGGCCGCCTCTGCGGGCGCGTCCCGGCGGTGCAGGCCGAGCACCCGGGCGACTGCATTGGCGATCTCTGCCCGGTTGAGCGTATAGAGATGGTAGTGGCGAACGCCCCGGTCGTGCAGCTCGGCAGCCAATTCGGATGCCAGCGTCGCGGTCAACATGTCCCGGGTCTGCGGATCGTTCTCCAGTCCTTCGAAAAGCGAGACATACCAGTCCGGCACGGCCACGCCGCACAGGCTGGACATGCGCTGCAGCCCGGCCACATTGGGCTGAAGCATCAGGCCGGGAACGATGGGGATAATCAGCCCCGCATCCAGCACCCGGTCCTGGAAGCGCCAGAAGATGTCTGGCGAAAAGAAGAACTGAGTGATCGCGCGCGTTGCGCCCGCATCCACCTTGCGTTTCAGATTGTCGATTTCCGCGCTCCAGTCCGCGCTCTCGGGATGCAGCTCCGGATAGGCGGAGACGGACACTTCGAAGTCCGCCACGTCCTTCAGCCCGGCGACGAGGTCCGACGCGTAGGCATAGCCTTCCGGATGCGGTTCGTAGCGCTCGCCGATCCCGGTTTGCGGATCCCCGCGCAGCGCCACGATGTGCCGGACGCCCGTGTCCCAGTATTCGCGCGCGATTTCGTCGATCTCCGCCTTGGTGGCGTCCACACAGGTCAGGTGGGCGGCCGGGTCGAAACGGGTTTCCTGCGCCATCCGGGACACGGTGCGGTGGGTGCGCTCGCGCGTCGATCCACCCGCGCCGTAGGTCACGGACACGAAGTCCGGGTTAAGCGGTTCCAGCGTCTCGATCGCAGACCAGAGGCGCTCTTCGGCCTTCTTTGTCTTGGGCGGGAAGAATTCGAAGCTGACGGAGACATCGCTATCTTCTCCCGCCTTGCGGTCTGAGGAGGTCCGCGCGATCGCGCCGACGGGCGCGTTGGGGTCTCTGTGCGGCAAGGATCGGTTCACGACAGGCGCTCCAAGGCTTTTGCGGGTTGCTTCTCCGCCTTCCAGATCAGTAGATCCGGATGATCGGCGCCGGGCACGTGCACGCGCGAACAGCCCAGCGAAACGAGGCCTCGCGTCTCGATCAGGGCGGACACTTCCGCGGGCGCGAAGCCGAGCCGTCGGTGGGCGAAGTCGCCCCGGAATTCCTCGCGGTCATGTTCGGCGAAATCGACGACGAGCAACACTCCCCCCGGGCGCAACAGGCGCACGCCCTCGCGAATGGCTTCGGCAGGCCTGTCGAGATGGTGCAGGACCTGGTGCAGCGTCACCAGATCGGCGCATCCATCCGGCAGGGTCGTGTCGAACAGATTGCCCTGCTGCACGGACAGGTGAGCGTAATCGGACAGTGTGTAGCGCGCGACGCGCAGCATGTCGGCCGACAGGTCGATGCCCGTGCCCTGTTCAACGCGGTCAGCCAGGAGCGCGAGGATCCGACCCGACCCCGTGCCGAGATCGACCATCCGGTCGTATCGGCGCGGACCCAGCTGCTCCAGAATGGCCGCTTCGACCTTGGCCTGAGGCAGGAATTCGTGGCTCAAGCGGCCCCGATCGTTGGCGACGTCTGCGAAGAAGCGTTCGGCCCGGCGGGCGCGCTTCTGCCGGACCTCGCCCAACCGCCCGAGGTCGGCGCGAAGTTGAGCATCACCCTTCGGCAGTCGGTCGAGAATGCCCTCGACCAGTCCTGCCACCCCAGTCTGGGCGCCGGGCTTCAGGCGGGAGAAGACCCAGGCGCCCTCCCGGAACCGCTCCAGGATTTCGGCATCTTCGAGGGACCGGACATATTGCGTCACGCGCGGCTGCGACAACTCCAGAACCGAGACCAGCTCGGACACGGTCAGCTCCTCCTCGCGCAGCAGGGCGAGGATGCGCAGCCGGTCGGAATGTCCGAGCAGTTTCAGGATGCGGGCGTAATGATCCACGGCGGAACGCCTAACATGACCGCCCGGAAAAGCATATAAGATTTTCTTTATATGCCTTTCGGCTGTCTGGATCAGCGGACGAACTTGCTGAGAAGCCTGAGATAATCCGCCTGGTAGCCGAGTGAGGGCTCCGTCACTTCCCAGCTGTTGAGCGGCCAGTCGTCGTTGAACTCGGCATAGCTCTTGGCAGGCGGCTGGCTTTCGGGCGGCGACAACGCGGTCCGGCACGAACGGTCCGCCTTCATGCCGCAATCCTGCGGGCAACAATCGGCCTTTCCATATCCCTCATTGGGTCCACCGACGAGGAAGCCGGGCGGCGGGCCGTAACGCGAGCCATCCGTGCTGTCCCAGTCTTCGGACCCGTCCCGGAACCAGCCGTGGTAGACGGTGGAGACCGAGCGTTCCGCTCCTGCACGGCGCATGTTGGACAGATAGACCAGCCCCATCGGGTTTACCCCGTGCAGATAGTTCAGATAGGCGGCAGCCCGGTTGGCGGCTTCAGCGTGGCGGTCCGACTGGATGCCGCCGACGATGGACTGCACGAAGACCGACCCCCGACGCGCCTTCACGGCGTTGCTGCCCCACCAATAGCCGTCGACATAGGCCCCGTACGGGTCTGCCCCGTCTTCCGCTGCACCCCATCCGTTCCACTCCGTGAGAGCAGCGGCGTAGTCGCGCCGGATGCGTGAGGAGAAGCGCGGCGGCACACCCGGAACGGCTGCGAAGCGAAGCAGGGTGAAGCCGATATCGCCTTCGAACCCATTGGCGTCTTCGTGGGACAAGCCGCCCTTCCGGGCATAGAGCCGTTCGACCACCTGGCAGAAGCGCGCTTCCCCCGTCAGTGCGAACAGCTGCGCGGCCGCGATCATGCGCTTGCGGCGCAGCCTCTCGCCATTGACCTCCTGCTGGCCCGCGCCAAGCCCTTCCGTGCCGTGTTCGGCACTGTTGTTGAAGAACTGCGTGCCCGGATTGGCATCCGTCCAGCGCCAGGCGCGCAACGCCCGGTCCCGATAGGTGGGCGCCAGCTCGGACAGGCCCGGCTGCTCCGCGAAGACCTGCGCGGCCAGGGCGAACGCGCCAGCCGCAGTAAGGGTGGCGGATGTGTTCTCCGCCCCGTAGACCGATGGCCCCGTCGCCGATGAAGGCGGCGATCCCTCCGCCCGGCCGAGCACGGACAGCATCGCCCCCTCTTCCGTCTGCATCCGTTCCAGCCAGTCCAGACCCCAGCGGACCTCGTCCAGAACGTCCGGGATGCCGTTGCCCGACTCCGGAATGTTCATCGCATCCGTCCAGACCACCGGGTTTTCCAGGTAGGAGGACAGAAGGCTCGTCACGTAGTTCGCCGTCCAGCTGGTATATTGATTATAGTCGCCCGCATCGAACCATCCCCCGCGCAAATCGCGCTGCGTTGAGGCATCGGCAGGCGCGTCGAACCGGCGGGCTTCGCCGTCCTGACGCGGTCCGAGATGCGATGCCCCGTCCGACCAGGCCTTGGCGACGTGGGGCGGACGTTTCTCGAACCCGGCGCGCTGATAGTAGAAGACCCGGAACGCGTCGCGCAGCACGGGGCGGTAGACGGTCTGGGAAATCTCGAACGGGTCGCTGTCCAGCCCTCGTTCCAGATCGCGCACGACATAGACGCCCGGAGCCCGCACGGCGGAAAAGTCGAAGTGCCACACGCGGTCGCCGGACACCTCGTCCACCTGACCGCCTTTCCACGCGACGGGGCGACCGCGATAGACGGCCTCCCCCGTCTGGGCGTTGATCACGGCGTAGAGCCCGCCGGGCTCGAAACTCCGGTGCGCGTCAAAGCCGATGCGCGGGTCGCGAATGACGGCCCGCTTCTCCAACGATGGGACGTAGCCGAACTGGTCCACGAGGATGAAAGGGGCGGGGTCCGTCGCTCGCGCGGGCAGCGCGACGAGGAGAAGGGCCAGGATGAGCAGGAGGCGCAGCATGGGCGGATAATAACGCCCAGACGTAGGGCAGACGTTAATTTCGCGCCTGACTGCTATTCGGTACGAGGAGCAGGATCGTTACCCGTTGGAAGTCAGGCCAGTGTGACGGCCGTCCGCGTCTTGGATCGGTCCACTGGACCGATCCACGAGACGACACGGTCGTCCGTCACCTTTCGAATTTAACGAACTTCAGCTTCTTCGGAATATCCGCATCGTCGCCCAGACGGCGCTTCTTGTCCTCGATATAGTCGGCGAAGTTGCCTTCGAACCATTCCACGTGGCTGTCGCCCTCATAGGCGAGGATGTGGGTGGCGACGCGGTCGAGGAAGAAACGGTCGTGCGAGATCACCACGGCGCAGCCGGGGAACTTTTCGAGCGCGACTTCCAACGAGGCCAGCGTCTCGCGGTCCAGGTCGTTCGTCGGCTCATCGAGCAGCAGCAGGTTGGCCGGACGGGTCAGCATCTTGGCGAGGTTGACGCGGTTGCGCTCACCACCGGAGAGCTGGCCGACATTCTTGCTCTGGTCCGTGCCCTTGAAGTTGAACGCACCGACATAGGCGCGCGACGGCACTTCGCGCTTGCCAAGACGCAGAATGTCCAGCCCGTCTGAGATGGCTTCCCAGACGTTCTTGGAATTGTCGAGCGCATCGCGGTTCTGGTCGACATAGCCGAGTTCCACGGTCTCGCCGACCTTGAAGCTGCCTTCGTCCGGCTGCTCCTCGCCCGTGATCATCTTGAACAGGGTCGTCTTGCCGGCCCCGTTCGGGCCGATCACGCCGACGATCCCGCCGCGCGGCAGGCGGAAGGACAGATCCTTGATCAGCAACTTGTCATCAAACCCCTTGGAGACATTGTTGGCCTCCACCACGATATTGCCGAGACGCTCGCCCATGGGGATGCGGATTTCGGCGTGGGAGACTTCCTCGCGCTCCGCGGAGTCGCGCAGCTCCTCATAGGCGCTGATCCGAGCCTTCGACTTGGTCTGGCGCGCCTTGGGGTTGGAGCGAATCCATTCCAGTTCGCGCTTGAGGGCCTTGGTCTTGGAGTCGCTTTCGCGGCCTTCCTGGTCCATCCGGTCGGCCTTGGATGCCAGCCAGGACGAATAGTTGCCCTCGTGCGGGAAGGCGCGGCCGCGGTCGATTTCCAGCGTCCAGTCCGTGATGTTGTCGAGGAAGTAGCGATCGTGCGTGATGAGGATGACCGCGCCCTTGTAGTTGACGAGATAGTTTTCCAGCCAGGCGACCGTTTCGGCGTCCAGGTGGTTGGTCGGTTCGTCCATCAGCAGCAGGTCGGGCTTGGCCAGAAGCAGCTGGCAGATGGCGACACGGCGGCGTTCCCCGCCCGACAGGTTGGTCACGTCCGCATCCTTGGGCGGGCAGCGCAGGGCCTGCATGGCCATTTCGATCTTGGAATCGATGTCCCACGCATCGCGCGCATCGACCTGCTCCTGGAGGGTGGTCATTTCCTCCATCAGCTCGTCCGTGTACTCCTCGGCCATCTTCATGGCGACTTCGTTGTACTTGTCGAAGATGATCTTGTCTTCGCACTCGGAAATGACGTTTTCCCAGACGGTCTTTTCCGGATCGAGATGCGGTTCCTGCGGCAGGTAGCCGACCTTGACGCCCTCGGCCGCCCAGTGTTCGCCCGTCACTTCCGTGTCCACGCCGGCCATGATCTTCATGAGCGTGGACTTGCCCGCGCCGTTGACGCCGACCAGACCGATCTTGGCGTCCGGGTAGAAGGACAGATGGACGTTGTCGAGAATGGTCTTGTTGCCGAATTTCTTCGTCAGACCCTGCATGTGATAGGCGAATTGGCGAGCCATGATGGTCGTTCCTGAAAGCTGTAATGGGCGTGGTGTGGCGCGTATCCGAGGCCGCGCGTCGTTCGCGCCCCATATGTTCGCTCGGAGCGGGTTTTTCAAGCGAGATAGGCGGTGGGAAACGCCTGGCAGGCATGGCTCGCGTCAACCTGCCTGTGGCAGCAATTCCTCTCACGGCATGCCGAGTTGGCGGACGCCGAGAGGTCTCCTGCGCGTGGGTAAGCCGCCTATCGGGAACGCACACTTAAAGACCTGTCTATACGACCTCCGGCCAATCCCGGCTCATGAGATGGGCGGAGTTGATGATCCCGGCCATGCTGTAGGTCTGGGGAAAATTGCCCCAGAGCTGGCCCGTTTCCGGGTGCAGGTCCTCGGACAGAAGACCCAGCGGGTTGGCATGGGCCAGGACCGACTCGAACATGGCCCTCGCCTCGTCCCGCCGTCCGATCCGCCACAGTGCGTCCAGATGCCAGAAGGTGCAGACGGTGAAGGCCGTTTCGGGCCGGCCAAAATCGTCCTTGGCCTTGTAGCGGAACACGTTGTTTCCCTCGCGCAGGTCGCGGTCGACCGCTTCCACCGTCCCAATGAAACGCGGATCATCGGCGGGCAGGAACCCGATCTCGCACATCAGCAGGACCGACGCGTCGAGATCGGCCACGCCGAATGCCATCGTGAAAGCGTTCTGCCGGGGATCGAACCCGCGTTCGCAGACCGTGGCATGGATGATGGCTGCCTTGTCCCGCCAGTAGGTTTCCCGCTCCGGAAGGCCCAGATGGCCCGCGATACGGGACAGGCGGTCGCATGCCGCCCAGCACATGATGGCGGAGCTGGTGTGGATGTGCTCGATCTCCCGGAATTCCCAGATGCCCGCATCGGACGTGTCGTAGACGTCGAAGGCGCGCTCGCCGACCGGCTCCAGCGCGCGGAACTCGGCTTCGCCGTAGGCGGCGCGCAGGCGCTGATCGAAGAAGGCCGGCGTGGCGGCGAGGATGATCTGGCCGTAGACATCGTGCTGGATGTGCTCGAACGCCTGATTGCCGCGCCGCACAGGTGGATTGTCGAGAAAGCCGGGCAAGGCCTCTTCCAGATGCTCGGTGATCACGGTTTCCAGACCGATCCCGAACAGCGGCTGCACATGCCCGCTCGCATTGCCGTCGCGCGCCGTCATGGCGACCACGGAGCGCAGAAAGCGCAGATAATGCTCCAGCGCGCTCATGGAGGCGCAGCGGTTGAGCGCGTTGACGGTGAAGTAACTGTCCCGGATCCAGCAGTAGCGGTAGTCCCAGTTGCGGATGGACTTGTCGTGTTCCGGGATCGAGGTCGTCAGCGCGGCGACGATCCCCCCCGTCTCCTCATAGACGCAGAGCTGCAGCGTGATGGCCGCACGGATCACGGCAGCCTGCCAGTCGGGCGGAGTGGACAGGCGCGACACCCAGGTCTGCCAATGATCCACCGTCTGCTGTTCCCAGTCTGCGCAGAGATGGACCGGATCTTCCGGAATGGTTTCGTCCGGGCCTAGGACGAAGACGAGTTCGCCATCGATCACGAAGGGCTGGCCGCACTGGATATGGTCAATCGGGGCATTGGTCGTGACGCGCAAGCCCCCCTCGCCTTCGCCGTAGCTGATATGCGTGACACCGCGCGAGGCGGGCTTGGGCGTGTTGGAGAAGCCACTGCTCGGTTCCAGGCAGACGGCGATTTGCGGCAGGCCGGACAGGGGCCGGACGCGGCGGATGATCTGCGCAGGCCGGAACATGCGGCCCCGGCTTTCGAAGCGCGGGGCGAAATCGGTGATCTCCACCGCGCCGCCGCTGCCATCATGCAGCACGGTCCGAAGCACCGCCGTGTTGCGGACATAGCTTTGCTCGACTCGCTCGCATCCAGACAGGCGGACCGTGAACCGGCCGCCGCCGCCCAGCAGGCCGTTGAAGACGGGTTCCCCGTCCAGCCGCGGCAGGCACAGCCATTGGTAATCGCCGACCCCATCGATCAGCGCGGCAATCCGGCAATTGCCGATGACGCCGAAATCCATATGGCCCGCACTCGGATATTCGTTCATGATCCAGCCTCTAACCAAGTCCACACGGCGTCCACATCCCGCAGGCGCTTTCGCGCAACCGTGTTGCCGTCGCCCACTTTCACGCCGAAGCCGCCCAGCCGCTGCGCGGCGAGAAAACCGTCCTCGTCCGTCGTGTCGTCGCCCACCATGACGGGAATGCGCCCCCGGAAAGGCTCGTCCGCCAGCGCCCACTCCAGCGCCGTGCCCTTGTCCGCGCCTTCGGGGATTGCCTCCGCCACGCCGTTACCCACCTTGGCCACATAGCCCGGCGTGCGCGCCGCGACCGTCTGGACGGCGTCGATCAGCACGGGGGCAGCCTCCGGACAGGCACGGAAATGCACTGTGCCGACCGGCCCCTTGACCTCCAGAAAGGCCCCGTCGAACCGTTTCGCCGCGTCCTGCAAGGCCCGCTGCGCAAAAGCCGGCAGAGGGTCGATCCCGGAGGGCTCCGATTCCCCCGGTCGCAATGTATAGAGTCCATGATTGCCGATGCGGTGCAGGCCTGCCGGCGACCGTTTCGCAAGGTCGCGCACGTCCCGGCCCGACAGGAGGGCCAACGCCCCGTCCCGCCGCGCAGCCAGACGCTCCAGAACAGCGTGCTGCAATGCACTCAACCGCACCGCGCCGGCCTCGTCCCGCAAGGGCGCGAGCGTTCCGTCGAAGTCGAGGAACAGCGCGTGGCGCTCTGTCAGCGGCGGCGGGTCGGGAAGCGGCATGGCGTCGGCTCTGGACGTGGATCAGGCAAAGTAGCGCGCACGCCACCAATCGATGTCCTGCGTGCATATGCCGGCATAGAGCGCCCGCCAACGGCGCTGGCGTTCCTCCAGCGGCATGTGCAACGCGGCGTGGATCGCTTCAGCCGTGCGGTCGATATCGTGCGGGTTCACGATGACGGCGTCGCCCATCTGCTCGGCCGCGCCCGCGAACTGGCTCAGCACCAGCACGCCGGGGTCCGCTTCGTCCTGCGCGGCGACGAATTCCTTTGCGACCAGGTTCATCCCGTCCTGCAGGGGAGTCACCACGCAGACCGACGCCATGCCGTAGAGCCCGGCCAGTTCCGACCGGTCGTACCCCCGGGCGAGGTAGCGGATCGGCATCCAGTCCAGATCGGCGAAGTTACCGTTGATGCGGCCGCACAACCGGTCGATCCGTTTCCGCAGGTTCTTGTATTCGTCCACGCGCGACCGTGACGGCGGAGCGACCTGGGTGAACTGGACCGTGCCGTGCGTATCGGGGAAACGCTCGAACAGACGCGCCATGGTTTCGAACCGCTCCGGCAGGCCCTTGGAGTAATCCATCCGGTCCACGCCGAGGATCAGCTTGCGCCCGATCAGGAAGCGGGACAGCCGCTCGGAAGCCGACCGCGCACCGTCGCTGTTCCGTTCCTCGCGGAAGCTCTCGACATCCATGCCGATCGGACAATGGCGCAGGGTCAGTACACGGTCGCCGACCCGCACCCGTTCCGCATCGAGCACCGTCGCATCGTGATCCTCGATCAGCAACCGACGGAGGTTTGACACGTCCCCGGCCGTCTGCAGTCCAATCAGGTCGTAATGGGTGAGCGCGTTCAGCAGGTCCGGCGCGTCCGGGATCGCGCGGAAGACATCCGGAGCCGGAAACGGAATGTGGAGGAAAAAGCCGATCTTCCCGAACCGGCCCAGCGCGCGCAGGTCGCGAGCCAACGGGAAGAAATGATAGTCCTGCACCCACACGAAATCCGCATCCGTGCAGCGTTCCATCGTCGCTTCGGCAAATTGGCGGTTAACGCTGCGATAGGCGCCGTAGGTGCGGTTGGAAAACCGGGCGAGATCCAGCCGGTTGTGCAGGACAGGCCACAGCACCTCATTGGCGTAGCCCAGATAATAGTCGTCATAATCCGACTTGCGCAGGTCCAGCAGCGCGAACTCGACTGGTCCCTCCTCCACGATTTGGGGGCGGCTGGACGGAAAATCCTTGAGCTTGCCGGACCATCCGATCCAGCTTCCCCCGCGCGCCTGAAGACTGTCCCACATGGCGACGGCGAGGCCGCCGGCCCGCGAGCCGGGATCGACTGCGGTGCGGTTGGAAACCACGACGAGGCGGGAGGAGTCCGATAGGATGCTCACACTGATGGCTTAGGCATGTGCAGGGCCGGCCCGCAACCCTCCATGCGGATCGCGCCGGGTGCTTGACAGACGCGCACAATATCCCGACGCGCGGCCCATGAAGATCGCGACGTGGAACATCAATTCGGTCAAGGCGCGGATGCATGCGCTGACGAAATGGCTGGAAACCGCCAAGCCGGACGTGCTCGTCCTGCAGGAGATCAAGACCGTCGACGAAGGCTTCCCACGCATGGAGATCGAAGCGCTCGGCTATCACGTCAGCGTCCATGGCCAGAAGAGCTACAACGGCGTCGCCCTTCTGAGTCGGGCCACGCCGGAAGAGGTCATGACGGGACTGCCGGGCGACGACAGCGACGAACAGGCCCGCTACATCGAAGCCGTCATTCCGGCCAAGGAAGGCGTCGTGCGGGTTGGCGGGCTCTACCTGCCCAACGGCAATCCCGTCGGCGAGACGGCCGACAGCGAGAAATACCGCTACAAGCTGGACTGGATGGCCCGGCTGAAAGCCCATGCCGAGACACTGCTCCCATACGAGGAGCCGTTGATCCTGCTGGGCGACTACAATGTCATCCCGCGCGCTGGGGACACGCACGACCCCAAAGGCTGGTGGGGCGATGCGCTCTACCGACCGGAAACGCTCGCCGCCTTCCGGGCGCTCAAGAATATCGGCCTTTACGACGCGTTCGAGGTCTTCGACGGTCGCGACGGGCAGTACAGCTTCTGGGACTATCAGGGGGGTGCCTGGCAGAACAATCTCGGCATCCGCATCGATCACCTGCTCTGCAACGGCTACGCAATGGACCGCCTGGTCGACGTCACGATCGACAAGTTCGTGCGCGACGGCGTGAAGCCCAGTGACCACGTGCCGGTAGTGGGACGGTTCGAGTTCTAGGTCTCAGTCGCCATAGTGAAACCGGCACTGGATAATAACGATCTCATCCGGCGCGACGCGGTAGACCAGCCTATTCTTGTCGTCGATCCGCCGCGACCAGTATCCTGAAAGATCCCGTCGCAGGGGTTCCGGCTTGCCGATGCTTTCGAACGGATGACGCTGGATGTCCTTGATCAGGGCGTTGATGCGTTTGAGCGTCTTCTTGTCCTGTCGCTGCCAGTAGAGATAATGATCCCAGGCAACGTCGTCGAAGTTAATCATCGACGTCAATGAGTTTCCGAGGCTTGGACTGCCCCTTTCGATCCCGTTCGACCGCCTCCAGCAAGGCTTTGCGATTAGCAGGGGACGACAAGAGATAGGCCGTCTCGTCCATGGCATTGTAGTCGTCCATGGACAGGACCACGACTGTTTTACCATTGGCTCGGTTGATGATCAGAGGCGCACGATCATCCACGACCTTGTCCATCATCTTGGACAGGTTCTTGCGGAATTCTGTCGACGTCGTGGCTTGCATAGCAAGAATGTACAGGATTGCGTACGCAAAGCAAGCGGGGCGGCCAGCGCCCCTGCGACCTACTGATCCAGGAAGCTCCGCAATTTCCGGCTTCGGCTGGGGTGCTTGAGCTTCCGCAGAGCCTTGGCTTCGATCTGGCGGATGCGTTCGCGGGTCACGCTGAACTGCTGGCCGACCTCTTCGAGCGTGTGGTCCGTGTTCATGCCGATGCCGAAGCGCATACGCAGCACGCGTTCCTCGCGCGGGGTGAGCGAGGCGAGCACGCGGGTCGTGGTTTCGCGCAGATTGCTCTGGATCGCGGACTCGATCGGCAGGATGGCGTTGCTGTCCTCGATGAAGTCGCCGAGCTGGCTGTCTTCCTCGTCGCCGATCGGCGTCTCTAGGCTGATCGGTTCCTTGGCGATCTTCATCACCTTGCGGACCTTCTCCAGCGGCATGGACAGCTTGGCGGCGAGTTCCTCCGGGGTCGGCTCGCGACCGATCTCGTGCAGGATCTGACGCGACGTCCGCACGATCTTGTTGATCGTCTCGATCATGTGGACCGGAATCCGGATAGTCCGGGCCTGGTCCGCGATGGAGCGCGTGATAGCCTGGCGGATCCACCAGGTCGCGTAGGTGGAGAACTTGTAGCCTCGGCGGTACTCGAACTTGTCGACAGCCTTCATCAGGCCAATATTGCCTTCCTGGATCAGGTCGAGGAACTGCAGGCCGCGGTTCGTGTATTTCTTCGCGATCGAGATCACGAGACGCAGGTTCGCCTCGACCATCTCCTTCTTGGCCTGACGCGCTTCGCGCTGGCCCTTCTGGACGGTCTGGACGATGCGGCGGAACTCGTCGACGGGCACGCCGGTCTCCCGCGCCATTTCGCCGATTTCCGTGCGGATCTTCTCGATGGTCGTGGCCTCGCGTCCGATGAAGCGGTCCCACGCATCCGTTGTCCCCTTCATGTCGTCGAGCCAGTTGGGATTCAGCTCCGAACCGAGATAGGCGGAGAGGAATTCCTGGCGCGGAACGCCGTTGCCGTCCGCCAGGCGCATGAGCTTGCCTTCGAGCGAGATGAAGCGCTTGTTGATATGAAAGAGCTGCTCGACCAGCGCCTCGATCCGGGCATTGTTGAGCTGCAGGTCCTTGATCTCGTCGACGATCCGGTCCTGGATTTCCTCATACTCGGCGCGTTGGGGCGCGCGCAGGCGCTTGCCCTTCAGACGTGCCGTAATGGTCATCTGCTGGAGTTTCTGGAAGCGTTGGAAATCCTCGTAGATCCGGTCCAGCTTCTCCATGATGTCTTCGCGCAGCGCGGCTTCCATGGCCGCCATGGAGAGATTGGTCTTGTCTTCTTCGTCGTCCGTATCGTCCTCGATCGGCTTTTCGCCCGGCTTGTAGTTGCGCTCAGGCAGCTTGAGCTTGCGCTCCTCGGCAAGGCTCGGCAGATCGCCCTCTTCGGCTTCCAGCTCGCCCTTCTCGATCTTCTCGCGGCGCACGGCGAGGTGCGAGCGGTCTTCCTGCACATTGCCGATGGATCGGTTGTAGGTCCCGTCGAGATCGATGATGTCGCGCAGCAGGATGTCGCCGCCGGCGAGCTCCTCGCGCCAGATCATCAGCGCCTCGAAGGTCAGGGCCGATTCGCACAGCCCCTTGATCATGGTGTTGCGACCGGCCTCGATGCGCTTGGCGATGGCGATCTCACCTTCGCGGGACAGCAGCTCCACCACGCCCATTTCGCGCAGATACATGCGGACCGGATCGTCCGTGCGGTCCAGGTCGTCCTTGGAATTGCCGCCCTTGACGGCTGTGGTTTCCGTCCGGGCGAGCGTCTTCGGACCCAGCGTTTCCTCTTCCTTCTCCTCGTGGACGGAGATGCCCATTTCGGACAGGGCGGCGAGGACGACTTCGATCTCCTCGGCCGTGATGCCGTTGATGTCGAGATGCTGGTTCAGGTCCTCCGTCTTCAGAAGACCGGTCTTCCTCGCCTTGGCGAGCATCTTCTTGACTTCGATGTTCTCGAAATCGAGCCGGCTCTTGGGCACGGGTTGGGTCGTCGCCGAAGTCTGGTCTTCAACGTCGGTTTTGGGATCGGCCTCGGCCATCGTGGTTCCGTCTCCTCGGGTCTCGCCCGGCGGGTGGCCGGGGAGCCTCAAACTCAAAGAGCCCGCGTTCCGCTGTCCGCGAAACGGGGGCCTGCTGTTCTAGTCGCGCGAGCGCGATTGCGCCCGCATGAGGCGGTGCATCGCCTCCGCATTGTCCTTGCGGATGGTGTCGGCCATCCGCGATCGTGAGTCGGGAGAAGTCGCGTCGTTCCGGGCATTGTCCAAAAAGGTGCCGGCCTCACTCATCCAGATGGCCGCGCGATCGCCCGTTTCCGCTTCCGATCCCCCCAGGGCGGCCGTGATCAGCGCCCGCCGTGACAAAAGGGTTCGGAGCTCCTCCTCCAGTCCGTCCACAGACATATGAGCATGAAGCCCCGCGATATCAACAGCTTTCGTCTGCCGCCAGTATCGCAGGACCGCCCTTTGCAGGGCCGTGTGGCCCGGATCGTCGAAATCGAGGCCGAAAAACATCTCGTCCACCTCCGACAGCATGTCCGGAAAGAGGATGATGCCGCCGATCAGCGTCTGCGCCTGACGGCTGTTCCGGGCCAGTTTGGCGGCGCTGGCGGCGATCGTCGTCTTGTCGGCCTTCTTTTCCTGCGGTGTCTTGCGGCGCGTTGGCGTCCACTGCCGTCCGAACTGCTTGTCGAACCGGTCCAACAGGGCTGTCTTGTATTGTTCGCGCACGCCCGGATCGGCGATCTCGTTCAGGGCGTCGAAGAGCCGGCTTTTCAGACCCGCCTTGGCTTCCGGCGTACCCAGCGGCTCCTTCTCGACCTCCCGCCGCCAGAGCATATCCACCAGCGGCACGGAACGCTCCAGCAGAGCCGCGAACGCGGGCGCGCCCTTGTCGCGCAGAAGATCGTCCGGGTCCTGGCCTTCGGGCATTATAACGAAACGCAGGGACTGTCCCGGCCTGAGCAGCGGCAAGGCGCGCTCGATCGATCGGTAGGCCGCCCGCAGACCCGCCTTGTCGCCGTCGAAACACAGAAACCCGTCCGGTCCCGCCCGCCAGACGAGCGCGAGCTGGTCTTCCGTCAGCGCCGTGCCGAGCGGCGCGACGGCATGGGGGAAGCCCGCGCGCGACAGGGCGATCACGTCCATATAGCCTTCCACCACGATCAGCCCGCGTGCCGGGTTCTTGGGGTCGGCCAACGCCTTGCGCGCCCGGTGATAGTTGTAGAGCAGTTGCCCCTTGGAAAAGAGCTTGGTCTCGGGACTGTTGAGGTATTTGGCCTTGGCGTCCGGGTCCATCGCCCGGCCGCCAAAGGCCACCAGCCGGCCGCGCCCGTCGTGGATCGGAAACATGATCCGGTTGCGGAACCGGTCCCAGCTTCCGCGTGAGCTGTCCTCCGGGTCGATCAGCAGGCCCGCTTCGATCAACTGCCGTTCGTCGGCCCCTTCCCGGATCAGATTGTCCTTGAGCGAGGAAAAGCTGTCCTCGGCGAATCCGAGGCCGAAATGCCGGGCCGCCGTCTGCGTCAGGCCCCGGCCTTTCAGATATTCGCGGGCCGCCTCGCCCGGCGCACGGTAGAGCGTCTTCTCGAAATGGTCCTGGGCGCGCTCCATCCAGCTGATCGCCGCCTTGCGTTCGCGCGCGCGCTCTTCCGCCTTGGGGTCGGAGCGCGGCAATTCCATACCGGCCAGGCCCGCCAGCTGCTCGACCGCTTCCGGAAAGCTCAGGCCCTGCACCTCCATCAGGAAGCTGATGGCATCCCCATGCTTGCCGCTGGAAAAGCAGTGGTAGAAACCCTTCTGATCGTTGACGAAGAAGGACGGCGTCTTTTCGTTCGTGAAGGGCGACAGTCCCGCGAACTCCCGCCCCTGACGGCGCAACTTCACATGCCGCCCGATCACGTCCGACGGCCGGACGCGGGCTTTCAATTCTTCGAGGAAGGCTTCGCCGAAACGCACGATATCTCCCTATCCCGAAAATCCGGGCAGAGCGAGTCGCGCAATCATGACCACCGGCATTCAATGCCGGGGCCTGACAGGCCTCTCGCTCAGGCCGCCATGTGCTTGGGGCGCCCGGCATTGGGAGTGAACCCGTAGACCGGCTCTCCGGGCAAGCCCTCTTCGAGGAAGCTGCGCGCCGCGATCAGCTTGTCCAGATCGATGCCCGTCCCCACGCCCATGGCGTGAAACATCTGAACGAGGTCTTCGGTCACGATGTTGCCGGACGCGCCGGGCGATGCGGGGCAACCGCCCAATCCACCCAGTGAACTGTCGAACGTCTCGATCCCCTCCTCCCAGGCCGCAAAGGCGTTGGCGAGACCTTGCCCATAGGTGTTGTGCAGATGGATCGACTTGACGCGGTCCGCCCCGGCGACGTCGCGCGTGCGCCGGATCAGGCGCTTGACCTGTACGGGATTTGCATAGCCGACCGTGTCGGACAGGCCCAGCTCGTCTACTCCGGCCTCGACCAGACGCTCGGCAAGTCGCAGCACGGCATCCTCCTCGATCCGCCCTTCGATGGAACATCCAAAGGCCGTGGACAGGGCGCCCTCGAATGCGGGGCGCGACTCTTGCGGCTGCTCGGCAATCAGGGCCGCGATCTGCCGGACATTCTCGACCGCCTGGTCATGGCTCTGGCGCAGATTGCGCTGGCTGTGAGTCTCGGACACGGACAGGGGAAAGCCCATCACGTCCACGCCTGCTTCCAGTGCCGCGTGCGCGCCGCGCAGGTTCGGGACGAGCCCCAGAACGCGCAGTCCCGGGAGGGTCTTCGCGAAGGCCACGATCTCGGCCGTGTCGGCGAGTTGCGGGAAGAGCTTGGCGGGGACGAAGGACCCGGCTTCGATTTCCCGGATGCCCGCATCGTAGAGCGCCTTGATCCAGCGCTTCTTGACATCCGTCGGCATGACGCCCGCACAATTCTGCAATCCGTCGCGAGGTCCGACTTCCGAGATGGTGATCTGATCGAGCATGGCGATCCTTTCGCTTGACTGCGTGCTTTGCGGCTTGACGCAGGGCAAGATAAGCCGCGCCCAAAGGGAGTGAAAGCCGCGCATGACCGAATCCACCATGACACGATCCGACAAGACCGCCCGCGAAATCTTCGAAGAGGTCCGCGCCAACCCGGCCCGTGCGCGTTTCGGCTTCGGTGAGCGTCTGGCCGTGGTAAATGTCGATCCGCAGAAGAGCTACACCCGCCCCGACCTCTACAAGACTGCCTACGTCACCGACCCGCGTCAGATGGAGCACATCGACCGGATCAGCCGCAAGGCCCGCGACAAGGGCTTGCCGGTCGTCTGGACCCATGTCGCCTACATGGACAATGCCGCCGATGCGGGCGTGTGGGGCACGCGGACCGACACGCCGGACAGTTTGCAGAACATCAAGTACGGCTCCGACCGGACGGAGTTCGACGACCGCCTGAATATCGTCCCCGAAGTGGACGCCGTCTACACGAAGCGTATGCCCAGCGCCTTCTTCGAAACCCCGCTGGCGAGTTTCCTGCGCTGGCACAAGGTGGACACGGTCGTCGTCACGGGCGGCAGCACGTCGGGCTGCGTCCGCGCCACTGCCGTAGACAGTCTGTCCCACGGCTTCCGCACCATCGTCCCGGTGGAGTGCGTCGCGGACAAGCACGAAAGCTACCACTTCGCCAACCTGACGGACCTGCTGATCAAGTACGCGGATGTGGTGGACGTGGCGGAGGTAGATGCGTGGCTGGATGGCTATGAAAGCTGAACCCAACCTCTACGACTACTGGCCGTATGCCGACCGGCCCAGGATCGAATGGCCGGGCGGGAAGAAGCTCGCTTTCTGGATCGCGCCGAACATCGAGTTCTACGAGTTCCTGCCGCCCGGCAACGCCCAGCGCCAGCCTTGGCCGAACGCCGTGCCGAACGTGCAGCAATACAGCCAGCGCGACTTCGGAAACCGGGTCGGTCACCTGCGGCTCATGGAGCTGCTGGACAAGTACCGCCTGCGTGGATCGGTCAGCCTGAATGTGGCGCTGTGCGACCATCACCCGGAGATCATCGAGGATGCGCTCGCCCGTGACTGGGAGTTCTTCAGCCACGGTATCTACAATACGCGCTACAGCTACGGCCTGTCGCCGGAACAGGAACAAGCCGTGCTGGACGACAGCATCCGCACGGTGGAGCGGGCCTCCGGCCAGCGCATCCGGGGCTATCTTGCCCCGGCCCTCACCCACACGGAACACACGCTCGACCTGATCGCAGAGAATGATTTCTGGTACAGTTGCGACCTGTTCCAGGACGACCAGCCGCAGCCGCTCAAGACCAAGAGTGGCAAGCTCGTCTCCATGCCCTACTCGCTCGAGGTCAACGACGTCATCACCTACTCGGTCATGGGCGTCGACCCCGACCGCTACACGGACATGCTGAAGCGCCATTTCGACCGTCTGCTGAAGGAAGGCGAGCGCTCCGGCACGGTCATGTGCATTCCCCTGCACGCCTACCTCGTCAGCCAGCCTCATCGCATACGCCCGTTCGAGGAGGCGCTGAAACACATTACGGCCCACACGGATGATGTCTGGTTCGCGACCGGCAAGGAGATCGCGAAGCATTTCATCGACCACTACTGGGATCAGTCGGTCGCGGACATCAAGGCGCGCGGCGTGGCGACGGGCGGAACGGGGTTTGCGGCATGATCGGCGACGATTACCTCGCCTATCCGAAGCGCCGCTACGGGCAGGATCACGACCATTACGAATGGCGGCTCTCTCGCAACCGCTTGCCGTTGAATTGGGACGGCGGTGCGAAGGTCGCTCTCTCCTTCATCGTTCCGCTGGAGTTCTTCCCGCTCAATCCCTCCGGAACGCCGTTCAAGCATCCCGGCGCAATGGCCACGCCCTACCCGGACCTGCGCCACTACACGGTGCGCGATTACGGCAACCGGGTCGGGGTCTACCGCATCCTCGAAGCCTTGGACGACGTGAAAGCCGGGTTCGCGGTCAACGCAGCCGTGGCCGAGCGGTACCCGCCACTCATGCGCTACATAGCAGATCACGAAATCATCGCGCACGGCGTCTCGACGGATCATATCCACCATGAGGGCCTGAGCGAGCCCGAGGAGGACGCGCTGATCCGGCAGGCGCTGAATGCCCTGCCCGGCGCGGCAGGATGGATGAGCCCGGCACGCAACCAGTCGTCGCGCACGCTGGAGCGGCTCGGCGCAGCAGGCCTGCGCTATTGTCTCGACTGGGAGCCGGACAGCGTGCCGGTCGCGACATCGGCGGGCGTCACCCTTCTGCCCAACACCTACGAACTATCCGACTTCACGCTGCTTCATGTCCGCCGCCAGACGGAAGACGCCTGGAAACGTCAGATCCTCGAAGCGGTCAGTTACCTGGCAGACGAGTATGAGCGCTTCGGCGGACAGGCGCTGTGCGTGACCCTGACACCCTACATCATCGGTCAGCCCTTCCGCATCGCCGTGCTGGAATCCCTGCTGGCCGAGCTGAAGGCGCGGGGCGACGTTGCGATCCTGACGCCGGGCGAAATGGACGCGCAATTCAGAAAGCAGACCGCATGAGCCAACTCCCCCTCTCTGGCATCAAGGTGGTGGAATTCTCCCACATGGTGATGGGCCCCGCCGCAGGGCTGATGCTCGCCGACATGGGCGCGGATGTGATCAAGGTGGAGCCCATCGGCGGAGACAAGACGCGGCGGTTGCGCGGCGCGGGCGCGGGCTATTTCCCGATGTATAACCGCAACAAGCGCTCCCTCGCCGTCGACCTGAAATCCGACGAAGGCCGCGACGCCGTGCTCTCACTGATCGACGGAGCGGATGTCTTCATCGAGAATTTCCGTCCCGGCGCTCTGGATCGGCTCGGCTTCGGGTGGGACGCGTTATCAGGGAGGAATGGCCACCTGATCTATTGCTCGGAGAAAGGCTTCCTCGACGGTCCTTACAGCCACCGCACCGCGCTGGACGAGGTCACGCAGATGATGGGCGGCCTCGCCTACATGACCGGACCTCCCGGACGGCCCCTGCGGGCTGGATCGTCCGTGATCGACGTGACGGGCGGCATGTTCGGGGCGATGGGTGTCATGGCCGCGCTGTATGAGCGTGAACGGACCGGACGGGGAAAACGGGTCACGGCCTCCCTGTTCGAAACCACGGTTTTTCTTGTCGGCCAGCACATGGCTCAGAAAGCCGTCACCGGAAAGGCCGCCGCGCCCATGCCCGCCCGCACCTCCGCGTGGGCGATCTACCAGCTTTTCGACACGAAGGACGGGGAGCAGGTCTTCGTCGGGGTGGTCAGCGACGGGCAATGGAAGACGCTCTGCGAGGCCTTCGGGTTACAGCACCTGCTGGACGACCCGGAGCTGGCTGAAAACCGCGACCGGGTGATCCACAAGGACCGCTTCCTTCCGGAGATAGAAGCCGCGTTTCGCACGCTCACCAAGGCGGAACTGATGGAGAAGATCGAGCATCTCGGCCTGCCCTTCGCACCGA
The DNA here is from genome assembly GCA_049647245.1 of Litorimonas sp. Lineage (GTDB taxonomy): Bacteria > Pseudomonadota > Alphaproteobacteria > Caulobacterales > Maricaulaceae > Litorimonas. The sequence goes on from JBARXH010000038.1 coordinate 26,971, forward strand.
TCGGAAAACCGGAAGACATGTTCGACGATCCGCATTTGAATGCGGGCGGCGGACTGCTCGACATGAAGCTGGAGAACGGCACCACCGCAAAGCTGCCCGCCCTGCCCGTCTCTCTGGATGGAGACAGGATCGGACTGCGTCTCAGCCCGCCCAAAGTGGGCGAACATACGGACTCGATCCTCCGGGAAGCCGGATTGGCAGAGGCGGACATCGCGGCTTTGCGCGAGGCAGGCCGGGTCCAGTAGCGAGGGGGCCTACGCGTTTGCTTCGGGGAATCCGCCCGCCTTGCTGACCATGCCGGGCAAGGCCTGTTCCATCACGCCGGATAGCCACTGAGCTGTGTCGATGACCGCATCCAGGTCGTAGCCGGTCTCGTATCCGCCCCGCTGCAGCATGTAGAGCACGTCCTCGCTCGGCACGTTGCCCGTTGCATTGGGCGCAAAGGGGCACCCGCCGATGCCTCCGATAGACGCATCTATGGTCGCCACGCCGGCCGACAGTGCGGCGTGGACATTGGCGAGCCCCGTATTGCGGGTATTGTGGAAATGCGCCCGGAGCGACAGCTGCGAGTGCGCCGCTGCCGCCCGACGGAACATGCGCTCGACCTTCCAGGGGTCGGCCACACCGATCGTGTCAGCCAGCGCGACTTCTCCGAACCCGGCTTCGGCGAAGCGGGCGACCATGCCAGCAACCACGTCCTCGCTGATGCCTCCTTCGAACGGGCAGCCGAAGCTGGTCGCGATGGTGACGTTGTAGCGAAGGCCGTTCGCGCGCGCCTTGTCCGCCATGGTGAGGCACATCTCCACAGAGCCGTCACGCGTCTGGTTCTGGTTCTTCGTGGCGAACGTGTCCGACGCGCATGCCACGAGGCCGAGTTCGTCCACCTTGGTCTTCAGCGCCCGATCCACGCCGCGTTCGTTCATGACGAGGCCGATATAGGTCACGTCGCCCCGGTCCGGCAGGCCGTCGATCACGGCTTCCGCGTCGGCCATTTGCGGGACGTATTTCGGGTGGGCGAAGCTCGCCACCTCGATGCGGCGCGCCCCCGCCTCCATGGCTCGGCCGATCAGGGACAGCTTTTCCTCGGTCGAGAAGAGACGGGCCTCGTTCTGCAGACCGTCCCGTGCCGTGACGTCGAGCAGCTCGACAGTCTTCTGTCCGCTTTGGACCATTACAGCGTCATCCCGCCATCGATATCGATGCGCGCGCCCGTGATGAAGCTGGACTGGTCGGACGCAAGGAACGCCGCCAGATCCGCGACCTCTTCGGCGCGACCATAGCGTCCCAGGGCTGTGAGACCCTTCATCCACTCGCCATACTCGCCGTCTGCCGGGTTCATGTCAGTGTCGATGGGGCCGGGCTGGATGGCGTTGACGCGGATATTGCGGCGGCCCAGATCGCGTGCCCAGCCCTTGACCAGTCCCGATACGGCTGCCTTGGACGAGCCGTAGATCGCCGCGCCCGGTCCTGGGAACGTATGGGAATTGACGCTGCTGATGACGATAACCGACCCGCCCGGCTTGAGGTGCGGGACCGCAGCGAATGTCCCCGCATAGACCCCGTCCACATTGGTGGCGTAGACCTTGCGGAAAAGATCAAGTCCGCCTTCCTTAATGGTCGCCATGCGCGCGATGCCGGCATTATGGACGAGAATGTCGATCCCGCCGTGCGCCACGGCGGCGTCGATATAGGCGGATGTCGACCCTGGATCGGACGCGTCCGCCTTCACGGCCTCCGCCGAACCGCCGGCCGCTTCGATGCGGCCCACGACCGCGTGTGCCGCCTCTTCGCTGCTGTGATAGGTCAGCACCACGTGCGCTCCATCGGCCGCCAGCCGTTCTGCAATGGCCGCGCCGATCCCGCGCGAGCCTCCCGTGACGATGGCGGTCTTATTGTCGAGGTCGTAGGTCATGGATGATCCTTTCTAGAGAGCGTCGTAAAGAGCGGCGAAAGCGGGGCCGACATCGCGTTCATCGTCGATGGGCGGTCGGGTCATGCCCAGGCGGACGATGACGGCATTCTTTGACGGCAGCACGATCACGCGCTGCACGTCATGGCCGCCCATGTAGAAGACATCTTCGGGCATTCCCGGCAGGCGCTGGCCCAGTCCCGGTATCGCTGTGTTGATCCACCAATGCTGGCCATAGAAGTCATGGCTTCCAGGCAAATCCGGCGTCCGCGCCGCCTCGACCGTGCCTTCCGGAAGTATACGCTGTCCGTTCCACACCCCGTCCTGCAGGTAGAGCTGCCCAAGGCGCGCCCAGTCGCGCGGGCTTGCGTAGAGATAGCTGGACCCGATGAAGGTTCCGCCCGCATCGGTTTCGAATACGGCCGTGTCCATGCCGAGCGGCGCGAAGAGGACTCGGTGCGGCCAGCTGTGGTAGTCTTCGCCAGCCTCTTCGACGGCACGTCGCAGGACGGCGGACAGGATATTGCTGGTTCCGCTGCTGTAGGCCCACTGCGTACCGGGGACATGTGCCAGCGGACTGCGGGAAGCCGACAGACCCATGTGACGGCTCTTGAACAGCATTCGCGTGACGTCGGACATGGGGTCGCCATAGTCTTCCACGAAGCCGAGCCCGTCTGTCATGCCCAAGAGGTTCGAGACCGTAATGGCACCGCGCGGGTCATCCCCCGTCCACTCCGGCATCAGCCGATCATTCGACAGGTCGAGCATGCCCTGGCCTTGTGCGATCATGGTGAGCGCCTGCGTCACCGACTTGGCCATGGACCAGCTCTGCATGGGCACGTCCGGACCGAAACCGGGCGCATAGTCCTCTGCCACGATCGCGCCGTTCTGAACGACTACGACGGCGCGAATGTCTGCGCCTTCCGTTGCGCGGGCGGCTGCAGCGAGGGCCTGCAGATCCGCATCTATCTTAACCGGCCAGTCCGACCGCATCGGCTGCGGCAATTCCAATTCGTAGTTCGTGACGGGCAAGCCGTCCGCTTCGAGGCTGCACCCCTGCCCGCGCCGATAAAAGGCTCTCGACCGACCCAGAAGACCGGCCAGCGAGCCCGAGACAATGCCACCCGAATAGTCCACCTCGACCTCTGCACGGGACACGACCGGGTGGATGCGTTCGAAATCACGAGCGAGTACGTCGTCCGGTTCACGGTCGGCGACGAACACTTCCGAGCAGACCGCCTTGACCTTGTAGGCCACGGCGGAGCGCGCATAGAGATCCCCGACATCCCCCGCGAACAGGATCAGCCCGGCCAGCCAGCCGAGCACGAGGATGAGGAGAGTGCGCTTCATGGTGTGACCCTATGCGAGCGGCCCCGCACTGCCAATGCAAAGAAAAAGGCCGCTCCGGGGAGCGGCCTTGTACCATTGGTCGATCGCATGCCGCCTATTCGGCGACGTCACCTTCGATCTCCGCCGGGAACTCTTCCATCGGCGCCGCGGCCGCGCGCTCTTCGAGCAGCTTGGTGTCGCGGTCGTTGGCAAGCTTCTGGTAGCGGCGAAGGTTGCCGCCCGTACCGGCCGGAATGAGGCGGCCGACGATGACGTTCTCCTTCAGGCCTTCCAGCAAGTCTTCCTTGCCCTGGACCGACGCTTCCGTGAGGACGCGCGTCGTTTCCTGGAAGGAGGCCGCCGAGATGAAGCTGCGGGTCTGCAGCGACGCCTTGGTGATGCCGAGCAGGACCGGCTCCGCAGTTGCGGGACGGGCCTTCTTGTTCTCGGCCAGCAGTTCGGCGTTGCGCGCGTTGAACTCGATCTTGTCGAGCTGTTCCGCGCGGATCATGGACGTATCGCCCGGATCCGTCACTTCGACCTTCTGCAGCATCTGGCGAACGATCACCTCGATGTGCTTGTCGTTGATCGGCACGCCCTGCAGGCGGTAGACGCCCTGGACTTCGTCCACGAGATACTCGGCCAGAGCTTCGACACCCATGACCTGCAGGATGTCGTGCGGGGCCGGGTTGCCGTCGACGATGTAATCGCCGCGCTTCACCATGTCGCCGTCAGCCACAAGCATGTGCTTGCCCTTGGGAACGAGGAAGCTGATCGCTTCGCCGTCGTCGGACTCGGGCAGGATCGAGATCTTGCGCTTGTTCTTGTAGTCGCGCGTGAACTCGATCTTGCCGTCCATCTGGGCGATGATGGCATCGTCCTTGGGACGGCGCGCCTCGAACAGCTCGGCCACGCGGGGCAGACCCCCCGTGATGTCGCGCTGCGTGGCGGACCCTTTGGGAATACGGGCCAGAACCGTACCGGGCTTCACCGTGTCGCCGTCATTGACGGACAGGATGGCCCCGACCGCGAGCATGTAGCGCGCGATCCGGTTCTCGCCGAGCTCGACAGGCTCGCCGTTCTCGCCCTCGATGACCGCCGCCGGCTGGATGTCGCCGGACTTGGAGCTGGCGCGCCAGTCCACGATCACCTTGGAGGAGATGCCGGTTTCCTCGTCGGTCTCTTCCTTGGCGGACACACCGTCCACGATGTCGAGCAGGCGCACCGTGCCGCCGACCTCAGAGAGGATCGGCATGGTGTAGGGGTCCCACTCGGCCAGCTTGGTGCCGATATTGACCGCCGCGCCCTTCTCCAGAGGCACACGAGAGCCGTAGTCGACCTTGTGCATCTCCAGCGACTTGCCATCGGCGTTGACGACTTCGATCTCCAGCTTGCGCGTGTTGACGATGAAGCCGTTGTCGGTGGCGATCACCTGGCCTTCGTCATAGCTGATCGTGCCTTCGTTGACGGCTTCGATGGTGGACTTGTCGGCCACGGACGCCGTGCCGCCGATGTGGAAGGTCCGCATCGTCAACTGGGTACCGGGTTCGCCGATGGACTGGGCCGCGATCACGCCGACCGCTTCGCCCATGTTCACCTTGGTCCCGCGGGCCAGATCGCGGCCGTAACAGGTCGCGCATATGCCCGTGACCGTTTCGCAGGTCAGCGGCGAGCGCACGCGGACATTGACCGCACCGGACTCATCGACGGCCGCCGCGATGTCCTCGTCCACATAGGTGTTGGCCGGGAACAGGAGGTCGCCCGTGCGCGGATCATGCATGTCCTCGGACGTGACCCGGCCGAGAATACGCTCGCCCAGCGACACGACGACGTCGCCGCCGTCCACGACAGGCTTGATCTCGATGCCGTTCTCCGTGCCGCAATCCTGCTCGGTGACGATGCAGTCCTGCGCCACGTCGACGAGGCGGCGGGTCAGGTAGCCCGAGTTGGCCGTCTTCAACGCCGTGTCCGCCAGACCCTTGCGGGCCCCGTGGGTGGAGTTGAAGTAGTCCATCACCGTGAGGCCTTCCTTGAAGTTCGCGGTGATCGGCGTTTCGATGATCTCGCCGGACGGCTTGGCCATGAGGCCGCGCATGCCTGCCAGTTGCTTCATCTGGTTCTTCGAACCCCGCGCGCCGGAATCGCTCATCATGAAGATCGAGTTGATCATGTCACGTGGCTTGGAGGCTTCTTCCATCATGGCGTCGGCGACCTTGTCCGTGCACTTGGACCAGGCATCGACCACCTTGTTGTACTTCTCACCCTTGGTGATCAGCCCGTCGGCATATTGCTGCTCGAAGTCCTGAACGAGGTTCTCGGTCTCTTCCACCAGCGTGTATTTGGCGTCCGGAATGATCATGTCGTCCTTGCCGAACGAGATGCCGGCCTTGGCGGCTTCGCCGAAGCCCAGGCCCATCATCTTGTCGGCGAAGATCACCGTCGCCTTCTGACCGGCGTGGCGGTAGACGATGTCGATCAGCTTGCCGATCTCCTTCTTGGTCAGTTCCTTGTTGATGACGTCGAAGGAGATGTCCTTGTGCTTGGGCAGGTACTCGGCCAGCTTCAGGCGGCCGGGCGTGGTTTCCGCCACTTCCCAGGTCTCGTTGCCGTCGGCGTCGATGACCTTGAAGCGGCCTTTCACCTTTGCGTGCAGCGTGACCAGCTTGTTGTCCAAGGCGGCTTCGACTTCCGCGACGTCGGCGAACATCATGCCTTCGCCTTTCTCGCCGTCGCGCATCAGCGACATGTAGTAGAGGCCCAGGACGATATCCTGCGACGGCACGATGATCGGACGACCGTTGGCAGGCGACAGGATGTTGTTGGTGGACATCATCAGGACGCGCGCTTCCAGCTGTGCCTCGATGGACAGCGGAACGTGCACGGCCATCTGGTCCCCGTCGAAATCGGCGTTGAAGGCCGCGCAGACGAGCGGGTGCAGGCGGATAGCCTTGCCTTCCGTCAGCTTGGGTTCGAACGCCTGGATGCCCAGACGGTGCAGCGTGGGCGCCCGGTTCAGCAGGACCGGGTGCTCGCGGATGACCTCGTCGAGGATGTCCCAGATTTCGGGACGTTCCTTCTCGACCAGTTTCTTGGACTGCTTGACCGTGCCGGACAGGCCCTTGGCGTCCAGACGCGAGTAGATGAACGGCTTGAACAGCTCGAGCGCCATCTTCTTGGGAAGGCCGCATTCGTGCAGTTTCAGCTCGGGGCCGACCACGATCACGGAACGACCGGAATAGTCCACGCGCTTGCCGAGCAGGTTCTGGCGGAACCGGCCCTGCTTGCCCTTCAGCATGTCGGACATGGACTTCAGCGGACGCTTGTTGGCGCCCGTGATGGTCCGGCCGCGACGGCCATTGTCGAACAGGGCGTCGACGGACTCCTGGAGCATCCGCTTCTCGTTGCGGATGATGATGTCCGGCGCGCGCAGCTCGATCAGGCGCTTCAGGCGGTTGTTGCGGTTGATGACCCGGCGATACAGATCGTTCAGGTCGGACGTGGCAAAACGGCCGCCATCCAGAGGCACGAGCGGGCGCAGCTCCGGCGGGATGACCGGGACGATGGTCAGGACCATCCACTCCGGACGGTTGCCGGAGCGCTTAAAGCTTTCCAGTAGTTTCAGCCGCTTGGACAGCTTCTTGAGCTTAAGCTCGGAGCCGGTTTCCGTCATGTCGAAACGGGTGCGCTCGATCTCGGCGTCGAGGTCGAGCGAGGCCAGCATTTCACGCACGGCTTCCGCGCCGATCCCGGCGGTGAAGCTGTCTTCGCCGAATTCGGCGCGCGCATCGTCATACTCGTCTTCGGACAGGATCTGACGCTCTTCGAGAGAGGTCAGGCCCGGTTCGGTGACGACGTAGCTTTCGAAGTAGAGCACGCGCTCCACCTCTTTCAGCGTCATATTCAGCATGGTCGCGATGCGCGACGGCAGCGACTTCAGGAACCAGATGTGGGCAACCGGCGCAGCCAGTTCGATGTGGCCCATGCGCTCGCGGCGCACGCGGGTGACGGTCACTTCGACGCCGCACTTCTCGCACACGACGCCTTTGTACTTCATGCGCTTGTACTTGCCGCACAGGCACTCATAGTCCTTCACGGGGCCGAAGATGCGCGCGCAGAACAGGCCGTCCTTCTCGGGCTTGAACGTCCGGTAGTTGATGGTTTCGGGCTTCTTGATCTCGCCGAACGACCAGGAGAGGATTTTCTCGGGGCTGGCGAGAGAGATGCGGATCCGGTCGAAGGACGGGCCTTCCTGTGCCGGATTGAAGATGTTCATGACCTCTTGGTTCATGTCCAGTTCCTTTCAAACGACTTCGCCACGTCTGGCTCGGTCTGAAAATTCTTCGGTCCCCGGACTTGATCCGGGGTCCAGGGGGACGAAGCGGACCGCCTGCCTCCCTGGGTCCCGGGGCAAGGCCCGGGAACGATATGGGTTCGCCTTCGACGCAGAAGGCGGGAGGGGTTGCCCCCTCCCCTTGGCGCTAGCCGTTCGTCAGCTCGACGTTCAGGCCGAGCGAGCGGATTTCCTTGACGAGAACGTTGAAGCTCTCCGGAATGCCCGCTTCGAAGCTGTCGTCGCCGCGCACGATGGACTCGTAGACTTTCGTCCGGCCTGCCACGTCGTCCGACTTGACCGTCAGCATTTCCTGCAGCGTGTAGGCCGCGCCGTAGGCTTCCAGCGCCCAGACTTCCATCTCGCCGAAGCGCTGGCCGCCGAACTGGGCCTTGCCGCCCAGAGGCTGCTGCGTGACGAGCGAGTACGGGCCGATGCTCCGCGCGTGGATCTTGTCGTCCACGAGGTGGTGCAGCTTGAGCAGGTACTTGTAGCCGACCGTGACGGGGCGGGTGAACTGCTCGCCCGTGCGGCCGTCGCAGAGCGTGACCTGACCGGAGCTGTGCAGACCAGCCTTCTCGAGCATCTTGACGATGTCCGGCTCGCGCGCGCCGTCGAAGACGGGCGTTGCGATTGGCACGCCGCGCGTGACGTTGCCGGCCAGCTCGACGAGTTCATCGTTCTTGCGCGGCAAGGTGACGTCGTCGCCATAGACGGTCTGCAGCGTATCCTTGAGGCCGGCCATGTCGCCCTCCTCGCGGTATACTTCAAGCGCCTCGTTGATCATGTCGCCAACACCGGAGCAGGCCCAGCCGAGGTGCGTTTCCAGAATCTGGCCCACATTCATCCGCGACGGCACGCCCAACGGGTTCAGCACGATATCCACGGCCTGGCCGCTCGGCAGGAAGGGCATGTCCTCGATCGGATTGATCTTGGAGATGACACCCTTGTTGCCGTGACGTCCGGCCATCTTGTCGCCCGGCTGGAGCTTGCGCTTTACCGCCACGAACACTTTGACCATCTTCATCACGCCCGGTGGCAGGTCGTCGCCGCGTTGCAGCTTGTCGACCTTGTCCTCGAAGCGGGCATCGAGCCGCGCCTTGGAGCTGTCATACTGCTCCTTGAGGGCCTCCAGCTCGCCGATGGCTTTTTCGTCGTCCAGACCGATGCGCCACCAGTCGGAGCGCGGAACGTCGTTCAGCGTTTCGTCGGTGATCGGGCCTTTCTTGAAGCCGCGCGGGCCGGACACGGCCGTCTTGCCCATCAGGACGGTGCGGACATTGTTGTAGATGGATCGCTCGAGGATGGCGAGCTCGTCGTCCCGGTCCTTGCCGAGGCTTTCGATCTCTTCGCGCTCGATCTGCATCGCGCGCTCGTCCTTCTCAACGCCCTGGCGGTTGAACACGCGCACTTCCACGACCGTACCGGAGGCACCGGGCGGCAGTTTCAGCGAGGTGTCGCGCACGTCGGACGCCTTTTCGCCGAAGATGGCGCGCAGAAGCTTCTCTTCCGGCGTCATCGGGGACTCGCCCTTGGGCGTGACCTTGCCGACGAGGATGTCGCCCGCATGGACTTCCGCGCCCACGGCCACGATGCCCGCTTCGTCGAGGTTGCGAAGGCTCTCTTCGCCGACATTCGGGATGTCGCGGGTAATTTCCTCCGGACCCAGCTTGGTGTCGCGGGCCATCACCGAGAATTCCTCGATGTGCAGAGAGGTGTAGACGTCGTCGCGCACGATGCGCTCGGAGATCAGGATCGAGTCCTCGAAGTTGTAGCCGTTCCACGGCATGAAGGCGACGAGCACGTTCTTGCCGAGCGCCAGCTCGCCCATATCCGTCGACGGACCGTCGGCGATGATGTCACCCGACTTGATCGTGTCGCCCACCTTCACCAGCGGACGCTGATTGATGGTGGTGGACTGGTTGGAGCGCTGGAACTTCAGCAGGTTGTAGATGTCCACGCCCGACTTGGTGAGGTCCTTCTCCTTGTCGGCGCGCACCACGATGCGCTTGGCGTCCACCTGCTCGACGATGCCGTCGCGCTTGGCGGTGACGGTCGCGCCCGAATCCACGGCCACGACGCCTTCCATGCCGGTGCCGACCAGAGGCGCTTCGGCCTTCAGCAGCGGCACGGCCTGGCGCATCATGTTGGAGCCCATCAGCGCACGGTTGGCGTCGTCGTTCTCGAGGAACGGGATCAGCGCGGCGGCGACGGAGACGAGCTGCTTGGGCGACACGTCGATGAAGTCCACCTGGTCGCGCGCGACCGGCAGCACTTCGCCGTTGGCCCGGCAGATCACGAAGTCTTCCACCAGCATGCCGTTCTCGTCCACTTCGGCGTTGGCCTGCGCCACCGTGTAGCGGGCCTCTTCCATGGCGGAGAGATATTCGACCTTGTCCTTCAGCTGGCCACCCTCGACCTTGCGGTACGGGCTTTCGATGAAGCCGTACTGGTTGACGCGGGCATGCGTCGCCAAGCTGTTGATCAGTCCGATGTTCGGCCCTTCCGGCGTTTCGATCGGGCAGATCCGGCCATAGTGGGTCGGGTGCACGTCGCGCACTTCGAAGCCCGCACGCTCGCGCGTCAGGCCACCCGGGCCAAGCGCGGAGAGACGACGCTTGTGCGTGATCTCGGACAGCGGATTGGTCTGGTCCATGAACTGCGACAGCTGCGAGGAGCCGAAGAACTCGCGCACCACGGCGGCGGCGGGTTTCGCGTTGATCAGGTCGTGCGGCATCACCGTTTCGATGTCGACGCTCTGCATGCGCTCCTTGATGGCACGCTCCATACGCAGCAGGCCGATGCGGTACTGGTTCTGCATCAGCTCGCCCACCGAGCGGACCCGGCGGTTGCCGAGATTGTCGATATCGTCGATGGACCCGATGCCGTCCTTCAGCTTCACCAGCGTGTCGACCACGGCAAGGATGTCTTCCTTGCGCAGCACGCGCATCTCCGGATCGGCGTCCAGTTCCATGCGCAGGTTCATCTTCACGCGCCCCACGGCGGACAGGTCGTAGCGTTCCTGATCGAAGAAGAGCGAATTGAAGAGGTCCTCCGCCGCTTCGGCCGTGGGCGGTTCGCCCGGACGCATGACGCGGTAGATGTCGACCAGTGCGCCTTCGCGCGAGTCGTTCTTGTCGGCCGCCAGCGTATTGCGGATGTACGGGCCGATATTGACGTGGTCGATGTTCAGCACGGCGATCTCGCCGACACCGGCCTCGTTGATCTGCTCCATCGTGTCTTCGGACAGCTCATCGCCTGCTTCGGCGTAGATCTGACCCGTTTCCATGTTGACGATGTCTTCGGCGACGAAGCGCTCGGACATTTCAAGGTCGGAGATCAGGATCTTCTTCACACCGTCGGCAGCCAGCTTGGAGGCCCCGCGCTTCGTCAGCTTGCGGCCTGCAGGCGCGACGACCTCGCCGGTGGCGGCGTCAACCAGATCGCGCTGCAGTTTCGCGCCGCGGTACTCGTCAGCATTGAAGGCACGCGTCCAGCCGCCCTTCTTGGCGTCGCGCTGGAATTCGACGGAGTCGTAATACTGCTCCAGAATGTCCTCGCGAGTCATGCCCAGCGCATAGAGCACCGTCGTGGCGGGAAGCTTCCGGCGGCGGTCGATGCGCGCATAGAGGATGTCTTTGTGGTCGAACTCGAAGTCGAGCCACGAACCGCGGTAGGGGATGATCCGCGCGGAGAAGAGGAACTTGCCCGAGCTGTGGGACTTGCCCTTGTCATGGTCGAAGAACACGCCCGGAGAGCGGTGCATCTGGGAAACGATCACGCGCTCCGTACCGTTGACGATGAACGTGCCCTTGTCGGTCATGAGCGGGATGTCGCCCATATAGACGTCCTGCTCCTTGATGTCCTTGACGGAGCGGGCACCGGTGTCGTCGTCGATGTCGAACACGACGAGACGCATCTTCACCTTCAGCGGGGCGGCGAAGGTGATGTCGCGCTGCTGGCACTCCTCTTCGTCGAACTTGGGCGGTTCGAAGACGAAGGACACATATTCGAGCACGGCGCGGTCGGAAAAGTCGCGCACGGGGAACACGGAGTTGAACACGCCGTTAATGCCCTGGTCGGACGCGCGCTCGGACGGATCCATGTCCTTCTGGAGGAAATGGTCGTAGGAGCTTTTCTGCACCTCGATCAGGTTGGGCATGGAGACCGCTTCAGGGATGCGCCCGAAGCTTTTGCGGATACGTTTCTTGCCGGTAAAGGTCAGTGACATCAAAGACACCCTTCGTCAGTCGCGGCCAGACAAGCGGGTCTGCAGGTCCCGCTCGCCGGTCAAAATAGGTCCGGTTCGGATTATCCTGGCGACCGGGCGCCAGCAGGCGGGAGTTTCACGTCCCCAGCCCATGGGACGATGTCCCGGACGCGCGGACGCGTCCGGGACGAAAGAGCGTAAGCCTACTTCAGCTCGACAGAGGCGCCGGCAGCTTCCAGCTTCTCTTTGATGTCATTGGCTTCGGCTTCCGGCACACCTTCCTTGACGGCCTTGGGCGCGCCTTCGACGAGCTCCTTGGCTTCTTTCAGGCCAAGGCCCGTGATGGCGCGGACTTCCTTGATGACGGCGATCTTGTTGCCGCCGAAGGACGTCATGACGACGTCGAAGTCGGTCTTGGCTTCGGCCGCTTCGCCGCCAGCGGCGGCGGGACCGGCGACGACAGCGGCAGCTGCCGGCTCGATGCCGTATTCGTCCTTGAGGATGTCGTTGAGCTCTTTGGCTTCGAGGATGGTCAGACCGACCAGCTCTTCCGCCAGTTTTTTCACATCAGCCATGATGTAGTTCCTTTTGGTTTGCCTTCAAGACGTCTGTGTCTCTCGGGCGGGTTTGGTTCGAGTTTTGCGAGAATGATGTCGTGAAGACGGGTCTTACGCTGCGGCCTTTTCCTCGATGGTCGAGATCGCGCCGGAGAGGCTCCGGGCGGGCGACATGAGGGCGGAGGTGATGTTCGTGGCTTGGCTCAGCAGACGCTGTGCGGCCATGGAAATCAGTTCTTCGCGGCTTGGCAGTTTCGACAGAGCATCGACTCCAGCGGAGTCGAACACTTCGTCACCCATGAATCCACCGATGATCTTGAAGGCGTCGGAGTCCTTTTGGAACTCGACGGCGACCTTCGGCGCGCTGATCATGTCCTCGGCCCAGGCAATCGCCACGGGGCCCTTGAACATCTCGCCAGCGCCCTCAAAGGGCTGGTCCTTCATGGCGATCTTCGCCAGACGGTTCTTCACAACGCGGATCGTTGCGCCACGCTCTCTGAGCTTGGCGCGCAGTTCCGTCATTTCCGCAACGGTCATGCCCGAATACTCGGCCATCACCACGGATCCGGCTTCCGCGAAGATGCCCTTGAGCTCTTCGACGGCTTCCGCTTTTTGAGTGCGATCCATTTGCGGTCTCCGTTGCTAGCGAACACCCGCACCATTGCGAGTGTCCTCTTAGGGTGCCCGCTGCACCGTCTCATGAAGGGACGAGGCAACGAACGGTTGTCTGTCCCAAAGCTCGAACCGAACCCTCGCGGCGCACGCGCCGCCTTGATCTGGTCTTTGCTCTGTCTGCGCCGGAATTATGAGGCCCGTATGACGGGACCTCACCGACGGTCTCGGACAGCGAACCCGCCAGACCCGTTCAAAGGGCCAGCGGGTCATTCCGGCGGGACGACGGCCCCGCCAAAAATTCTTGTCTAGGCGATGTCGCCCGTGTCGATCTTCACGCCCGGACCCATGGTCGAGGACAGGGTGACCTTCTGGATGAAGGTGCCCTTGGCGCCCGACGGACGCTCCTTCTGGATCTTGGACAGCAGGAAGTGGACGTTCTCGGCCAGCTTGTCGGCGTCGAACGATGCCTTGCCGACACCGGCGTGAACGATGCCGGATTTCTCCGCACGATAGTCCACGGCCCCGCCCTTGCGGGCCTTGACGGCCTTGGCGACGTCGGGCGTCACCGTGCCGGTCTTGGGGTTGGGCATCAGGCCCTTGGGACCCAGCACCCGGCCCAGACGGCCGATCAGCGGCATCATGTCCGGCGTCGCGACGATCACGTCGAACGGCATGTCGCCGTTCTGGATGCGCTCGGCGAGGTCGTCGGACCCGACAATGTCGGCCCCGGCTTCACGGGCTTCATCCGCCTTGGCGTCCTTGGCGAACACGGCGACGCGGACGTCGCGGCCCGTGCCGTTCGGCAGGTTCGCGCTGGAGCGGACCATCTGGTCGGCCTGGCGCGGGTCGATGCCCAGATTGATCGCCAGTTCGACAGTTTCGTCGAACTTCGCGGTCGCGTTCTGCTTCACGAGCTTCACGGCGTCGGCGACGCTGTATTCGGTCTCGCGGTCGAAATTGGCCAGAGCGGCCTTCATACGCTTTGCCATGATCCTACTCCGTAACCTCGTAGCCCATCGACCGGGCGGAACCCTCGATGATCTTAGTGGCCTGGTCCAGGTCGTTGGCCGACAGGTCGACCATCTTGGCTTCGGCGATCTCGCGGCACTGGGCCTTGGTCACCGTGCCGCCGACTTCGCTGCCCGGATTGTTGGACCCGGACGTCTTGCCCGCTGCCTTTTTCAGGTAGTAGCTGGCCGGAGCCGTCTTGGTGACGAACGAGAAGGACTTGTCGCCGTAGACCGTGATGATGGTCGGGGTGGGGATACCCTTTTCCAGCTCTTCGGTCTTGGCGTTGAACGCCTTAGCGAATTCCATGATGTTCACGCCGCGCTGACCCAGAGCCGGGCCAAGCGGCGGAGACGGGTTCGCGGAACCCGCGGGGATCGTCAGCTTGATGTAGCCGTCAATCTTCTTTGCCATTTTCCACTCCTATGGCGGTTGCGCGCAGGCAGGATTGCCATGGCGCGTGTGGAGACCGTGGTGCGGGCGCAAGCAGGACTTAGCCGCCCCTCCCACAGTCGTCATTTGCAAGCGGTGCGGGCCTAGCCCTCTTTCTCCACCTGCGAATAATCGAGTTCGACGGGCGTACCCTGCCCGAAGATGTTGATGAGGACCTTGAGGCGAGCCGCCTCTTCGTCCACCGATTCGACCGAACCGGAGAAACTCTGGAACGGACCGTCGATGACCTTGATCGTCTCACCGATGTCGAAGCTGATCATCGGACGCACAGGTGCGGCCTCGTCGCCGTCCGTGCCTATGATGCGCGCGACTTCGGAGTCGGGCACCGGGCGCGGCTTCTTGGACGTGCTGGACGCCCCGAGAAACCCTGTCACCTTCGGCGAGTTGGCGATGATGTGATAGGCTTCGTCCGTCAGGTCGACCTTGACCAGAACGTAGCCGGGAAAGAACTTGCGCTCGCTTTCGACCTTGCGGCCCCGGCGCACTTCCACGACCGTTTCGGTCGGCACGAGGATTTCCTCGAACAGATGGTCGAGACCCTTCTCCTCCGCATCGCGCTGGAGCGTTTCCGCCACGCGCTTCTCGAAGTTCGAGTAGGCCTGAACGATATACCACTTTGCAGCCATTAACCGGCGCTCCCGAAATTCAGAACCCAAGGCACCACGATGCCGATGAGGAAGTCCACGGCGAAGAAGAACAGCCCGAACAGGACCACGCAGATCATGACCAGTATGGTCGTCTGCCGCGTTTCCTTCCAGCTCGGCCAGACGACCTTGCGGCCTTCCTGCTGAACCTGCGCCAGATAGGTCGCGGGCGACACCTTGGGTGCCACCTCTGCGTCCTTCTTGGACGGGTTGGCTGTCTTGCCTTTCGCCATCGAGGACGTTCCTTCGTATTCGGTACTCGTTAAACGGCGAAACGCGGAGGCGGTCACCGGCCTCCGCGACACCTGGGCCGGACCCCCTAACGGGTCCGGTTCGTGTTAGATAGTGGCAGGGGCAGCAGGACTTGAACCCGCGACACTCGGATTTGGAATCCGATGCTCTACCAACTGAGCTATACCCCTAGATCCTCTTCCTACTCCGTGATTTTGGACACGACGCCTGCGCCGACGGTGCGTCCGCCTTCGCGGATGGCGAAGCGCAGCTTCTCTTCCATGGCGATCGGCACGATCAGCTCCACGTCGATGTTCACATTGTCGCC
>JBARXH010000039.1:0-4417 GCA_049647245.1 Litorimonas sp.
CACGGCGGATGGGTTGAAGGCGATGGTGACGTCGCCGAGGTAGCGCGTCGCCGACCGGCGTTCATTGTCGATGGACAGGCCGCGGATCAGCGGGCCGACGACCTGCGCCGACAGGGGCGGCAGACCGGATTGCGAGCGCTCGGACTCCAGCGTCAGCCGGTCCAGCAGGATGCGCGCCGCTTCGATCTGGCCGCGGCCGATGGCGTCGGTCTGGGCCTGGATCGCCGACTGGGCGGTCGCATCGACGGGCACGCGGGCCACGGTGAACGGATCGGCCGCCAGGGTCGGCAGCGCGAACAGGGTCGCGGCGAGGGCGAGGAAGAACTGTTTCATGGCGCAGCCCTTAGCACGGTTTGCGGTGTGGAAAAGGTCGGGCCTGCGCCCGTGACCGCCTTCGCCTGACTTGCGATTGCGGCGGAATTGGCACACATCGCCGCCATGACCGAGACCAACGACCGACCTTCCCTGTCCTACAAGGACGCCGGTGTCGACATCGATGCGGGCGACGCGCTGGTCGACCGGATCAAGCCCATGGTGCGGTCCACGAGGCGGCCCGGCGCGGACGGCTCCATCGGCGGGTTCGGCGGGGCGTTCGACTTGAAGGCAGCCGGGTTCGCGGACCCGGTCTTGGTCTCCGGCACGGACGGGGTCGGCACCAAGCTGAAGGTCGCGATCGAGACGGGCCGTCTCGACACGGTGGGCATCGACCTCGTCGCCATGTGCGTCAACGACGTGCTGGCGCAGGGCGCGGAGCCGCTCTTCTTCCTCGACTATTTCGCGACCGGAAAGCTCGACGTGGACAGCGCGGCCGCCGTCGTCTCTGGCATCGCCGAAGGCTGCCGTCAGGCGGGTTGCGCACTGATCGGCGGGGAAACTGCCGAAATGCCCGGCATGTATGCGGACGGGGAATTCGACCTTGCCGGCTTCGTCGTCGGCGCGGTCGAACGCGGCGCCATGCTGCCCTGGACGGACGAGATGGCCGCAGGCGACGTTCTGATCGGACTGGAATCGTCGGGTCCCCACAGCAATGGCTATTCGCTGATCCGCAAGATCGTGGAGCGGTCCGGGCTCGGCTTCGCGGATGCGTCTCCCTTCGGTGACGGCACGCTCGGCGAAGCGCTGCTGGCTCCCACCACCATCTATGTCGAGGCCGCGAAGCCCGTCCTGAGCCGCATCCTCGGACTGGCGCACATTACGGGCGGCGGGCTGACCGACAACGTGCCGCGCATGTTGCCGGACGGCCTGGTCCCCGCCTTCGACTTCGACGCCTGGGACCGCCCGGCCGTGTTCCAGTGGCTGCAGGAAACGGGCGGCGTGGCGGAAGACGAAATGCGACGCGCCTTCAATTGCGGCATCGGGCTCGTCCTCTGCGTGAAGCCGGATGCGGTGATGGACGTGCTGGCCGGGCTCGCCCCGTCCGGCATTGCGGCTCACGTCATCGGAGAGCTGCGTCCGGCATGAGCGACACATCCCGGAGACGGCTGCGCACGGCGGTGCTGATCTCCGGGCGCGGATCCAACATGATGGCCCTGGTCAAGGCGGCCGCCGATCCGGACTATCCGGCGCAAGTGGCCTTGGTCCTATCCAACCGCCCCGAAGCAGCCGGGCTGCACCGCGCGGAGTCCGCCGGTATCGAGGCCATCGCCATCGACCACGAGGACTTCGGAACACGCGAGGCCTTCGAACGCGAACTCGACGCCGCCCTGCGCGCGCATGACGTCGAGTTCGTGGCCTGTGCCGGGTTCATGCGTATCCTGACGCCCTGGTTCGTGTCGCGCTGGGACGGCCGGATGATCAACATCCACCCGTCGCTCCTGCCGAAATACAAGGGGCTGAACACGCATCGCCGCGCGCTGGAAGCCGGGGACAAGGAGGCCGGTGCCTCCGTTCACTGGGTCGCGCCGGACGTGGACGCGGGCGATGTCATCGCGCAGGCCGCCGTCGACACCCTGCCTGGCGACACGGAAGACACGCTGCAGGCGCGCGTGCTCGAGGCGGAGCTGTCGCTCTATCCGGAGGCGCTGCGCAAGGCGGCGGAGTCGGTGTTAGGAATAAGCTGAAAACTGCCACTGAATTGGTTCTGGGCCTGTCATTTACCTTTGAGAAAGGGTTTCCCGAAACGTCACGGTCATATCCGTTGCCCCATCTTCACCGTGCGACTCGCAAAGTCGGGAAAGGTGAAGATTGATGTTGATGAACAGGCGCATACGGCAGTTCGGACAGGATGAGCGTGGCAATGTCGCGATCATGACGGCCCTCACCATGTTGGTCGGCATCGGCTTCATCGGAAGCGCGATCGACCTCTCGCTTGCCTCCAATACGCGCGACCAAGCGCAGAACCTTTCCGATGCGCTCGCCCTGTCGGCGGCGAAAGTTGTCGGCCTGACTGGCGGAATCCCCACGGACCGCTCGAACGGTGGCTATCCCGAAGGCACCTATACCGCGACGGAACTCGGCTTTGATTTCGGCACCATGGTCGAGGGCGGAAATGACGAAGTGACGGTCAAGGTGGCCTACGATCTGGACTCGAACGAGGCCATCGTGACCATATTGGGCACGTTGAAGACCGGCTTCGGGCAGATGGTCGGCCTAAACGAGATGGATTTCGGCGTGACGACCCGCGTGGTCATCCCATCTGAGGAAATCCGCGACGTCGTGTCCGTTGCGCTGGTGCTCGACAATTCCGGATCCATGGCTTGGGACGACAAGCCCCTCGAGATACAGCCCGGCGGCGTGGAAGTCCGGCCCGCGGGCGCGGTCAGCCGCATCTCCGCGCTGGAAAGCAGCGTCAACGGCTTCATGGACCAGATGGACCCGATCGCGGGCGACCAGACCGAGGCCGGTTCGAAGATCTTTCGTACGGGCATGCTCGCCTACAACACCAGCACCATATCCTCGCGCACCAAGACGATGGATTGGCGGCTGCTGAGCCGCAGCCATATCGATGCCATGACGGCCGGAGGCGGCACCATGCCCGCCTCGTCACTGACCACGGCGGCAAGCTGGCTGAAAAGCGAACCCGCCATCCACAAGGCGGTCAATCAGAAGGACCCGCTTCGCTACGCCGTGTTCATGACGGACGGCGTCAATAGCGACAACGTTCCGAGTTGGGTGACGCAGAGCGGCACGGGAAAGTGGGGACGGACCTATTGTGAATACAGCAGCAGTTGGAGCTGCTTCATCGATGTCCGCGAAAGCCCGACCAAGCCGCAAGGGGCACAGACCGGATACTGGAACGATTCGACCCTCTACGCGACCGAGTTCGAGGAAGGCGACTGGTCCGAGGTGGAGGACGACCGCGCGCTCAAGGCCTGCCAGGACATGAAGAACGACGGGGTGACGGTCTACACGATCGGTTTCGCGCTCGAGCCGGGAAAGTACGACGATGGCAGCGACGGCACGGTGACGATCCCTGCCTCCAGCACGGACACGGCCTATTCGTTCCTCGCCGCCTGCGCCAGCACGGGCGCCACGTTCATCCGCGCCAGCAACGCGGCCGAATTGCAGACGGCGTTCGATACCATCGGAACGGACATTGTGGAGGCAGCGATGCGCATCGCCAACTAGGCGCACCGCGACGCGTCGGAAGGGCGTTAATCCCTTGTTGACCCCATCCTTGAAGCGTTTCCTCACATCTTCCGTCTAAGTCACTCCCGTTCGGGTCCCTTTCGGGGATGTTCGGCGATGGTGAAACCGATGAAAAAAACACTGCTTAAGCGCTATGCGCAGGAAAAAGACGGCAACATCGCCATGATGGCCGGAATCGCGATCGCGACCATCCTAGTCGGCTCCGTGGCGGCCATCGACTATTCGCTGGCTCACAACAACGCTTCGGAATCCCAGAACGTGGCCGACGCGCTCTCGCTCGCCGCCGCCGTGAAGATCGGCAAGGAAATCGAAAAGAACCGCACCAAGAAAGGCGTCAAGCCGCCGACGGACATGTATGCCGAGGGCGTGACCTACACGGCCGAAGAGCTCGGCTTCTCCTTCCAGGGCCTCGCCGAGGACACGGAGGTCGAGATCACCTTCAAGTACAACATGGAAGAAAACGAAGTCCGCACCATCGTCACGGGCTATTCGCAGTCCAACTTCATGAACCGCCTGGGCCAGAAGTCCCTGCCCTTTTCGTCCGAGTCGACCGCCGAGTTCCCCAGCCCGGAACTGCAATTCCCGGCCTCCATCGCCTTGGTGATCGACAATTCCAACTCCATGTGGTCGGACGAGGATCCGTCCGCCCCCTGGGACCAGGCGCATTACGACCATCACTACAACGAGTTCCGCAAGAACCAGCGCAAGAACCACAGCACGTCCGACGAACTTGCCCGCCAGGTGCCAACGGGTCGGGAAAGCCGTCCGGCGGGCACAAAGCAGCGGATCGCCAGCCTTCGAACCGCGATGACGACGCTGAACGAAGAGC
>JBARXH010000040.1:0-18316 GCA_049647245.1 Litorimonas sp.
CCCTACGACTCCGCCCTTTGGAGCGCGGTAAACAAGCCTACATCGCGGGACTATCAGTGGGAGGACGGCCCGCTTGACGAGGCGGAACTTTTCAACTGCCGCCGTTTCGGCTGACCTAGAGCCCGAAACTCCGGCTGATCCCGACGAGTGTGAACACGTCCGACGTGGCCCCGTCCGGCGCGCGCAGGATCGGGCTGTCGCGGTAGTCGCCCAGATATTCCCGGTAGGAAATGACGGCATTGAGCGTCCAGCGGTCGTCGATCCTGTATCCCGTTACGAGGTTGGCCGAGGCGCGGTGGAAGCCGCTGTCCAGAAGCGTGACCGGAAGACCGGAGGCTGCCGCCTGGACTGGGGTGACGCCGTAGACGGATTGGTTGTGGGACTGGTCCGCCCAACTCAGCGTGAGGGAGGGCCCCACGGAAAGGCGGTCGGCGAGCAGGCCTTCGGGGAGGAACGTCCCGATGCTGAAATCGGAGATAAAGCCGTCATGCCCGCCCGCCACGTCCTGTCCCGCATCGATTCGGATGCCCACGGGGCCGTAGGTCGCGCGGACGAACCCGCCCGCCAGCAGGCTGAGGCCGATATCCTCGAACCCCGTCAGGGTCGGGCTGTCGTCGCTGTCGCGGCCGAAGTCGAAGCCGAGGCGCGGCCCCGCCTTGACCGACCAGAGGCCGGGGCCACGGCCCGTCCCTGCATCCAGCAGCGGATAGGCAAGGGCCAGCCCGTTCAGTTCGAACCCCGCCAGGTTCTCGAAGCCGATATAGGGCAGGACGCGCAGGTCATAGTCGCTCGATCCGGCATATTGCGGGATGTAGGCGAGTGCCCCGCCGAGCTGGATCCTGTTCTTCTGAGGTTCGGGCAGGCTCTGGGCGAGGGCCGGAGCCGCCAGCGCAGCGGTCGAAACGGACATGAGGAAGGCGCGTATCATGCGCTCTTCTAACATGGATCAAGCCTTGGCCCCATCCGCTATCGGTTCCACGCCGATCACGAAATCCATCACCTTGTCTTCCGCCATCTCGCAGGGCTTGAGCCGCGGGCCGGACGACAGCAGGTAGAGATTGCCGCTGATACGGTCAGGGCCGCCGCGTTCCTCCGCCCAGATCCAGCCCTGCCGCCCTCCATCGCGCATGGTGCGCGTCACGCCGTAACGTCGGCCTTGATAGGCGCCCTCGAAGCTCCCCAAGGGCAGGGCGTGCCAGGCGGACAGGAAAGCGTCCATTCAGACGCGCCAGTCGGGGAACCGCCGGGCCTTGCCGGCACGGTAGAGGCGCAGGCGGTTGCCGGCTGGATCTAGGAGGTCGGCTTCCTCCCAGGCGTAGGGTTTCAACTCCGGCGGAGCGATGGGCTCGATCCCGGTGCCGACGAGGAAAGCCGCGAGGTCGTCCACTTCGAAATAGACGAGCGGCCAGTCGGACGGCGGGTGCCAGCCCGCTTCGACGGCGTGGAGCGACAGGGTGGCGGGTTCGCCACCGCCCGGCGGATCGGGAAACTCGAACCGCACATAGCGCGGGGCCGCGTCCACGATCAGGGTGAGGCCGAGCGTTTCGTAAAAAGAAACGCTCGACGCCATGTCCGTGGCGCCGAGCGTGATCTGGTTCAGGCGGATGCCGTGCATGACGCGTTGGCGTTACGCCATCTTGCGCTGGAAGTTCTCGTCGATCGCTTCGAGGTAGCCGGTCGTGGTGAGCCAGCCTTGCTTGTCGCCGACGAGCAGGGCGAGGTCCTTGGTCATCTGGCCGCCTTCGATGGTTTCCACGACGGTTTCTTCCAGGCCGTTGGCGAACTTCAGCAGCGCTTCGTTGTCGTCCAGCTTGGCGCGGTGGGCGAGGCCCCGCGTCCAGGCGAAGATCGACGCGGTGGAGTTGGTCGAGGTGGCTTCGCCCTTCTGGTGGTTGCGGTAGTGGCGCGTCACCGTGCCGTGTGCGGCTTCGGCTTCCATGGTCTTGCCGTCCGGGGTCAGCAGGAATGACGTCATCAGGCCGAGCGAACCGAAGCCTTGCGCGACCGTGTCGGACTGCACGTCGCCGTCATAGTTCTTGCAAGCCCAGATGTAGCCGCCGGACCACTTCATCGCGGCCGCGACCATGTCGTCGATCAGGCGGTGCTGGTATTCGCCGCCGAAGGCCTCGAACTGGTCCTTGAACTCGTTGTCGTAGATGTGCTGGAAGATGTCCTTGAAGCGGCCATCGTACTTTTTCAGGATCGTGTTCTTGGTGGACATGTAGACCGGCCAGCGGCGCTGGATGCCGTAGTTGAAGCAGGCGCGGGCGAAGTCCTCGATGGACTTGTCCAGATTATACATGCCCATCAGCACGCCGCCGCCGGGGAAGTCGAAGATCTTGTGTTCGATGACTTCGCCGTCCTCGCCCTCGAACTTGATCGTGGCCGTGCCGGGGCCGGGGACCACGAAGTCCGTCGCCTTGTACTGGTCGCCGAAGGCGTGGCGGCCGATGACGATGGGCTGCGTCCAGCCGGGGACCAGGCGCGGGATGTTGGAGCAGATGATCGGCTCGCGGAAGACCACGCCGCCGAGGATGTTGCGGATCGTGCCGTTGGGCGAGCGCCACATCTTCTTCAGGTCGAACTCCTCGACGCGCTGCTCGTCCGGGGTGATGGTCGCGCACTTGATGCCGACATTGTACTTCTTGATGGCTTCGGCGGCATCGACCGTGATCTGGTCGTCCGTGGCGTCGCGGCTCTGGATCGACAGGTCGTAGTCCAGCAGGTCGATGTCGAGATAGGGCTCGATGAGCCGCTCGATGATCATGTCCCAGATGATGCGGGTCATCTCGTCGCCGTTCATGTTGACGACGGGGTTGTTCACCTTGATCTTGGCCATTGGGGTCCTCGGAAAGTTGGGAAAGTCTTGGAAATCTGCGCGCGCCTATAGCAAAGCGCGCCCGAAGTTAAAGGTTAATCGCCAGACGAAACGCCACTGCGGAAGGGTTATCACATGGGTGCGAACAAGCCGGGCAAGGAGGTCGCGGACCAGCTGGGTCGGACCGTGGGTCCGGCGGCCGGAACAGTCCCCGCGGTGATCCTCGTCAATCCGCAGCTGGGCGAGAATATCGGCTCCGCCGCGCGCTCCATGCTGAACTTCGGCCTGACGGATCTGCGCCTCGTCGCGCCGCGTGACGGCTGGCCGAACGAACGCGCCGTGACGCTGGCGGCCGGCGCGCTGTCGGTGATCGAAAGCGCGCGGATCTTCGACACGACCGAAGAGGCGGTGGCCGATCTGAACTATGTGCTCTCCGCCACGGCGCGCCGCCGCGACATCGAATTGCCCGTGGTCGGCGTCGACGGCGTGGGCGCCCGTCTGCGCGCGATGGAAACGGTCGGCACGCGCACGGGCATCCTGTTCGGGCCGGAACAATCCGGCCTGACCAATGCGGACGTGGCGCTGTCGGACGCGATCCTGACCTATCCGGTCAATCCGGCCTTCCAGTCGCTGAACCTCGCCATGGCGGTCAACGTCTTCTCCTTCCTATACGCGGCCGGGGACGGCGTGCCGGATACGTTCGAGCCGGAGCTGTCCGAGGTCGCGCCGCGCGAGGACCTCGTGCGGTTGTTCGACCATATGGAAGGCGAGCTGGAAGACGCTGGGTTCTTCTATCCCGAGGCCAAGCGGGAGCTGATGCGCCACAATATCCGCGCGCCGCTGGTCCGCGCCCGCATGACGGAGCAGGAGGTCCGCACCTTCCGGGGGATCGTCAAGGCGCTGTCCAGGGGACGGGGCGCGCATATCGACCGCAAGCGGATCGGCCGGAACCGCGACTGACCTTGCTCTCCTGGGCGGAAAGGCACCCGCCGAGGGAACATCCCGGGAGTCGGAGCGTAGCGTCAGTGTTCCATCGCCGACGCGCAGTGCCAGGCGCGGCGGTTCCAACTTCCCAAGGAGACGACCCATGGCCGAAATCCCCGTAGAAAAGAAAAATTCGCTCTGGTGGCTCTGGCTGCTCGGCGCGGCCCTGCTGGCCGGCCTGCTGTTCTGGATGCTTGGCGACGATGACGATACTGCGACATACACAGCCGTGGACCGCGTCGCCGTGGACGGTGCCGTGGACATGGAAGACCTGCGCGTGACCAACGTCACGGGCGACATGTCCTTCTACGCCGAAGACGCCAACGGCACGGAATACTTCATCGTGTTCGACGAAGTCATGACGCCCGGCACGGCTCGTGAAGGCCTGCTCGACATCGACCGCGGCGACATCGTCGACGTGGAAGGTACGGTCCGCGCCCGCGACTTCGTGCTGCCCGCGACCGTGAACGCAACCATCCCCGCCGGGCTGGAGACCTTCATCTACGCAACAGACGTGGACGAGGAATAGTCACACCTCTTGCAGGCGTCGCCACGCCGCATGACGGACCGGGGACCGCGCGTTGCACGTGCGGTCCCTTTTGCGTAGGGGCGCGCCATGCGTGCTCTGCCCTACCTCACCCTGATCGCCAGCTTCCTGCTCGGATACTTCTCCTATCCGTTCTTCCTGGTCTTCGGGGTCGCGGTGCTGTCGGCGTTCCTGCTGTTCCCGCTGCGGCGCG
This sequence comes from Litorimonas sp., assembly GCA_049647245.1. Taxonomy (GTDB): domain Bacteria; phylum Pseudomonadota; class Alphaproteobacteria; order Caulobacterales; family Maricaulaceae; genus Litorimonas. The sequence goes on from JBARXH010000040.1 coordinate 4,543, forward strand.
ACCAGCTGCGCAACCAGCCCCAGGCACCGGACCGCAACCTGATGCTGGACGGGGCGTTTCTCGTCTTCCAGCAGACGCTGGTCCACTTCGTGGCTTATGCGCTGGGCATCTTCATGTTGCGGATGTTCGCGGGCTGACGGCGGACGCCCGGCTGGCGCGCCAGCCATCCAGCGCAAAGACGGCCACGCCGACCCAGATCAGCCCGAAACAGATGGCGTGGGCGCGCGTGAACGGCTCGCCGTAATAGACCCCGCACAGGAACTGCATGGTCGGCCCCACGAATTGCAGCACGCCCAGCGTCGAAAGCCGGATGCGCCGCGCCGCGAAGGCAAACGCCAGCAGCGGCAGCACAGTGATCGGTCCCGCCGCCACCATGAGCCAGTCCATCGTGCTTTCCTGTCCGAAGACGAGCTGTCCGGATTGCTGCAACCAGACGAGGAAGGCGACGGCGGGCAGGAACAGCACCAGCACTTCGATGAACAGGCCGGGCATGGCCCCGACATCGATCAGTTTGCGCAGCACGCCGTAGACGGTGAAGCTGACCGCGAGGAAGAGCGAAATGGCGGGGAACTGGCCGCCATAGACCGTCAGGACCAGAACGCCCGCGCAGGCAAGCGCAATGGCGAGCCCCTGGAAACGGGTCAGCCGTTCCCCGAAGAACAGCACCGCGACGAGCACGTAGAGCAACGGGTTGATGTAGTAGCCGAGGCTGCCCTGGAAGATCTGTTCGATCTGGATGGCATAGATGTAGACGCCCCAGTTCGCGGCGAGGCTGATCGAGGCGAGCGTCAGCAGCGCCAGCGTCCTGGGGCGGCGCAGGGCGCGCAGCATGTCGCCGATCTGGCGGCGGAAGACGAGGATCAGCAGGCCGAAGGGCAGGGACCAGAGGATGCGGTGGGCGAGGATCTCCGGGGCCGGGACCGCCTTGGTTGCCACGAAATAGATCGGGAACAGCCCCCACATGAAATAGGCAGACAGACCCGAGATCAGTCCGGCGCGGGAGTCGGTTTGCTGCGGGGCGGCCATGATGCCCCATACACTGTCCGCCCGGTCTGTCAGGATGTGTTGACTTCACGCTTGAGTGCAGTATGTCGCCCGCCTTCACGACGGGATATTCGCGCCGCCGCCGTTGCAATCGCCTCCGGATGACCCGGAAGCCGGCCCGCGAACGATAGGAAAGGGCGCCCCTATGTCAAAGCGTCACTCTACCAAATACAAAATCGACCGCCGCATGGGCGAGAACATCTGGGGTCGCCCCAAGTCGCCGGTCAACAAGCGCCCGACCCCTCCCGGTCAGCACGGCAACAATACGCGCCGCGGCAAGATGAGCGACTTCGGCACGCAGCTGCGCGCCAAGCAGAAGCTCAAGGGCTATTACGGCAACGTCACGGAAAAGCAGTTCCGCCGCACCTATGACGAAGCCACCCGCATGAAGGGCGATACGTCCGAGAACCTGATCGGCCTGCTGGAGCAGCGTCTGGACGCCGTCGTCTACCGCGCCAAGTTCGTGCCGACTGTCTTCGCGGCCCGTCAGTTCGTGAACCACGGCCACGTCCTGGTGAACGGCAAGAAGGTCAACATCCCGTCCTACCGCGTGCGTCCGGGCGATACGATTGAGGTTCGCGAGAAGTCCAAGACCATGGCCCTGGTCCTCGAAGCGCTGGAACTGGCCGAGCGCGAAGTGCCGGAATATGTCGATCTCGACGTCAAGGGCATGAAGGCCACCTTCACCCGCGTGCCGAGCTTCGACGAAGTGCCTTATCCGGTGCAGATGGAACCGAACCTCGTGATCGAATTCTACTCCCGCTAAGCGAAAAGCTCAGCTGCGAGACTCCAGGCCCGCCTCTTCGAGGCGGGCTTTTTCGTGGGGAGATGCGGACTCGCCCCGAAGCCAGACCACTTTTGACGTTCCTCCGCCGTCCACCGTCCGGACCGTCTCGCTGAAGTGATAGAAGCCGCCATCGGGAAATTGCAGGATGCGCGACCCGCGGGTCTTGCCCGTGATGCGGATCGTCTCCTTCGAGCGAAGGAGACAGATGAAGACTTCCAGCACGTAGATGCGGCGGCATTGACGGATGTGCAGGTCTATCTTGGCTCCGGGCGGCACATCATAGGAGATGCGCACGCTCTGTCCGCTCCGCAGCGGGGTGCGGCGCATGAAATGGCTTTCCAGGGAGACACTGAAAGAGTGGAGTCCGTCGGGGTTGCGACCCGCATCGGTTGGCTCCGTGCTGGTCAGATGAAGCGCGTCCCGACCGTCAACCTGCTTGAGCAGCGGGATGTAATGGAGCAACGAATAGATCACGGCGAGCATGATCGCGGCTGCAGTGCAGATCTGGATGATCTGATCCCGTACGCTCGCTTCCTTGTCGAGGCCGCTCAGATAGCGCAGCGCAGCCGATCTGGCGCTGTTCTGGAGATCATCTTTCTTGGAATTCTTGGAAAAGCTGGCGCGCGTAAAGGACGGCATAAGTGCACCTCCTGGGTTCACATTGAACCAAAAAAGTTAACTCGCACTAAAATATGGGGGGCGGAGTCAGGATCGGCCTCCAGTGTTCTCGTCTGCTTTCGACATGGCGGCGAACGATTTCATGCCCGCATCGGTCTTGGCCCGTCGCCAGATCACGTAGCTCTCCTCGGCGCGGGTCCGGCTTCGGAACGAGTAGAAGCCCGGCGTTCCGATCACGACGCGCGTCAGCCCCCTGCGGCTCCGGATGTTCAGGCTTTCCTGCGCAACGGCGTCGCAGGGCGTGAGCGGGACCCGGACGGTTCTGCATCGCATGACGATCAGGTCCAGATCGCTCCCCGCAGGGAGTTCATGCCGGACGAGCAGTGTCTCGCCCTTCCGGACGTAGCCGCCTCTCAACTGTATCCTCGACCAGATGTCCGGGAGAATCGCATCCGGTCCGGAGCCGGACGACCCAAGAATGATCGGATCTATCCGGGCTAGCAGCCGGTCCGGATGGAAGGCCGCCGGAACATAGTGCAAACCCGTCTGGACAAGCACGACGAACAAGGCGGCTTTTGCCGCCGACTGGAGCAGGCCTCCGCGGCGGCCCTGAACGGCTCGATGGGCAGACGTGCGAGCAAAACGGAGGCCGCTGCCACCGCGACTGTTCTTGAAGCCAAATCTCCATCCGATCTGCGGCATGGGACCGGATACTGGCCCAAATTATGGCGGAATTGTGCGCAGTCTTTAAAGGAGGTCAACGAAGGGTTAAGCCCGGAAGTCGTTGCCGGTGGACGGGACTAGGCCGCCATCTCCACACCCTTGTCCGCCAGAAGCGTGCGCAGTTCGCCGGATTCGAACATTTCGCGGACGATGTCGCAGCCGCCGATGAACTCGCCCTTGACGAAGACCTGCGGGATGGTGGGCCAGTTGTTGACGTCCTTGATGCCTTGGCGGATCGCCGGATCTTCCAGAACGTTGACAGACGCGTAGTCCACGCCGAGATAGTCGAAGACCTGCACGACCGTGGACGAGAACCCGCATTGCGGGAAGGTCGGCGTGCCCTTCATGTAGAGAACGACGTCGTTGGCGGAAACGGTCTGGGCGATCTGGTCGCGTGTGGTCGTGTCGGTCATGCGACTCTCCTTTGAGTGTCGGGGCTTCTGAGGTGTTGGCAGTCAGTTAGGGTGGCCCGCGCCGCCGTTCAACTGACAAGCGCGTGACGATGTGCGGTCCGCAGGGCCGGGCTGGTGTGGTGGCTCTAGGGTGCGCGCGTTTCCAGGGCGAGGGCGTGGAGTTCTCCGTCCGCGCCGTCCATCTTGCCCTTCAGCGCGGCATAGACGAGCTGGTGCTGCGCCACGCGGGATTTGCCCCGGAAGGCCTCGGACGTGATGACGGCTTTCCAATGGTTGTTGTCGCCCGCCAGGTCGATCATCTCGACCTGTGCGTCGGGCAGCCCCGCCTTGATCATGGCCGCAATCCTGTCGCCTTCCATCGCCATCGATCGGTCCTCCTAAACGGTTTCGGTCGCGCCGGACATCAGCTCCGGCATCCAACCTTCCCAGCGCTGGCGCAGTCCGTCCAGCGTAACGTCGAAGGCCCCGGCCGCCGCGATGCGGTTGCCGCCGACCGTGCCCACGACGACGGCCGGGACACCCATGCCCTCCGCTGTTGTCAGGATCGGGTTGATGGAGTTCTTGTCCGTCGCCACCAGATAGCGGCCCTGGTCTTCGCCGAAGTACCAGGCGTGTGCGGGCAGGTCGGACGGGTTGGACAGGCTGGCGCCAACGCCGGAGGCGAACGCCATCTCGCAGGCGGCCGCGGCCAGACCGCCGTCCGACAGGTCGTGCACGGCCGCCACACGGCGGTTGCGGATCAGCTTGCGCACATAGTCGCCATTCGACTTTTCGGCGGAGAGGTCCACGGCGGGCGGCGCGCCGTCTTCGCGGTTCGCCACCGCGCGCAGATAGATGGAAGAGCCGAGCCAGCCCTGCGTGGCCCCGATCAGGATCAGCGTATCGCCCTCGCGCGCGCCCTTCAGGGTTTTCAGCAGGCCGATATCGGGCACCAGTCCGACCCCGCCCACGGCCGGGGTCGGCGGAATGGCGACGCCGTTGGTCTCGTTGTAGAGCGACACGTTGCCAGACACGACCGGGTAGTCGAAGGCCCGGCAGGCTTCGTTCATGCCCTCGATGCAGCCCACGAACTGGCCCATGATCTCGGGCCGTTCCGGGTTGCCGAAGTTCAGGCAATCCGTGATGGCGACCGGGTCCGCGCCGACGGCCGTGAGGTTGCGCCAGCTTTCCGCTACGGCCTGGCGCCCGCCCTGCACGGGATCGGCATAGCAGTAACGCGGCGTGCAGTCCGTGGTGATGGCGACGGCCTTGTTGGTCGGCCCGTCCGGTCCGTGGATGCGCACGATGGCCGCGTCGCCGCCGCTCTGGCTGCTATCCACCGTGTCCGCCATGACGTGGCGGTCATACTGTTCCCAGATCCAGCGCTTCGAGACGATGTCGGAGTCGGTCATCACGCGCAGCAGTGCATCGTTATAGTCGGCAGGTTCCTCGACCTGATGCGGTTGCAGCACCTCGCGCGGCTCGGTCGGCACGTGCGGGCGGTCGTAATTGGGCGCATCGTCGGCCAGCGGGGCAATGGGAATGTCGCAGACCGTCTTGCCGGCATGATCCAGCACCAGGCGGCCCGTATCGGTCGTCGTGCCGATCTCGGCCACGTCCAGACCCCACTTCTCGAAGACCTGGAAGGCGAGCGGCTCCTTGCCGGGCTTGATCACCATGAGCATCCGCTCCTGGGACTCCGACAGCATCATATCGTAGGCGCTCATGCCCTCTTCGCGCTGCGGCACGTGGTCGAGGTTCAGCCGGATGCCGACGCCGCCCTTGTCCGCCATCTCGATGGAGGAACTGGTCAGGCCCGCCGCGCCCATGTCCTGGATCGCGATGATGGCGTCGGTCGCCATCAGTTCCAGGCACGCCTCGATCAGCAGCTTTTCCGTGAACGGATCGCCGACCTGGACGGTGGGGCGCTTCTCTTCGCTGTCATCGTCGAATTCGGCCGACGCCATGGTCGCGCCGTGGATTCCGTCCCGGCCCGTCTTGGAGCCGACATAGAAGATCGGATTCCCCACGCCCTTGGCGGCGGAATAGAAGACGTTGTCCGCCCGGGCGAGGCCGACGCACATCGCGTTGACGAGGATGTTGCCGTTGTAGCCGGCGTGGAAGTTGGTCTCCCCGCCCACGGTCGGCACGCCGACGCAATTGCCGTAGCCGCCGATACCCGCCACGACGCCGCTCACCAGCGCCTTGGTTTTAGGGTGGTTCGGCTCGCCGAAGCGCAGCGCGTTCATCAGGGCGATGGGCCGCGCGCCCATGGTGAAGACATCGCGCATGATGCCGCCCACGCCCGTCGCCGCGCCTTGGTAGGGTTCGATGAAGGAGGGGTGGTTGTGAGACTCCATCTTGAATATGATCGCGTCGCCATCGTCGATGTCGATCACGCCCGCATTCTCGCCCGGACCCTGGATGACCCGGTCGCTCGTCGTGAGGAACTTGCCGAGATGGCGCCGCGAGGATTTGTAGGAGCAGTGCTCGCTCCACATGACCGAGAAGATGCCCAGCTCCGTCAGGTTGGGCTCGCGCCCCAGCCGGTCGAGCACGATCTGGTATTCGTCCTTGGACAGGCCGTGCTCGGCGACGACCTCGGGCGTGATTTCCGTTTCGGACATTAGAGCGTCCCCAGGATCGATTGGAACAGGGCCGTGCCGTCCGTGCCACCATGCACCGGATCGACGGCACGTTCGGGGTGGGGCATCATGCCGAGCACGTTTCCTTGCGCATTGACGATGCCGGCAATGTCGTTGCGCGAGCCGTTGGGGTTCTGGCTGTAGCGGAACACCACCTGTCCGCCGCCTTCGACGCGCCGCAGCGTCTCGTCATCGGCGAAATAGTTGCCGTCATGATGAGCGACCGGGATGTCGATCTCGTTGCGCGCATCGTAGAGCTTTGTGAAGCGCGTCTGCGCGTTGGCAAGCTTCAGGCGGCTGACGCGGCAGACGAATTTCTGGCTGGCGTTGCGCATCAGCGCACCCGGCAGCATCCCGGCTTCGGTCAGGATCTGGAAGCCGTTGCAGATGCCCAGCACGGCAAGGCCGGCGTCCGCCTTGCGCTTCAGGTCCTGCACGATGGGCGAGTTGGCGGCGATCGCGCCGGAGCGCAGATAGTCGCCATAGGAGAAGCCGCCCGGCACGACCACGAAGCCGACATCGTCGGGCACTTCGGTTTCCTTGTGCCAGATCATGAGCGGCGCCTTGCCGGTGGCGCGCTCCAGAGCGGTGGCCGCGTCGCGGTCGCAGTTGGAGGCGGGGAAGACGATGACGGCGGTGCGCACGGCTCAGGCGCTCTCGTGGTCGATCTCGATGCGGTAGCTCTCGATCACCGTATTGGCGAGCAGCTTTTCGCACATCTCCCGGACGCGGCTCTCAGCGGCCTCCGGATCGTCGCCTGTCAGGCTCAATTCGATGACCTTGCCCTGCTTGGCGTCGGTGACCTCGCCGAAGCCGAGATCGTTGAGCGAAGCGGCGATGGTGCGGCCCTGCGGGTCCAGCACGCCGGGTTTCAGGCCGACATAGACGCGAGCGATCATGGGAGGTCCTTCGAGGTCAGTCGTTGGAGGAGATGACGGAGATGTTGGCGGGCGAGGGGTTGGGCTTGAGGATGCCCAGGCGCGTCGCCACTTCCTGATAGGCTTCGGTGACCTCGCCGAGGTCGCGGCGGAACCGGTCCTTGTCGAGCTTCTTGTCCGTTTCGCGGTCCCACAGGCGGCAGCTGTCGGGGCTGATCTCGTCCGCCAGGACGATCATGTGTCCGCCCAGCCCGTCGGGATGGGGCAGGCGTCCGAACTCAAGCTTGAAGTCGATCAGCTTGATGCCGATGCCGGCGAACATGCCTTGCAGATAGTCGTTGATGCGCAGCGTCATGGCGATGATCTCGTCCAGTTCCCCTTGGCTCGCCCAGCCGAAGGCGTAAATATGCTCTTCCGCGATCAGCGGATCGCCGAGGTCGTCGCGCTTCAAGCAGAATTCCACTACGGAGCGTGGCAGCTTCTCGCCCTCGGTCATGCCGAGTCGCTTCGCCATGGTTCCAGCGGCTACGTTCCGGCAGATCACTTCGAGTGGGACGATCTCGACACGTTTGATCAGCTGCTCGCGCATGTTCAGGCGTCGGATGAAATGAGTCGGGATGCCGATTTCCATCAGGCGGAGCATGATGAACTCGCTGATGCGGTTATTCAGCACGCCCTTGCCGTCGAGCACGGCCTTCTTCTCGGCATTGAAGGCGGTGGCGTCATCCTTGAAATACTGGACCAGCGTGCCCGGCTCCGGTCCTTCGTAGAGGATCTTGGCCTTGCCTTCGTAGATCTGCTTGCGGCGGCTCATATCTGCTTGCGTGAGGCCGGCGGCCTTTCGCTCCCGTGGGTGAGGTGGCGTCCCATAGACGAGCCGGGGCGATGCGGCAACGCCGCGCGCACCCCAAGACGGGATAAGTTGCGCCTTGCCGCACAGAGGGGCGCTTAGTAATGCGCGGACGAACCGATCCCCGCCTTTTGCCGAGAGCCCCGCCATGTCTTCCTTCGACGACCGCAAGAATGCCTCCGAAACCCGCTTCGTCCTCGACGCGGCCAAAGAGTTCAAGGCCGAAGCCCGCCGCAACAAGGCGCTCGGCCATTGGGCGGCGTCCCTGATGGGCAAGTCGGAAGCCGAAGCCGAGGCCTACGCGCTGCAGGTCATTGTCGCCGACATGGAGGAGGCGGGCGACGACGACGTGTTCCGCAAGCTGAGCGCGGACCTGTCCGCCGCCGGCGTGACCATGTCCGACCAGGCGATCCGCGACCGCATGGCCGAGGAACTGCGAGTGGCCCGCGAAGCCGTCGCCTCAGAGGATTAGGGCGCTTTCGCTTCGGTCACGGAATCTTCTGGATGGGCTGCAGGCTCTCCGGTAAGTCAGCGCCTCTATGACGACGACCAAGCCCCAACGCATCGCCCTGTATCCGGGCACGTTCGACCCCATGACGCTGGGGCATCTGGACATTCTGAAGCGTGCGTCGCGCCTGTGCGACAAGCTCGTCGTGGGCGTGGCCATCAACCGGGGCAAGAACCCGCTCTTCGCGCTGACCGAGCGCGTGGAGATGGTGGAGAATGTCGTCGCGCCCTTCCGCGACCGCATCGAGGTGGAAGTGCGGCCCTTCGAAGGCCTGCTGATACACTTCGTTGAAGAATGCGGCGCGGGCATGATAGTGCGCGGCCTGCGGGCCGTGTCCGACTTCGAATACGAGTTCCAGATGGCCGGGATGAACGACCGGCTCAATCCGGACATCGAAACGGTCTTCCTCATGGCGGACCCGCAGTTCCAGACCATCGCGTCGCGTCTCGTCAAGGAGATCGCGCGGCTCGGCGGCAACATCGACCCGTTCGTGACCCCGGAGGTCGCGGTGCGACTGAAGGACAAGTTCACATGAAGACCCTGCTGAGACTTTCCGCGCTCTCCGTGCTCTGCATCGCCACGCCCGCCTGCTCCGCGGAGCAGACCAGCTACGCGGACGGCGCGGTCGAAGCGCAATCCGGCTTTCCCGATTCGGCTTGGCGAACGGTCGACCCGGAGAACCTGATGCTGATCGACACGGCCTACGGCATGCTCGGCGTCGAACTCTATCCGGAGATCGCACCGCTCCACGTCGCGCAGATCAAGTCTCTGACCCGCAGCGGCTTCTATGACGGCGTGACGTTCCACCGCGTCATCGACGGCTTCATGAACCAGACGGGCGACGGCCGGAACGGCGACGGGACGGGCGACAGCGATCTGCCCAACATCCCGGCGGAGTTCAACTTCCGCCGCGGCGACGACATGCCGGTGACCCTCGTTAGCACGCGCAGCGAAGAAGAGGCCGGGGCGCTCGCTACGGGCTTCTACAAGGCGCTGCCGGTCGTCAGCCAGCCGATCAGCCAGGCGATTTTGACGCAGGACGGCAAGGTCGGCGCCATGGGCCTGCACTGCCCGGGCGTGACCTCCATGGCGCGGGCATCGGATCCCAACAGCGCCAACAGCCAGTTCTTCCTGATGCGCGGCAAGGCCGAGCATCTCGACAACAGCTATTCCATCTGGGGCAACACGGTGTCGGGCCGCGACGCGCTGACCGCCTTCAAGGTCGGCACGGTCGGCGACGTACCGGGTTTTGTGCCCGACCAGATGAACCGCGTGCGCATCGCCGCCGACCTGCCGGAAGAGGATCGTCCCACCATCCAGGTGCTCGACACCCAATCGGACGCCTTTTCCGACTGGATCGAAACCCAGAGCTACGACGACATCTGCGACATCGATATCCCGTCGCGGACCCTCTAGGCGCACGCTCCGCTTTCCACCCTCGCACTCCTTTCCAAAGCAAGGCTTTCCATGACCGAGAAACTCATCCTGTCCGTCGATACCCAGACGGGCCAGACCGGCGACATCACCATCCTGCTGCGCCCCGACCTCGCGCCCAAACATGTCGAGCAGATCACCTCGCTCGCGCGTGACGGCTTCTATGACGGGCTGACCTTCCACCGCGTCATCGACGGGTTCATGGCCCAGGGCGGTTGCCCGGATGGCACCGGCATGGGCGGCGCGAAGAAGCAGATTCCGGCCGAATTCAACAAGCATCCGCACCTGCGCGGCGTGTGTTCCATGGCGCGGTCGTCCAACCCGAACAGCGCATCCAGCCAGTTCTTCATCTGCCTCGACGACAGCCAGTTCCTCGACGGCCAGTACACGGTCTGGGGCGAGGTCGAGGACGGGATGGACCTCGTCGATGCGCTGCCCAAGGGCGAGCCGCCGCGCTATCCGGGCAAGATCGTCAAGGCCTCCGTCGTCGAGGGCTAGCGCCCGCCCCTTGCCATAGAGGGCGTCATGGACGTCGATCTCTTCGACTTCGAGCTGCCGGAGACGCGGATCGCTCTCCGGCCGGCCGAGCCGCGCGACTCCGCGCGGCTCTTGCGCGTTGGAGACGGGGCGGGCGGAGGCGGCCTGTCCGACCATGTCGTGACGGACCTGCCCGCGCTTCTCCAGCCCGGCGACCTGCTCGTGCTCAATGACAGCCGTGTCTTCCCGGCCGCGCTCAAGGGGGTCCGGCCTGCCCGCGCCCATGGCGGCGGCGGGGACGTCACGGTCGACGTCAACCTGCTGGAGCGCGCCTCCGCGGCGGATGGCCACGACCCATCCCGCGACTGGGCTGCCTTCGTCCGGCCGGCCAAGCGCCTCAGAGACGGCGACCGCCTGAGCTTTGGCGACCTGTCGGCATCCGTGGTCAGCCGCAACGGCGCGCAGGCCGTGCTGCGGTTCGACCGGAGCGGGGCCGACCTCGACGCGGCGTTCGAGACGGTCGGTCACATGCCCCTGCCGCCCTATATCGGGCGCAAGCGCGCCGTGGATTCGCGCGACGCCACGGACTACCAGACCGTCTATGCCGATCCGTCTAAGTCGGGTTCCGTCGCCGCGCCGACCGCGGGGCTGCACTTCACACCTGCTCTGTTCGAGGCGCTGGGCGCACGCGGGATCGAGGTCACCCAAGTGACGCTGCATGTCGGAGCCGGAACCTTCCTGCCGGTCAGTGCCGGAAACACGGACGACCATGAGATGCATAGCGAGCATTTCATCATCGCACCTTCCGCCGCGCAGGCCGTCAACCGGGCCAAGCGCGACGGCCGCCGCGTGATTGCGGTCGGCACCACCGCGCTGAGGACGCTGGAGGGCGCCGCGCGCGAGGGCGGCGAGATCGTCGCGCAGGCGCACGACACCGATATCTTCATCACGCCGGGATACGAGTTCCAGACCGTGGACGGGTTGATGACCAATTTCCACCTGCCGCGCTCGACCCTCTTTATGCTGGTCAGCGCCTTGGCGGGTCTGGACCGGATGCTGGCAGCCTACGCCCATGCGATCGAGATGGGCTACCGCTTCTACAGTTATGGCGACAGTTCGCTGATCTGGAAGGCCTAAGACGTGGCCGTTTTTCCCTTCGAGATCCACGCCACGGACGCACGCGCCCGGACGGGCACGCTGCACACGCGGCGCGGCGACATCGCCACACCGGCCTTCATGCCAGTCGGCACAGCAGCGACCGTCAAGGGGGTCTACATGGAGCAGGTCCGCCAGACCGGGGCGGACATCATCCTCGGCAACACCTATCACCTGATGCTCCGCCCGGGAGCGGAGCGGATCAAGGCCCTGGGCGGCCTCCACCGCTTCTGCGGCTGGAGCGGGCCGATGCTGACCGATTCGGGCGGCTTCCAGGTCTGGTCGCTCTCCAAGCTGCGCAAGATGAGCGAGGAGGGGGTGGAGTTCCGCTCCCACATCGACGGCAGCAAGCACATGCTCTCGCCCGAGCGCTCGATGGAGATCCAGGCCGAGTTGCTCGGCGCGGACATCTGCATGCAGTTCGACGAATGCACGCCCTTTCCGGCGACCCCGGATCAGGCCCGCGAATCGATGGAGCTGTCCCTGCGCTGGGGCGAACGGTCGCTGGACGCCTTCGGCGAACGCCCGGACCAGACCCTCTTTGCCATCGTGCATGGCTCCGTCTACGAGGATCTCCGCGCCGAGTCGGCCCGCCGCTCCATCGAAGCGGGCGGCTATGGCGGCTACGCCGTGGGCGGGCTGGCCGTCGGGGAGGGGCACGAGACCATGTGCAACGTGCTCGACGTCACCACGCCGCATCTGCCGCAAGACCGGCCGCGATACCTGATGGGTGTGGGCAAGCCGATCGACCTCGTGGAGGCGGTAGTGCGCGGCATCGACATGTTCGACTGCGTGATTCCCACGCGTTCCGGCCGTCACGGCCAGGTCTGGACGGACCGGGGTCCCTATAACATCAAGCGGGCGGAGTTCGCGGACGCCGACGAGCCGCTCGATCCCGAGATCGACTGCCCGGCGTCCCGCGATTACAGCAAGGCCTATGTGCATCACCTGATCCGGTCGGGGGAAATGCTCGGCCAGATGATCCTGTCCTGGCACAACATCGCCTATTTCGAGGACCTGATGCGCCGTCTCAGAATAGAAATCGCGGCGGGCACGCTGGAGGCGTTTGCCGCGCGTTTCCGCGCCGCATGGAAATAGCAGATCGGCGCGCGGCATGGGTTGACGGGCCGGGGAGCCGCGCCTAGGTAGCGCGCGCTCCGGAACGGCGCGTTTTGCGCCCTCTCCGGTGTCCATATCTGGCAAGCGCCCATAGCTCAGTTGGTAGAGCGCCTCACTTTTAATGAGGATGTCCACGGTTCGAGTCCGTGTGGGCGTACCAGCCGCTTGCCTTCGTCTCCGCCTTTGGCCAGACCTTAAAACTGATGCAGATTTGCAACGTTTTAGTCTTATTCGGCGGAAATCTTTATCTAAATCGAAAAGTCCCGTTGGCATTTGGGAACGCTTTCGTGTAGCGGGGTTATAGGACTCGCGCCCGGATTGCGTGCGCATACCTACAGAAGAAACAATGGCTGAGACCATTCACGGAGGATTATCATGAAGCATTCGCTTCTCATCGCCGCAGCCGCGACGGCCCTGGTGGCAGCACCGACCGTCGCATCCGCACAGGACAGCGGTGTCTACATCAAGGGACAGGCCGGTTACGGCGTGTTCACCGATTCCGACATCGTTCCGCGCAACTCTACGTTCGACGGCATGGCCGGCGAAGTGAACGGCGAAGGCAACCTCGCGCTCGGCCTCGGCATCGGTTTCGACTTCGAAAACGGATGGCGCGTCGAGCTGGAAGGTTCGCAGCTCTACAACGACATGGGCGCGATCAGCGGACAGCCCGAATCCTCCGCCAAGTTCCGCGCCTCCAGCCTGATGCTGAACGCCCTCTACGACTTCGAGGACTTCGGCAACTGGGAGCCCTATGTCGGTGCCGGTGTCGGCCTGGCCAAGATGGATATCGGCCTTGCCGCGCGTGACTTCGTGAACGACACGGGCACGGTCCTCGTCCGTCACCCCGCTTGCGTGACCCGTCCGGTCGGCGCCAACACGGCCCGCGCCTGCATCGTCGACGATGACGATACGGGCTTTGCCTGGAACCTGATCGCGGGTCTCGGCTACAACATCACCGACAACCTGACTTGGGACACGAACTACCGTTACATGGATCTGGGCAGCCGCAATGTCGGCGGTACGGCCATCCAGGCCAACGTCGCCAATGTCGGTGGTGTCTTCAGCGAGCTGAACACGACCGTCGAGGACATCCAGTCGCACACGGTGATGACGGGCTTCCGCTACCGCTTCGGCAAGGCCACGC
>JBARXH010000041.1:0-1510 GCA_049647245.1 Litorimonas sp.
GAACCGCGCTGCGCAGCGCGTCGCGTCGTGAAATCCGCATGTCTCTCTCCCCTTTTCGTCAGGTCCGGGCGGAGCGCCTCTTCCGGGCACTCTTCGTCAGGACCTATACTCTGCGTGTGACCGTCGCGTGTCGGCGGGGTGACGCCCCGCCCAGAGCCACTGAGCCCTATTCGAATGCACCGCCGAGCGAACGCCACGCCGCTGTGATGATCCCGGCGCGGTCGATGAACCCGTCCAGCTCCGCCAGATCGGCGAGCGGATCGGCGGCGATGATGGCGTCAAGCGCTTCGCCCGCGTCCATGCGCACGCGCACCCGGTCGAGAATGTCCTGCAGCTGGTCCCGCGCGGCCTGCAGCCCCGCCTTGTCCGTGATCAGCCCGTGGCCGGGGATGATGACCGTGTCCTCGTCCGACAGGGCCAACGCGGCGTCGTGCGCCGCGATCATGCCGGGCATGGACCCGCCGCTGTCGACATCCACGAAGGGGAACATGCCGAGGAAGAGATTGTCGCCCATGTGAATGGTGTTGGCTTCCTCGAAATGGATGATGGAATCGCCGTCCGTGTGGGCGGTCGGGATGTGGATGGCCCGGGCGGTCAGTCCGTTGAAGTGAAGGCTGGCTTCGTCGGTGAAGGTCACGACGGGCCAGAACGTCTCGTCCTTGGCCTCGACCGTGCGGCCGAACTGCTTGTTCATGTAGCTCGTGCCCATGCGGATGCGGACGTTCTCGTGGGCCATGATCAGCGCGCCGGCTTCGGCCATTTCCGGATTGGATCCGCTATGGTCGCCGTGCAGGTGGGTGTTGATCACGAAGAGCAGCTCCGCCTCCGGACCGGCGATCTGCTCCACGCGGTAGAGGATCTCGTCTGCGTTTCGGGAGAACTTGTCGTCCACCAGCACGACGCCGTCCTCGCCGGAGGAGACGCCGATATTGCCGCCGGGACCGTAGAGCACGTGCAGGCCGTCCGTGATGGTCACGACGGACAGCTGCGGGTCGGCAGGCGCGGGGCGGGCGACCGTGCGGGAGTGCTGGTCGTGGGCGTGGGCGGCCAAGGGCGCGGCCGCACCGATCATCACGACGGAGGCGATAAGGGCAGCGGAGGAGATCAGGGCAGGGATCTTCATGGATGTTCCTTCTAGGAGGCGAGAGACAGGCGCGCGCCGGGCGGAAGCACGCGGTCCGGACAGGCGTGGTTGTCCATCTTGGCGCGGATGTTGATCAGAACCTTTTCGCCCATTTCGCGCCGGCTCTCATGCGTAGCCGATCCGATGTGCGGCGCGAGAATCACGTTTTCGAGACCCAGGAGCGCGGGATGGGGGCGCGGTTCGTCCTCGTACACGTCCAGTCCCGCCCCGGCGAGGCGGCCATGGGCGAGCGCGTCGGCCAGGGCCGCTTCGTCGATGATCTCCCCGCGCGACGTGTTCACCAGATAGCTGTCCGGCTTCATCAGGGCGAGGGTCCGCCCGTCGATGATATGGCGTGTAGACGGGGTCAGCGGAGCATTGATGGAC
>JBARXH010000042.1:0-17849 GCA_049647245.1 Litorimonas sp.
GGTGAAGTGCTGGGCCAGACCGTCCGGTTCGCCGGGCGCGGCGGTCGTCTGCGAGACGGCGGGCGCAGCCACGCAGAGCAGGGCGGCGGCGGAAGCGGAGAGGCGGAGCAGTCGGGTCATGTCGGTCTTTCGTCTTGGAAGGGAGGCAGGCGGCGGAAGGCGGGCTAGGCGGCCGCTTCCATCGCTTCGGCCAGGGTCACGTCCTTGTGTGTCACGCCACCCGCATCATGGGTGGTCAGGGTGACGTCCACGCGGTTGTAGACATTGAACCACTCCGGGTGGTGATCCATCTTGTCGGCCATAATGGCGATGCGGGTCATGAAGCCGAAGGCTTCCGCGAAGTCCGTGAATTTGAAGACCTTGGTGATGAAATCGTCGCCGCCCGTCCAGCCGTCCAGGCCTTGCGCGACTTCCTTGGGGTCTAGAACATCCATGGGTTCACCTCGTCAGGGATTGGAAAACAGCAGAGCCTTCCCGTGCCATAGATGCCAGATTTTACAAGTCATGCCGGGTTATGGCGGGTGGGGACCCACCAGATCTTGGTTGGCGGATTTCGCTTTGCGGTTCGCGTTCCGCGCGGCCACAGTCCGGGGTATGACGCGCCTGTCCCGAATCGCTGCGGTGCTGATCGCCGTGGCCATCGCCTATCTGTCGCTGGAACCGCCCAGCGGCGTGGACAGCCTCCTGCATATCGACAAGCTGAAACATCTGGTCGCCTATGGCGCGCTCTCCGGCGCGCTCGCCTTGGGATGGCCGCGTCTGGCGCTCGGATGGGTGATTGCGGGCGCGGCCACCTACGGTTTGGCCATGGAAGCGGCGCAGGCCTTGAGCGGGATCGGGCGCACCGCGTCCGCACTGGATGCGCTCGCCAACCTCGCCGGGGCCTGGCTCGGCGGGATATCCGCGCGCTGGCTGCGAGCGAAAAAGCTGATTCCGTAACCGGGACATAGCCGCTGTTCATTTCCTGTTCGGTCTGGACGGCGCAGGGGGTTATGGTGAATAAAGTGTTTTAACGCCCGGAGGCGATCCAGATGCGTCACACACGGTTGATCCTCGGCACCACGGCCCTGTCCCTGCTTTGGGCATCCGGAACGGCGATGGCGGGCAGCGGACCGCTCCCGCCCTCCTACGTCCCCGACCTCGAGCCGCCCAACCCGGTGGCGGGCGAATGCTATGCGCGCGTGGAAATCCCGGCGCGTTACGAAACCATCACCGAAAACGTGCTGACCCGCGAGGCCCACAAGCGCCTGTCCGTGCAGCAGCCCCGGCTGGAGTCCCGGACCGAGCGCGTCATGGTCAAGGAGCCGAGCGTCCGCTTCGAGGTGCGCCAGCCGACCTACGGCACGGTGCGGGAGCAGGTCATGACCCGGCCGGCCTACGAGAAGCTGTCCGTGTCGGAGCCGACCTTTCAGACGGTGACGGAAACCGTGCAACGCGGCCAGTCGCGCCTGGTCTGGAAACGCGGCAATCCCGCGAAGCTGCGCGCGCAGGGCTACATCATCCACTCCACCGCCGATGCGGGCCGGGGCGGCAAGGGCTACAGCTCGACAACGCATTACGGCGAGACCGGCGGACAGCGCTGTCTGGACGATTGCGTCATCTGGTGCCTGGTGGAACAGCCCGGCGAGAGCGTGACGGTCACGCGCGACGTGATGACCCGTCCCGGCCAGGTCCACCGGACGCCCGTACCGCCCGCCTTCGAGACCATCACCAAGCAGGTCGTGACCGACCCCGGCGGCGTCAGGAAAGTCCCGATTCCGGCCGAGTACCGCAACGTCCATGTCCAGGTCCTGACCGACGCGGGCGGAGCGTCCCATGTCGAGGTTCCGGCGCAATACGGGCAGGTGCAGGGCCGCCGCCTGGTCTCGGAGGCGCGCTATGAATGGCGCCGCGTGGTCTGCAAGCCCTCTTCGCCGCAGGTCTCCCACCATCCGATGCCCAGCGGCACGACCCAGTACCGCCCCGTCCAGACGACCCATGCGCAGACGCACAGCCCGTTCGCAGGCCGAACCGTCACGATCCACCGCCCGACCGTCCACACGACAACGCGCACGACCCTGTCTTCCGGCGCGCTTGCGGGCGGCCAGACGTCCTATTCCGTCGCGCCCTCGCACGGCGTTGTCCTAGGTGGGGCCCCGGTACATCATGGAACCCTGCATCACGGTGCGGTCACGTCGGGTCTGCCGGTGCCGCGCTCCACGGACCATCCCAACGCCGCCTATTCCGGCCCGGCCTATGCCCATCCGCCCACGGGCGCGAGCCATCCCTACGCCGTCTATCCGGGCGCCGCGCAGCGGACCCGCCGCTAGTCCATAGCGCTCCGGCTCATGAAAAAGCCCGCCTCGGTGAGGCGGGCTTTTTTTGTGTCGCTGGAAGGCGTCCTACGATCCGCGCGGCAGGTCGTCCTGATCGATCAGACCGTCGGTCGCTTCCTTTTCCTTGTCGAAATAGTCGCGCGTCAGCTTGAACACGACAGGCGACAGGAAGATCAGCGCGATCAGGTTCGGCGCGGCCATCAGCCCCGTCAGCGTGTCGGCCATCAGCCAGAACAGATTGACGATGTTGCCCACCTGGTCCTCCAGCGCGATGGCGGCGGCAGAGGCGAACACGACGAGGATGTAGATCACGCGGTAGGGCAGGATCGCCTTTTCGCTGAACAGGAAGGCCGTGCAGCGCTCGCCGTAATAGGACCAGCCGAGGATGGTCGTGAAGGCGAACACCGTCAGAGCGACCGGGATGAGGTGTCGTCCCATCTCGCCATATTGCGCGGCGAAGGCCGAACTCGTCAGCGGCGCGCCCGTGTCGCAGCCTGCGGGCTGAATGCCCGTCAGCAGCTGCTGGTAGTTCTCAGGTCCGGCGAGGCATTCCGGCGCAACCACGCCCGATGTCAGGATCACCAGCGCGGTGAT
Organism: Litorimonas sp.; assembly: GCA_049647245.1. Taxonomy (GTDB): domain Bacteria; phylum Pseudomonadota; class Alphaproteobacteria; order Caulobacterales; family Maricaulaceae; genus Litorimonas. The sequence continues at coordinate 2,910 of JBARXH010000042.1, forward strand.
GGTGCAGACGAACAGCGTGTCGATCACTGTGCCCAGCATGGCGATCGTGCCCTGGTTGACCGGATCGTTGTTCTGCGCAGCCGCGTGGGCGATGGGTGCCGAACCCTGTCCGGCCTCGTTGGAGAAGATGCCGCGCGCGACACCCTTCTGCATGGCCAGGACCATCAGGCCGATGGCGATGCCCGTGCCCGCTTCCTGCAGACCGAAGGCGCTGGAGATGATCAGGCCGAAGGCTCCGGGAACGGATCCGGCGTTCATGACGACCACGATCAGGCCCAGCACGATGTAGGCGCCTGCCATGAAGGGGACGACCTTGGACGCGACCGAGCCGATGCGCTTAATCCCACCGAGAATGACCGCGCCCGCACCCAGGGACAGCACCGTCGCCGTGATCCAGGGCGACAGGCTGTATTCGGCGTTCAGCACGTCTGCCACCGAGTTGGCCTGGATCGAGTTGCCCGTGCCCCAGGAGGCGAACATGCCGAAGAAGGCGAACGCCATGGCCAGCGGCATCCACTTCGCGCCCAGACCGTTCTTGATGTAGTACATCGGACCGCCGACCCGGTTCCCGTTGGCGTCGATCTCGCGGTAGCGCACGGCCAGCACGCCTTCGGCGAACTTGGTCGCCGTGCCGACCACGGCCGTGACCCACATCCAGAACACAGCGCCTGGTCCGCCAATGGCGATGGCGGCGGCCACGCCGGCGATGTTGCCCGTCCCGATTGTGGAGGACAGGGCCGTCATCAGGGCGGCGAAAGGCGACACGTCGCCCGCATCCGTGTTGGCGCCGCGTTTGCGGAAAAGCTGCCGGAAGGCGTAAGGAATCTTCGCGATCGACATGCCGCGCAGGCCGATCGTCAGGAACAGCCCCGTGCCCAGCAGCAGCAGGAGCATGATCGGCCCCCAGACGAAGCCATTCACGGCTTGGATCAGATTTTCCATGGTTCCCCGTTTATCCCTTGTGCGCCGGGCAAGCCCCCGCGCGTCCTTCGCCCTCACTTGCCGCAAGCCCGGCGCAAGGGGCAAGCCCTAATCCCCTCGATGGCCTGGGATGCCCCGGTCCCGCCCGTGGCCCGTCCCGCACACGGAATGTCCCGCCCGTGGCCTGTGCAGGCGGATGGGATTCCGGCAGCGTCGTGATTGCTGTCGTTACTCTATTACGCTATGGGGTGCGCGTGACCGCGCTTTCGCACCCATGCGCCCGGACCGCCCCGCTCGCCCTGTTCAGGCTGATCGGCGTGGCCCTGATGGCCGCGTTGCTGGTGTCGCTGCAACTCGTCGCCGTGTCCCACGCCCATTCCGGCGACGGCATGGCGGACGCGCACCCGGCGGTGCACGCGCATGGCCCGTCCTTCGCGGCGCACGCTCACCGGCACCATCATGCCGACGCCTCCGACCCGGACCGCCAGCCGGCCGTGCCGGAGTGCCGCTTCTGCGCGGTGGCGACATCGGAATACGAGATCGTCGCCGTCGCGATCGCGTCCGGGCCCGGAGAGACAGGCCTTGCTCTGCCGGTCCTGCCGTCTCCCGCCGCGTCCATGGTAAGCCTCTCGCCGGCTCCCGGACTCTCGCCTGAGCTCTCGCAGGCCGGAAGGCCCGACCGGGGCGATCCGGTGCGCGCGCCGCCCTTTCGCGACTGACGACCGTTCCGCCGCGCGGCTTTCCCTTTGCGGGCCGCCTTCCGTCATTTCGCCCGCGTCTTGTCCGCAAGGCGTCTTTCCCCACGACACACTCATGACCCAGCTTCTTTCCCGGGCGCCCGCCTCCAGCGGCCCGCCTTCCATCGATGTTCCCGCCGCCCTTCACTCTGCCCGCACCCGGGCCGAAGGCTCCGGCACCCGTTTCACCCGCAGCCGCGAGTATGTTTACAGGACCCTGCTCGAGTCGCCCTGTCCGCTCGGTGCCTATGAAATTCTCGACCGCATGGACGCAGCGGTCGGGGCGCAGAAGCCGCCGACCGTCTACCGGGCGCTGGACTGGTTGCTGGAGATGGGCCTCGCCCACCGCATCGCGACCCTGTCGAAATTCGTCGCAGCCCCCCTGGACGCGGCCGCGTCGCCCGTCGCATACCTGCTCTGCCGCGAGTGCGGCCAGGCCGAACCAATGGAAGCGGGTCCTGTCTCCGCCCTGCTGCACACGGCCGTGCGCGATGCGGGCTTCCGCAACGAAGACACCGTCATCGAAGTGACGGGGCTTTGCGGCAGTCATCCCCGAACCGACACTCAGACCTTATCCAAACCCCAAGGACCCGGATCATGAAAACCCGCCCCGTTCTCTACGATCACTCCGCCACAGCCCTGTCCGCGCTCTGCATCCTGCACTGCCTGCTGCTGCCGGCCTTGGCCGTGTCGCTGCCGGTCGCGGGCGTGCTGTCGGAGATGGAATGGCTTCACCGCCTCTTCGTGCTGATGGCGCTGCCGCTGTCGGCCATCGCCTTTTCCTCTCCGCTCCGGCACCGGGGGCGCAACGTCATACGCTTCTGCGCGGCAGCCGGAGCTACGCTGCTCGTGCTGGGCGCCTTCGTGGAAGCGCTGCACGACCATGAGACGCTGCTCACCGTGGCGGGCGCCCTCCTGCTGGGCACGGCGCACCTCGTCCGGGCGGCCTTGCGGTCCCACCGCCACGAAAGCGCGTCTGCCCTCTCCGACTAGGGTGGCCGTCCGGGGCGGACTTGGCTAAGGGCGGGTCATGTTCGATCGCCTGTCCGCCGTTCCGCCCGATGCCATCATCGCCCTGATGCAACAGTGTCAGGCCGATCCGCGCGAGACCAAGGTCGATCTCGGCGTCGGCGTCTACAAGGACGCCGCCGGAACCGTGCCGATCATGCGCGCCGTGAAAACGGCCGAGGAACGGATCCTCGACGAGGAACGGACCAAGACCTATGTCGGCACGACGGGCCGCGTCGGTTTCCGAGACCTCGTGCTCGACCTCGTGCTGGGCTCGGACCATCCCGTTCTGGGCAGCGGACGCATCGCCTCCAGCCAGGCGGCCGGCGGATCCGGCGCGCTGCGCCTCGGAGCCCAGCTGGCCTATGCCGCCAATCCGGACGCCGCCGTCTGGGTCTCGACCCCGACCTGGGCCAACCACATCCCGCTGATCGGCTCGACCGGTTTCAGGATGGAGAGCTATCCCTATTACAACCGCGAAACGCTCGGCGTGGATTTCGACGACATGCTGGCGCATCTGAGCGCGAATGCGCGGGCGGGCGATCTCGTCCTGCTGCACGGGTGCTGCCACAATCCGACGGGCGCGGACCTGTCCAAAGCCGAATGGGACCGCGTCATCCCGTTCCTGAACGAACGCGGCCTCATCCCCTTCGTCGACCTGGCCTATCTGGGCCTGGGCCGTGGCATGGAAGAGGATGGCTACGGGCTGCGGCTGGCGGTGCGCGACTGTCCCGAAGTCCTGTTCACCGTGTCGGCGTCGAAGAATTTCGGCCTCTACAAGGAACGCGTCGGCCTGCTGGGCGTGGTCTGCCGGACGCCGGACGAGGCGCGGACCGTGCAGACCCAGCTCGGCGCGATCCAGCGCACCCTGATCTCCATGCCGCCGGACCACGGCGCGCAAATCGTGGAGCGCATTCTGGGTCATGGCGAACTGCGCCGCATGTGGCTGGACGAGCTGACGGAAATGCGCGAGCGGATGCGCGGCCTCCGACGCCTCCTGTCCGAAGCGCTGGACGTGCAGGGCGGAGAGCATATCGCCCGCGCCGTTGTCGACCAGAACGGCATGTTCTCCATGCTGCCCGTCACCCCGGCGCAGGCCGAAGCCCTGCGCGAGGACCACGCCATCTACATGACCAACTCCGGGCGCATCAACATTGCCGGAGCCAATGCCAGCAATATCCCGGCCGTCGCAGCGGCATTACTGGACGTGCTGAGCTGAGTTTTTCGCTTTCCAGCGGGTTCGACGCAGCCCTGTTTTACCGTCTCTAAACAATGATCTCCTACTCCGGTGATCATGTTGAGGCACACCTTGATGCGCGTGGCGCTCGCCGTTTTAATTGTTTTAAATGCCTCCCTAATATCGACCGTTCGGGCGGAAACACCGCCTGATCCTTTTCATCTGGCACGGATGGCATTCGCGGGAGGCGTCGAACCGGACATAGAGGCGACACCCGCAGATCTGTCACGACGGATCGTCTTCGACCGCCTTTCCTCCGCGACCAAGGAACCTTGGGGTCCCATCATCGAAGCCACGCGCGCCGATCATCCCTGGCTGGCGCAGATTTTCGACCTGTTCCGCGATCTCGAGACCTTGCCGGCAACGGATCCGAAGCGGCACGACGTGTTGACACATCTTGCCGAGCTTCAAGTCGACCCTGACTGGAATGTGGCGTTTTCCGCATTGCTCGTCACCGCATCGCATTATGCCAGATCCAACGATATTCCATCGGCGACGAGCGCCCTGATGCAGGCGCTTTCCGTCATTCCCGAAGGCGACACATCGCTTGCGGCGCTGGATGCGATCTACGACGCCAATACACTGCTTTTCGTTTCTCACACGCTCAACGGCGCGCGGGACCAAGCGCTCTGGACGATGCAGGAAGTCGTGCGATATGCGCGAATGACAGGACGGAAGATCGACCCTTTCACGACCGTCAACAATCTGGCGGCTCTCATCTCGGTCACCGGAGAGACGCCCGCCGCAATACGGCTTCTGAAAATCGCCGAGCCTCATCTGGACGACGCAACGCCGGGTCAGGTCTCCATCTATCACTACACGATGGGCCGGTTTCTCCTGAAACAGAAGGATCACGCCGGAGCCTTGCGGAGTCTGGAAGCGGTGCTGGAGTCCCAGCCTCCCGACTCGCTGCGTCCCTACATCTACGCCAACATAGCGCAGGCCCGGATCGAGGTCGGCTCGCTCCAGGACTTCGACCATTATCTGGAGCTGACCGAAACGGCGATCCGAGACACGCCTTACGGCGAAGGCCTTTCGGACGATGTGCTTGCGCTGAAGGCCGGTCGTGCCAAACGTGTCGGGGATCTGGACACGGCGCTGGCGCTCACAGAACAGTTGCTGGAGGTCAAGATCCAGGACGCGGTCGACAGAGAGTCGCAAACGCGCCAGGCTGTCTTCGACCGGGTGGCGAAATCGCAGAGAGTGCAGACGGTCCTGCAAGACCGTTTCCTCGAGGAAGCGGTCCTGAAGGACGAGATCATCGCCCAGACGCGTGCCCGCAATCAGGCCGCGCTGATCGCTGTCGCCGTGACCATGCTCGGTCTGATGGTCGCCTTGGGCTTCCTCGGCCGGGAACGCCGCCTGGTTCAGAAGCTGCGCCAGTCGCGGGACGCGGCCGAAGAGGGGCACCGCAAGGCCCTTGTCGCGAAGGAAGCCAAGGAGCGCTTCCTGGCCACGATGAACCACGAGATGCGGACACCGCTCAATGCCATCATCCCCTTGGCGGAACTCTTGCAGACGCTTTCCAGCGACAAGGTGATCGTCGACTTGGCGAAGACGATCGGCCTGGGCGGCGAAGCGATGCTGGCTCTGGTCGAACGGAGCGTGACCATATCGGATGGCGGGGCAGGCTATTTGCCTGATCTGGTCGCCTTGGACCCGCAATCCGCACTGGTCACGATCGCGGAAAGCCTGTCCGAGACATTGGGGAGCCGCGACCTGAGATTGACCGTACTGCCCGGTCCTGTGTCTGGCCGGGATATCCCTCTCGACCGCAGAGGGTTTCAGAACGTTGCCCGGGAATTGATCGAGAATGCCATCAAGTTCACCGAGGCCGGGACCATCGAAGCCCGCATTGTCATGGACCCAGGAACGGCGTTGACGTTGGAAGTCCGTGACACGGGGCCAGGCATTCCGCGCGAGCGGGTGAAGCTGCTCTTCGAACCGTTCTCTATGGCCGATCCGACGATCCGCCGCAGCACAACGGGGGCCGGCCTCGGCTTGGCGTTCCTCGCCGTCGTCATGCAGGCCAATGGGGGCTCGCTCCGCCACATGGACGCGCCAGGCGGTGGGTCGATCTTCCGTGCGACCTTCCCGTTGCACGAGGCGGATGCCTTGGCGGCATAGCGCTGATGGTGCGGGATGGTTCGGCTCTTCACGGGAGCACGCAGACGTCCAGACCTTCGTTCCGCACCACCCTCGCACGCTGTCGCAGGGTTGCAGCGCGGCTTCCGACGTATGGACCGGGCGGATCGACGCGCCACTTGTTGGGGTTGGGCAGCACGGCGGCGAGCAGGGCAGCCTCGCTCTCGGTCAGGTCGGCGGCGGGCTTGCCGAAGCGGGCCTGCGCGGCGGCTTCCGCGCCGAATATGCCGTCGCCCCATTCGGCGACGTTCAGGTAGACCTCCAGGATGCGCCGCTTGGTCCAGACCGCGTCGATATAGAGCGCGAACCACGCCTCCACGGCCTTGCGCGCATATCCGCCGCCGTTCCACAGGAACACGTTCTTGGCCGTCTGCTGGGTCAGGGTGGAGCCGCCCCGCCGCCGCCCGCCGGCCTGGTTGTCCGCCAGGGCGTCGCGCACGGCGCCGACATCGATGCCGTCATGCGAACAGAAGCGCGAGTCCTCGGCCGCGATCACGGCTCGGACGAGGTGCGGGGAGATCCGCTCCATCGGGACCCAGTCGCGCTGAAGGACGGTTCCGTCCGGCCGCATCATCATGTTGAGCGTGCCCTGGACCGGCAGCACGGCATGGCCGAGGCCCATGGCGTGGACGGCGAGGAACAGCACGCACAGCCCGACCGCGGCCCGGCGGAGCCATCCTTGCACCCGCATCAACCCGAAGCGGCAGGGGGAGTGGCAGAGGGATCGGCAGGCGGAACGCCGTCGAGATGGTGCGACAGCAGGGCGGCGATGGCGATCTGGGCCTGATCCAGCGTGGCGTCCCGGCGGGCGGGCGGAAGGCTGGGAAGACGCGCTTCCACCCCTTCCAGCATCGCCACGATGGTGCGGGTGATGTCCTGGGCCGTCTGCACGCTCATCTCCGCCGCGCTGTCGTGGATCAGGGTGCGCAGCATGACCGACACCTCGTCCTCCTCCCGGCCTTCGCGCTTCAGATGCGCCATGAGCGGGACGTAGGCGGGATGGGCGGCGTGCATGGCGCGCAGCTGCAGGAAGCCCACATCCAGACGTTCGCGCCAGTGGGCCTCCGGCCCCGGCGCCTTGAGCGTCTGCAGCGTTCCCGCATTCATCCGCTCGAACAGCTGGCGCAGAAGATCGTCCATATTGTCGAAGTAGCGGTAGACCGACCCGATCGGCACGGACGCCGTCTCCGCCACCTGCCGCGTCGACAGGGCGTCCGGACTCCGGTCCGTGAGAAGCCGCTCCGCCGCATCGAGGATGGCGGCGCGTGTCGCCACGGAGCGGGCCTGCTTGGGAGGCGTCCGCTTGAGCGGCGCTCCTCCCGGTCCCGGTCCGGCCGGGTCGTTTTCGGAAGATGGCATGACGCAACGCTAACGGCACGGCGCGTGGGTGACAAGCTTGACGCGATTGCGAACGGTGTTCATGCTTTAGTCCGGGAGGGATGACGATATGCGAAACTGGATGATGGGGGCCGCTCTCGTGGCCGGATCGGCCGTCGGACTGGCAGGCTGCACGCAGGGCGAGACGGAACCCGTCGCGCTGGATGCGGCGGCCGAAAGCTACCAGGACACGCTGCAACTGGCGCTGCTCGACGCGCAGCCGGGCGACGTGATCACCATTCCGGCGGGCACGCACAGGCTGGACCGCGGCCTGTCCCTGACGGCCGACGACGTGACCATCCGCGGAGAGGGCATGGACGCCTCCGTCCTGTCCTTCGCCGGGCAGATCGCGGGGGCCGAGGGGCTGCTCGTGACGGGCGACAATGTCGTGCTGGAGAACTTCGCGGTCGAGGACGCCAAGGGCGACGCCATCAAGATCAGCGACACGCAGGGCGTGACCATCCGGGGCGTGCGCGTGGAATGGACCGGCGAGCCGAAGACCGAAAACGGCGCCTACGGCTTGTATCCGGTGCAGACCTCCAACGTGCTGATCGAGGACGTGGTCGCCATCGGCGCATCGGATGCGGGCATCTATGTCGGCCAGTCCAACAACGTCATCGTGCGCAACAGCCGGGCCGAACGCAACGTGGCCGGCATCGAGATCGAGAACACGCAGGATGCGGACGTCTACGGCAACGTCACGACCGACAATACGGGCGGCATCCTCGTCTTCAACATGCCCGGCCTGACGCAGCCCGGCGCGCGAGTGCGCGTCTTCGACAATGATGTGTTCGAGAACGACCGCGGCAATTTCGGCCATCCCGGAACGCCCGTGGCGAGCATCCCCGCCGGGTCCGGCGTGGTGGTCAACAGTCATGACGACATCGAGATCTTCGACAACCGCATCCGCGACAACCGAACGGCGAACGTGATCATCTCCTCCGTTTATGCCTCCAACTATGCGGAAACGTCCTGGTCCGACGACTTCGATCCCTATCCCGACCGGATCCACATCCATTCCAACACGCTGTCGGGCGGCGGAGACCGGCCAGACGGCATGGAGCTGAAAGCCGCCAAGACGATGCTGTTCGGCCTCGGCGGCGCCTTCCCGCATGTGCTGTGGGACGGGTTCGCGCCCGAAGACCGCGACCCGATGATCTGCGTCGAGGACGCGGATGCGGACGTGCTGAACGCCGACCTCCCGGGCGGATCGAAGAACATCCGCGTGGAGACCGAACCCCACCGCTGCACCCTGCCGCGCCTGGCGGAAGTCAGCCTGGCGGAAGGCTAGGGGACGCAAAGGATGATGCGTGCCGCCCCCCGCCTTGCCTTCGCGTTCGCGCTGGGCCTGCTCGCGGCCTGTACCCCGGGCGCGCCGGACACGACCGTGCCCGACGGCCCGGTCTTCCACGCCGACAGCAACCCGGCCGACCTGGCCGACTGGAACGTGCTGGACACGACGCGCGGCCATCTGGTCCCGGCCAAGGGCAGCGTGGTCTACGGCGTGCGCGCGCCGCTTTTCACCGACTACGCCCACAAGATGCGCACGGTCCACGTGCCCGACGCCGCCACCGTGCGCGAAGACGGCACGCTCGATTTCCCCGTCGGCTCCATCCTGTCCAAGACCTTCTACTATCCGGAGGACGACGCCGGCGTGGTCCGGGCTGCGGACGCCGGGGATGATGCGATCGACCTGTCCACCCACCGCCTGATCGAGACCCGCCTGCTCGTGCACCGCGAAGCGGGCTGGGAGCCGGTGAGCTATGTCTGGAACGCGGACGAGACGCAGGCGACGCTGAAGCGTACCGGCGCCGTCGTGCCCCTGTCGCTGGACGGCACGGACTTCGCCTATGTCGTGCCCAACGAGAACCAGTGCGCGGGCTGCCACGTCTCCGACATGACGACCGAGGCGTTCCATCCGCTGGGCGCGACCGCGCCTCAATTCACCGACCGGTCCCGCATGGTCGTGGCGGGCGTGATGCGCCCCGATACCTTCGCGCAAGTCGTCAGCTATCTGGACGAGGACGCCCCGCTGGAGGCGCGCGCCCGTTCCTACCTCGCCTCGAACTGCGCCCATTGCCACCAGCCGGACGGTCCCGCCGATACGTCCGGCCTCGATCTGCGCCTCGACGCCGAAGACATGCGGACCGTGGGCCGCTGCAAGCCGCCCATCGCGGCCGGGTCCGGCACGGGCGGCCGCATCTTCTCCATCGTCCCGGGCCAGCCGGACGAATCGATCCTGACCTACCGCCTCGCCAGCACCAAGCCGGGCGCGATGATGCCGGAACTCGGCCGATCGCTCGCCCATGACGAGGGCGTGGCGCTGATCCGGGACTGGATTGCGGACATGGACGGCGACTGCGCGAGCTAGGGGCCGGATTGGCTCCAAGGCACACTCCGACGTTCTGCCGCCCATCGGGTGACGGCCTGAACGCGTTGCGGTGTGCCTCCCTGGAAGGGCGGCACGAGGCGCGGGCTCCCGCCCCGCGAAGGGTTGGGAGAAAGATTACCATTTTACGCTGGGCGGAAGCCCGCGCGTGAGAGCCGGCAGCCCGCATCCGCGACCCGGTCCATATCCTCACCCCCTTTTGTCCGCGGCCTACTCCGTTGCCCGAACGTGGGCAGCGCAGATGATGGGCGAACACGCGGATCGAAGGCGGCCTGCATATTGGACCGGGCGTGACGCGGAGGACGCAGCCGGATGCATAGGTCCGGACGTGCGGCTCCGCCCGGACCGGTGCGACCCTTCCCATTCGAAGGAGCCTGAAGCGGGACGTTCCCCGCACGCCGGTCCGAGCCCGAAGCTCTCATCCCGCCGCGATCCGTGGTGTTATGCGCCACCTCGTGCCTGCAACGGAACGCGCCCAGTCTGCCACAAGTCCGGAGGGCGCGGATTGATCTGGCCGGATATTCTTCGAACCCGAATGCCGTCAAAGGGCTGCGCCATAATGTGAATGCGCGTTTGCGCGGATATAATCGGATATCAGGCGTCGACGATCGCGCGGATGATCCGCCAGAGTTCCGTCGCAACGGTGTTCTGGTCCGGCGGCGGGTCCTGCGACAGGGCGTGCATCACGACCTGGTTCATGGCTCCGATGGTGGCCGGTCCGGCGATGGCAGGATCGACATGGGCGGGGATGACGCCCTGCTGCTGGCCCGATTCCACATTGCGTACGGAGCGTTCGGCGATGTCGCGGCGATGGTGCATCTCCGCGCGCGCAGCCTGGGGCAGGCGGTCCATGCCGCCCATCACGAGGCGCGCCATCGGATCCTCGTAGAGGAAGCGCACCACATCGCGCAGCCGGGCCTCTTCCCGCTCCAGCCACGGCACGTCGCGGTCGACGTGGCGGTTCGCCACGGCGGAATAGCGGTCGTAGAAGTCCGTGACGAGCGCCGCCATCAGCCCGGCCTTCGACTTGAAGTAATGGTAGACCAGCCCTTCGGACACGCCCGCCCGCTCCGTCACCTGCCGCATCTCGAACGCGCCCTCGCCCTCGAGGAGGCAGGCCCGAGCGGCGGTCAAGATGGCAGGAGCGGCGGAGGCTTTCGGCATGGCAGGAGGCCCTTGCCAAAGCGCCCGGTATGTTGCAAGTTGAGTTCAACTCAATAACGGAAGGCCTATAATGGGAGGCATGGATATGGACGAACGGACAGCCCCGGCGCTGGAGGGTCTCCTGGCCGCGCACATGGCGGACCGGAAGACCGCATTCCATGACGACCCCGACTGGCGGGCTGCGTGGGACCGCTATGACCGGGACGGCTATGTCGTTTTCGAGAACGTGCTGGACGCGGACGGGGTGCAGGCCGTGCGCGACGCGCTCGCCCCGCACCTGACCAAGCGGGGCCGCAACGATTTCGAGGGGCTGCGCTCGCACCGCGTCTACGCGCTGGTCAACAAGGCGCCGGAGGTGTTCGGCGCGCTGGCCGCCCATCCGCTGGCCCTGTCCTTCGTGGAACGCGAGCTGGGACCCAGCTGCCTGCTCTCGGCCATGCTGGCTATCCAGCTCCTGCAGGACGAAACGGTCCAGGACTGGCACTATGATGACGAGCAGGTCGCCGTGCCACGCCCGCGCCCGGCCTACGGGGTCAGCACCTTCTGGGCGATCGACGACACGACGGAAGAGAACGGCGCGACGGAAGTCATCCCGGGCAGCCATCTCTGGGGGCCGGACGTGCCGCGTCCGTCAGGCGACCATCCCGACCGGGTCAAGGCGGTCATGCCGTCCGGCTCGCTGATGATCGCCAAGGGAACGCTGTTCCACCGCGGCGGGGCCAACCGGACCGACGCGCCGCGCCTGATCGTCACCCCGCAATACTGCCCCGGCTGGGCGCGCCCGCTGGAGAATATGAGCCTCGCGGTGGACCGGGACACGGCGGCGCGCCTGCCGAAGCGGGTGAGGGAGTTGCTGGGCTACAATATCCACGCGGCGTTCATGGGGTATGTGGATGGGGTCCATCCGGACCGAGTGCTGGGATTGTGATCTGGGTGGCAGCAGGAGAGCTGACACCGAGGAATATGGACGACGCGACGCGTCGGCTTTCTGTTTGACACCCCCCACCGTCTTCACTGCGTTCAGACACCTCCCCCTGCTCGGGGGAGGGATAAGGTAAAGCGTCACGCGATCCCTTCCCCGAGCAGGGGAAGGTGGGCTCGCCGCAGGCGAGGTCGGAAGGGGGTGTCCGACTGATATGCCGCGCGACGCGCGCCCTCTTAGTAACGGAGTCTTGCCAGCGCCTCCGTCCCCGTCAGCGCCAACGCCGTCGGTGGCACCTTCACTTCCCCGCCCATGCGCACCGTGCGCATGGCGACCTTGTTCACGCGTTGCGGGATCGTGTCGTCGGTCAGTTGCTGGAATTCGACGCGCTCGTCCTCGTTGCTGTCCTGGAAGCCGTCCAGTTCGTCGGCAAGGTAGAGCGTCTGCACCTTGCCCGCCCTGGCGGCTTCGTCCACGTCCGTCAGGCCGACAGCCGTCAGGGGCGCGCCTTCGCCCATGTCGTGCAGTTCGTGGCCGTCCGTGGCGAGGGCGGTGAAGATCGGGGCGGCGGCGTCCTGCAGCCGCTCCGGTGTCAGCGCTTCGCCCGCCAGGTCGATATGCTCGTCCTGCAACTCGTGCAGCTCCATCAGATCCTTCATCCAGCCGGCCGTCTTGGGATCGCCCGCGATGATCAACGGCGTGCCCGTGCCGCTGATGATCGGCTCCACCGCCTTGGCGACACCGTTCAGATAGTCCTTCATCTGGACCTCGTCATAATCGTCCACGGCAGCCCCGGCCGCGTGGAACTGGGCGTCCGATCCGCCCGTCCCGCCATTCATGTTGGGACGCAGTGCGCTGTTGGTGTGCAGGTTCACATTGCCTTCCGGCTCCCGCGTGGCGCGCATCTCGTCATAGGAGCGATAGTCGAGCCGGTGGGACTCGTCGTGCATGACGACGCCGTCCCATCGGAACAGGTCGGCCTGCTGCTGGCCCACGGCGAGGACCCATCCACGCGTGCGCTGGATGCCGTCCGTGATGACGGGCAGCAGATAGGGCGTGTCGGACCAGACGATGCGCGATTGCGGCACGTCCTGCAGCTCGAACACGTCCATTTCGTCCGCGCTGGCCACTAGCAGCCAGCCGCCGCAATGGTTCTCCAGTGGATCGAAGGTCTGGATGACGTCCTCGAAACGCGACGCCCAGGCCTTGGGCGCGTCCGACTCCTGGCCGAACGTTTCCTCCAGCAACTCTTCCACGCGTTGCACCGCGTTCTTCGCCAGAATGTCCCACTTCTGGATGTTGCCGGCCAGTTTCGGGCGCTGAAGGGTCAGCGACAGATAGGGTCCGCCCTCGGCCTCAAGGCCGTTGTCGATCAGCGTTTCCAGATGAGGGTTGTTGGCGATGTGCGCGGACATGGTGTCTCCTTTGGGGTCGATGGGTTTACGGTGGCACGTGCCATAGGGAACCGCTGCACGGCCTGCGGGGTTCCAATACGGACAGCAACGAGGACGCAACATGACCGCCCCGATCCGCCCGCCGATCAATAGAGGCCCCGAAATGGGCCAGTCGCAGCGCGAAACGCCGACCAATGAAACCGCGCCGCCGCGCGCCGACTACCGCGCCATGATGTTCGACGCGGATGGCTATGCGTTGACGCACAACCGCAACCTGTTCGCCGCCGCGCAATTCCTGTCCGAGCTGATCGAGACCGACGTGCGCTGGCCCAGCGCCGCAAACGGAATCCGGAGCTACCTCGCCGGGGCCGGACACACGCCGGACCATGTCGATTTGCAGATGGAGACGCTCGAGCCGCTCTTTGCACCTTGGCTGGTCACGCTGCGCGATACGGCCCGCCCCACAGCCGATCAGGAGACGAGATCATGACGACCCGACAGGACATGAAGGCCGACGCCCGCAAGAGCGCCGAAACGGCCCCCGCGGCCGACCCCGCCACCGCCGCTGAAGCCGTGCAGGACGCCAAATCGAAGGCGGGCCGCATGCCGGAGCAGCCGATCTACAAGACTCAGACCGAAGATATTGCCGGCGAGAACATCCACCATGGCAAGGACAAGGTCATCAGCGAGTTCGACGACCCGGCCGCGAACACGGTGAAGGCGGGCTAGCCCCGTCCATCCCGGACCCGGTCCGGGACGGAATCAACCTCTCAGCACCGCGCCCAGCTTTTCCGCCGCCTTGACGATCTTGGCGCTCACCGCCTCGATCTGGGCGTCGGTAAGGGTTTCCTCGCGCGGCGCGAGGGTGACATCGATGGCGAGGCTCTTCTGCCCGTCCTCGATGCCATGTCCCTGATAGACGTCGAACAGGCTGACCTGGCTGACCAGAGCCTTGTCCGCGCGAATGGCCGCGTTGAGCAGGTCCCCGGCCGGCAGGCTCTCCGGGACGATGAAGGCGAAGTCGCGGTGGACGGGCATGAGATCGCTCAGCGCCAGCGCGCCCTTGGACTTGCTCGCCGATTTCTTTCGAGGGGCGGGCAGGCGCTCCGGCCAGATCTCGAACGCCACCACGCGTCCCTCGATGCCCAGCGCCTTGAGAGTGCGCGGGTGCAGCTCGCCGAAATCGGCCAGCACGGTCTTGGGACCCATCTGCAAACGGCCCGAACGGCCCGGATGCCAGTAGCTGCCCGTCGGCTTGGAAAGCTGCAGATTGGCGACGCTGGCCCCCATCGCCTCCAGGGCGGCCAGCGCGTCGGCCTTGGCGCTCAGAGCCGTGATCTCCACCGCACCCGCCCAGTCGCGCCCAGGCTCCGCCCGGCGCATTCCCGCCAGGGACAGGCTCTGGTCGTCCGGCGCCGTGCCGCGGTAGACCGGGCCCAGCTCGAACAGCGCGGCGCCGGGATGGCCCCGGTCGGCCGAGCGCTGCCCGGCCAGCAGCAGGTGGATCAGCGCGCTGGGGCGCATCACGTTCAGATCGCTGCTGATCGGATTGTCGAGGTGCAGGCTTTCGCCGCCGCCGCCGAAGGCTTCGGCATGGGCGTCCAGCACGAAGGACCAGCTGACGGTTTCGGACAGGCCCTGCAGGG
>JBARXH010000043.1:0-20018 GCA_049647245.1 Litorimonas sp.
CTGTACACTTCCATGTCGCGTTCCTTGTGCATCATGGCGCAAATGTCCTTGGACAACTTGTCGGCCTTGGTCCGATCAGTCCCGTCGTGCTTCTGCCCGGAACGCGACCGGGTGTTGGTGCCGTCCGTCATGAAGATCAGGATGCGGCGCGGGGCGGTGCCCGAGCTTGTGGCCGGCAGCGGGAACGGCGCTTCGTCCGTCAGCAGGCGGTAGCCCCACATCAGGCCGGAGGCGGTATAGGTCTCCCCGCGCGTGGAGAGCCCGTTCACCTTGCGACGGACTTTGGCGAAATCGGTCGTCAGAGGCAGAAGTTCCTCCGCGCATTGCAGGTTGAGGAAGCCCGGAACCTTGTCCTCGCCGTTCGTGTAGTCGACATCCTTGTTGGACGCGTTGCGGCGCGATCCCACACAACCATGCCACTTGTGATGCTTTGGCGCGCGCGGGGTGCAGACGTTACGGTCCGGCCCCCTGACATTGCGGCAGCTCTCGGTCGGGGCTCCTCCCGGATCGGCCGGTCTGGCCGGTGTCGCAGGCTGCGCGGAACGGGCCGGTGTTTTCACGCACCGGTAGGGCACGCCGTCCTTGTGGCAGGTGCCGTAGACAGCCGGGGTGGCGGGCTGCGCCGGGCGCCCGGGTTGGGCCGGACGCGGCGGCGTGGTGCTAGGGGTGCAGACCCGTCCGGTCACGGGGCCGGGCTTCATTTCGCATTTCGTCGGAAAGGTCTCGACCCAGTCGGCGGGCACGTCGAGCCATTGCTGGCCGCGCTGCGAGGTGCCGACATTGACGTACTGGCCGTAGGGCACGACCGCCATGCGGACCTTGTCGTCCGTTTCGATGTCCGTGATGATGTCGATGAATGTGTTCGTGGCAGTCTTCAGCGAGTCCATCCGCGTGCCCGCAACGCCGGGAATGGGACCCATGGAGCCCGTCGTGTCGAGCACGAGCACGATTTCCGTGTGCTCCGTGATCTCGATTACCGTTTCGGCCATGGCGGCCACATCGGTCGTGTCTTCGCCGAAGATGGCGCGCACCTTGTTGTCGTGTTCACCGTCCAGGCGCACCATGAGGTAGCGTTTGTCGTCGGAAAGCGTCGTGGTGACGACGGGGTTCGTTCCGGACGTGTCCAGTTCCCGCACGGTCAGCTCCGCGATGTTGGCCATCGCGGACTCCTCCTTGACGCGCGACCGAGCCGCCGCCAGCACGGCGGCGTCGGCCATGTTCTGATAGCTCGAGCGCAGGTTTGCCGAGCCGGTGATGTCGAGCGTCGCCCCGATGCCGCCCACCAGAAGCAGCGCGGCAATGCCCGCGATCCCCGCCACATTGCCTTTTGTGTCCTGTCTGAAAGCCTTGAACATGTGCCCCAATCCGGTCGTGATCCCTGCGCCGCCTCCCTTGATGGGGGCAGGTTCGGACCCGTCATGGCATGAGCGTGGTTCCAGGCGCGTTAGGAGTCAGGGTTAAGGAAGCCTTGCGAAACGGGAGACCCGCTGGCCTTGCAGCGCGAACCGACCTAGGATGTCCCCATGGGGGTCTACGCGACACACATCCTGCCCAAGGTGCTCGACCTGGCCTGCGGGTCTAAGCCGATCCGCCGCCAGCGCGAAAAGGTCGTGCCGCACGCACGGGGCCATGTTGTGGAGATCGGCATCGGATCGGGGCTGAACCTGCCGCATTACGACGCCTCGCGCGTGGAGCGCGTCACGGGCATCGATCCGGACGATGCGATCTGGGCCAAGGCCGCCCCGCGCGCCGCGGCCTGCGACTTCCCGGTGGAACGGCTGGGCCTCTCGGGCGAACGACTGCCGCTGGAGGATGCCTGCGCCGACACGGTGCTCGTAACCTACGCGCTCTGCACTATTCCGGACCCCGTGGCGGCCTTGCGCGAAATGGGCCGCGTGGTGAAGCCCGGCGGGGAAATCCTGTTCACGGAACATGGCCGCGCGCCCGATCCGGGCGTGGCGCGCTGGCAGCGCCGGATCGACCCGGTCTGGAAGCGTCTGGCCGGCGGATGCCATACGGGCCGGGACATTCCGGCACTGTTCCGCCAAGCAGGCCTGAGCCTTGCAAGGCTGGACGAGATGTATGTGCCCGGACCAAGGGTGCTGAGCTACAATTACTGGGGCGCGGCCACCCGCGCCGGATAGGGGCAACGATGCGTCAGGTGAAACGGTTTGTCTTGGGTCTCGGCCAACTGGTCTTTGGTCTAAGTCTGCTGGCCGCGTGCGGTGCGCCCGATGTCGGCGTGGACCGCGACCTGTTGATCGGCACTTGGGCGCAGCAGGGCGCGACGCAGACCGACCCGTCCCTGGTCGTGGAGAACGCGGTCGTGACCTATGCGCCTGACGGGTGGTCAACCTTCGATGCGGTCATGACCCTGACACAGCCGGACGGCATTCCGGAACGCTTCACCATCCGGGCTGACGTTGCCTGGACGCTGGAGGAAACCGTGCTGATCCGAACGCTGCAGGACGTGACCGTCACGCCGGACATCTCCACGCCGCAGGGCGACGCCGTGGCCGGAGCGCTGGAGGACGCCTACCGCAACAGCCCGCCCGGACGGCTGATCGTGGAGGACCTGACGGACGAGACGCTTTCCCTGCTGGACGCGGATACGGGCACGATCCTGTCCTATGCGCGTCGATCCGCATAGGCGGCGGTCGGGAACCGGAGCGGGCCTCGCGCATAGACGAGGGTGGAATCAAACTAAAAAGGATCTCGCCATGCGCGCCCTCACTCTGCCCCTTCTCCTCTCCACAGGACTGCTCGTCGCCTGCGGCGGGACCGACACGCCTGAAACCATCGCCGTCGACGACGACGCGACCGTGGTCGTCGACACGGACCTGAACGCCTCCGCCGACATGGACGACACAATGACCGCCGCCGAACTGATGATCGGCGAATGGAACCAGGAAACGTCCTTCGAGATGACGGTGGGCGGAAACACCTTCACCATCATGAACGGCGAAGCCGAGTATGAGACCGACGGAACGTCCGAGATCGAGGCCATGCTCATCGTGTCCGGCCAGCCGGACGGCCAGAACAGCTACGAGATCGATCTGGACGGCACCTACGTGCTGACAGGCGACACGCTCACGGAGCGTTTCACAGCAGCCGAAGTCGAGCCGGTCGTGGCCAACGACACGACGCGCGCCATCGCCGCCGCGATCCAGGAAGCGCTCGCCGGAACGGGTCCGACAAGCTCGACGGTGGTGAGCATCGACGAAGACATGCTGATTCGACGCGTCGAGGGATTGGGC
The DNA here is from genome assembly GCA_049647245.1 of Litorimonas sp. Lineage (GTDB taxonomy): Bacteria > Pseudomonadota > Alphaproteobacteria > Caulobacterales > Maricaulaceae > Litorimonas. Next base: position 3,258 of record JBARXH010000043.1, read on the forward strand.
GAATTGCGCTACTCCCGCGACATGGACTAGGACCGGGGGCTTCAGCCCGATTATTCAGGCCGGACGGTTCACGCCGTCCGGCCTTTTTCTTGCGCGCCCGGCGATCAGGCGCGTTTGACGCGCGGCAGGTCGGCGAACACGCCTGCCCGCTTCTGTCCCTTGGCGGCCATGGCCTCCATCATCTCCGTCGGGACCAGCATGGACATGTTCCAGACCGCGATCTGGTCCAGCGCATCGGCCGTGCTGTGGTCGCGCGAATAGGTGATGATGCGCTTGCAGCCATAGATGGCCAGCGGCGGCTTGGACGCGATCTCGCGCGCGGTCGCCATCACGGCGTCCATCATCTCCGCCTGCGTGTCGTAGGCGGCATTGAACAGACCGCGCCGTTCGCACTCCTGCGCACCCATGCGGCGGCCCGTATAGGCCAGCTCCCGCACCACGCCTTCTGGCATGTGGTTAAGGATGCGCGGGAACGTTCCGACATCGGCGGTCATGCCGACATTGATTTCGTAGATGGTGATGAAGGCGTCCTGCGTGCCGTACCGCATGTCGCAGGCCGTGATCAGGTCCACGCCCCCGCCGATGCAACCGCCATGGATAGCCGCGATCACCGGAATGCGGCACTGCTCCAGCGCGGTGAAGCTGTCCTGCAGGCGCAGAACGTTCTGGTAGAAGTCCGCCCCGTGGACGGGATTGTTCTTGTCGTTGCCCGACACGCCGCCGCTGCTGAACATGGACACGTCGATGCCCGCCGAGAAGATGGGACGCTCCCCGACCGTGTCGGCCGAGATCACGATCACCCGCGCTCTGGCATTGTCGTCGATGTCGCGCACGATCTCCGGCAGATCGGCCCAGAAGCTCTCGCTCATGGCGTTGCGCTTCTCGGGCCGCGACAGGCGGATATGCGCGACCTGGTCCTCGATCGAGACGGTGAAGCATTCGTAGCGTTGATCAGACATCGGAACCCTATCCTTTCAGGGTGAAGAGCGAGGCTTGGGTCGGGTCGACCGTCCCGTCCAGCAGCTCTCGGTAGGTGGTCATCATGGCGTCCGCGCCGCCCGGCTGGTCAGCCACGCTCATCCAGCCCGCCGCATCGTCCAGGAATGGAATCCAGCGCTCCGACAGGCGTTGCTGAAAGTCGGCCATGCCCCACTCGCCGATGCGCGACTTGGCGTAGTCAGGGGCGAAGAACATCTTCATCGGCGCCCCTTCCTCGGGGCGGGGCGCGGCATCGCCTTCATAGTGGGACTTGCCGACTGCGCAGCCATAGACGACCTTGTCGCGCAGATGGGCGTAGAGCCGGGACAGAAGCGCGCCATTGCCCGCCATGTCCACGATCACGGTGGGCACCTTGTCCAGCCCTTCGATCATCTCGTAGGTCGCAACCTCGCCGTAATAGCCGGTTTGTTCCACGAAAGCGGTGTTGCGCGCGGATGTCAGGCCGACAATGTCCACGCCCGCGCGTTGTTTCAGGCAGAACGCCGTGCCCAGCGCCGTCTTGGACGACGCGCTCGTCAGCACGACCCGCTCCGCGCCGAAGAAATCGTTGGCGGCGAGGAAATCGTCGATCAGGAAGCTGGTCAGGAAGAGCGGCCGCAGCACGGGCTGGATGGCGGTCTGAACGGCGTAGGACGGATCGGCAGCCACGAGGTTGTAGCTGTTGTAGACGGGATGGAGCGGTGCGCGGTGGTCCGCCACATCCTGGAAGCCGAGCGGCGTGATTTTGCCCGGCTTGACCACGATCTCGTCGGCGACCGGAAAGAAACCGTAGACCTGCGTTCCGCTCGGCACGGCCTCGCAGCGCGACTCGACCACAGTGCCGAATCCCCAGACCGGCATTCTTCCCTGGCCATCTTCGCCGAAGCCGTAGGCCTTAGGGTCGAAATAATGCCAGTAACCGATCTGGTCGCCGAAGATCATGTAGGTGACATTGTTGGCCGTCAGGGCGAAACTGTCGATGGACAGACGGGCTTCCCCGTCTTCCACGGACTGGGCCGGACGCTCCAGCAGTTCGGTCTTGGCGGGGTCGGTGCGGTCGACGAGCAGGGTTTTCATTCAGGGTCCTCGGTTTTGCCATCGGGTCTTGGCCGTCAGGGCCGTCAGGGCCGTCAGGGCCGTCAGGGCCGTCAGGGCCGTATCATGACTTTCATCACGCCGTCAGCCCGCGCGTCGAATAGCGCATATGCATCGGCTCCGTCCTTCAGGGCGAAGTCGTGCGTGAAGACGCCCTCCCCCTTGACCTTGCCCGCCTCGACCAGTCCCAGCAGCTCCGGCCAGCTGTCCACCACATTGGCGATGCCGGCATGGACCCGGACCGACTTGCCCTGCGCGCGGCGCAGAATGGGGACGCCGCCCCAATCGCCGTCCTGCACGAGGCCGACAATCCCGACGCCCCCGCCGGGCCGGGCGAGGCGGACGGCTTCGGTGATGGTCTGCACATGGCCCACCGCTTCCACGACGCGGTCCACGCCCTGCCCGTCCGTGGCCTGAAGGATCGCGGCGCGTGCCTGGTCAGGAGCGAGCGGTTCCGCGCCAAACCGAGCGGACAGGTCGCGGCGCGCCTTGACCGGATCGACGGTGAAGACCCGTGCCGCACCCTTGGCCATGGCGACTTCCGCCGCCATCAAACCGACCGGCCCCTGTCCGATCACGCAGACCGTGTCGCCCGGCTCGAATCCCGAGGCGCCCAGCCCGTAATGACCCGTCGCCATGGCGTCGGTCATCAGAATGGCCTGTTCGTCGCTCACGCCGTCCGGGATGGGCACGGAGGTCGCGTCGGCGGCGAAGACTTCCAGATATTGCGCCTGCCCGCCATTCATCAGCGGGGAAATGCCGTAGGCCAGCTTGGGCACGTCGCCCGTGCAGCGGCGGATGTCGCCGCGCAGGCAATGCTGGCAAAGCCCGCATCCGGCCCCGCCCGCGACCAGCAGGCGCTGTCCGACGTGCAGCGTCTTCACGTCCTTGCCGACCTCCACGACACGGCCGATGGTTTCGTGCCCGACACAGAATTTGGGTTGGGGCGCGCTATAGTCGAACGGCCCGATCCGGTCGCCGTGATAGAGGTGAAGGTCGGAGCCGCAGATCGAGCAGTGGCTGACCTCGATGATGGCGTGGCGGGGGTTGGTCAGTTCCGGGTCGGGAAAGGACTCATGGCGTATGTCGCGGGGACCGTGGAAGACGAGGGCTTGCATGACCCCGTCATGGCCCGGCGTCACGGGCGCGGCAAAGCCGCCCGCGCACTCATCCGTAGAAGGATCGTCGTCCGGGCGCGCGGTGGATGCCGACCTTTGCCACCGTACCGTCGCGCGCGCCTCTCGATCCCGGCCGCCACCAGGCCGGGTCCCCGGCCCAGAGCTTGGCCGTGGTCGCGACGAAGAAGAACCAGCTGATATCGTTTTGCTGCAGGATCGCGCTCTCCGAGATGGAGAAGAGGATGAAGAAGAACAGGCTCAGCACCACCCAGTAGGTCTCCACCCCACCTGTCTTGATGCGGGTGATCGACTTGATCGCCGTCAGGCCGAGCAGCGCCGTGAACAGCAGGATGATCACCAGCCCGCCCGACAACCAGCTGTCGAGCCAGCCATTATGCGCGGTCGGCACGGCCCATTGCAGAACGGTGCGCGTCTCGTAGCTTGGCCCCAGCTCGTCCAGCCAGAATACCCCGTAGCCATAGCCGAACCAGTATTTCAGCTCGATGGCGCGGAACAGCAGGATCCAGATGTCCGTCCGGCCCGTCAGCGTCGGGTCCTTGCCGATCAGGCCGAGCGCCCATTCGAACCCGACCGTCAGCAACAGGGTCAGCCCCGTGATCCCGGCCACCACGGACCAGATCAGCAGCACGCGCAGGAACGGGAAGCGCCGGAAGACGCGGATAATCAGGAACAGGCCGAAGCACCCCATCGCCGCCAGCAGCGCCGTCTTGGAGGTCGACAACAGCATGATCAGGAAGCACAGCCCGCCCGTCGGCAGCCAGAGCCACCAGCGGTCCGGACGCATGGCGAAGGCGCACAGCGCCACGGCGAAGCCCTTGGCCATGATGCCGCCCAGATAGTTCTTTTCCGCCCACGGCCCGCGCCACGCGCCGGGGTGGATCTCGCTCATGATGCCGCGCGGCGGGTTCGTGATCGCCACGAACAGGGTGATCAGGCACAGGATCAGCATGGCCACGCCAAGCCGTTGCACCATCTCGCTCCAGTCATAGCGCGCCGCGAAGACCAGCCCCGCCAGCGTCGTCATCATCAGGGCGATCGACCGCCGCATCGTCACGCCGGGATCGATTGACCAGAAAAAGGTCAGGCCCAGCCAGAGCACGCAGATGATGATCAGCGGGTTGCGCGCCACCAGCCGGAGCGTGCCGGGCAGGCGCAGCACCATGAATCCCGCGACGATGGCGTAGATCGGATACCAGAGCATCCGCGCGAACGGGCTGTCGCCCTGGTCCAGCGCTTCGGCCGACGCGAAGGTCAGGCCGATGATCGCGCCGGAGAAGAACAGGATGACCAGCACCCAGACAGCCGATTCCAGCCCCCGCACGAGACCGAACATGGCATGGTTGCGCTGCTGCAGCTGGGCAGGCGCGAAGGCCGGATATGTGGACGCGAGGGTCACGGCCCGACTTCGCCCGAAAGGGTTAGGACCGCGTTAACCATGGCCGCGCGGCGCGGCGCGGAGTAGGCAGAGTCATGCGCGTCACGATCCCTGCCTTGGAAACCGATCTCGTCATCTTCGATTGCGACGGGGTGCTGGTCGATTCGGAGCCACTCTCCAACGCCGTCATGGCGGAACACATCACGCGGCTCGGCTGGCCGATGGACGGGGCGGAGTCCATTCGTCTTTTCAAAGGGCAGAGCATGACTCAGGTCCATGCGGCTCTGGAAGCGCGGCTGGGCCGCAAGGTGGACCCGGCGTGGCTGGAGACCTTCCGCGCGGACCAGGCGGAGCGGTTCCGGACCGACCTGACCGCCATTCCGGGTGTGCGGGACCTGATCGGCCGCGTTCGCGACGCAGGACTTGCGGACTGCGTCGCCTCGCAGGGACGCCATTCCAAGATGGCAGTCAGTCTCGGCGCGACCGGGCTGCTGCCACTGTTCGAAGGACGCATCTTCTCCGCCGAGGACGTGGCGCGCCCCAAGCCTGCGCCCGACCTGTTCCTTCATGCCGCCCGCTCCATGGGCATCGATCCTGCCCGCTGCGTGGTCATCGAGGACAGCGTGACGGGCATCGCCGCCGCTCGGGCCGCCGGGATGGGAATCATCGCCTACGACGTCAGCGGAGAGCTGGCGCACGAAGGCGTGCCGACAGTGGCGGCGATGAGCGAGATCGGCGTTCGGGCCTAAGCAGGCGCGGCGTCGGCCTGCCTCATCGGAATGTCACGGTCTCCCCGTCCTGGGGCACGGACACACGCCCGCTCAGGCCCTGGCGGGACAGAACCGCCATCAGGTCGGCCCGCGTCGAGAAGGAATGATCGAGCGAGTCCATGTGGACGGCGATGAGGGACACGTCCGGATTGACGGACAGGGCATAACGGAAGAGCTGCGCGGCTTCTTCCGCATCCATGAGCAGGATTTCGTCCGACAGGGCCGGAACGACCGGCCCGCCTGTGTGTGCGATCACGATGTCCGGTTCGTAGCGGTCCACAATGTCGAGGACCCGCCCTTCCGCATCGAGCACCGTATCACCCGTCCAGTAGACGGTCGGCTGCCCTTCTGCGCGAAGGATGATCCCGTTCACGCCGCCCATGTGCGCGGCAACGTCACCGTGCCCATGCCGCCCCCAGACCTGGTCGAACCCGACGCCCTGCCAGAGGACGCCGTCTCCGATTTCGGTGACCTGGGTAAAGCCCAGCCCTTCCAGCCGGGCCTTGAAGTCCTGGTCCGAGGACAGGTCGCCCGGGTCCACAGGAGCGCTGTTGGCAGGCACGAGCAGGGGCGTGTCCTTGGGCAGGAGCGCCGCTGCCGTCGCGTCGAAATGGTCCGCATGCATGTGACCGACGATGACGCCGTCAATGCCCGCGATCACGCGGTCCGCGTCGATGGGAAGCGCCACGGTGGGATTGGGCGCGACCCCGGCGAAGGAGGGCAAGGCGCCCTTGTCGGACAGCATGGGATCGAGAAGGAAGATCTTGCCGCCATAGTGCAGCCGCGCCGTCGCATTGCGAACGAAGTCGTACCGGACCGGTGTGTCCGGCGTGACCGTCTGCATCTCGGAGGCGCCCTGACCTTGCGGACGATCCGCCATGAGTCCGCAGGCCGACAGGGCGAGTATGGCCGTGCCCGCCATCAGGGTCTTGATCGTCGCATAGGTCATCGGGTCTCTCCGTCTCTCGATTTGCCGTCGGGCTAGATATCGTCCCGGGCGTCGAAGAACGCACGGATACGCTCTGCGATGATCGCACCGTCCTCTTCCAGGGCGAAGTGCCCGGTCTCGAGGATATTGTAGTCGACGTCACGCGCATGCTCCGCCCAGCCCCGGGCTCCGCCCTCGGGGAAGAAGGCGTCGTTGCGGCCCCAGACGATCAGAACGGGCGGCTGGTGCTCACGCACATAGGCCTGCCATTCCGGGTAGAGCGCGACATTCTTCCGGTAGTCGTAGAAGAGATCGAGCTGGATCTCGTGCTGGCCGGGGCGCGAGAGCCGGGCATGATCGAGCACCCAATTATCCGGAAGGATGGCATCGGGATTGCGCGTGCCGTGCGTGTACTGCCACTTCAGCCCTTCGAGCGAGAAGACGTTTTCGGCGATCTGCGCTTCGACCTCGGGGGTCCGTTCTTCCCAGAGGGAGATGATCGGTGCCCAGGTCTCCCGGTTCAATCCGTCTTCGTGGATATTGCCGTTCTGGGTGATGATCGCCTCGACCCGCTCCGGATGCTGTGTGGCGATGCGCAGACCGACCGGCGCGCCGTAATCCTGCACGAAGAGCGAATAGCGGGCGATGCCGCGCTGTTCGAGGAAGGTGTCGATGGTCTCCGCAATATTGTCGAAGCTGTACTCATAGGCCTCTGCGGACGGATAGTCGCTGGAACCGAAGCCCGGATAGTCGGGGGCGACGAGATGGAAGTCGTCTGACAGCTCGTCGATGAGGTCCCTGTACTGATGCGAAGAGGTCGGGAAACCGTGCAGCAGAACGATCGTCGGATTGGCCGGGTCGCCCGCCTCCCGGAAGAAGATCTTCACCCCGTCGACCGTCTCGTAGCCATAGTCGGGCGCGGCCGAAAAGGCGGGTGATGCCGTGCCGAGCGTCCCGAACATCGCCGTCCCGGCGAGCAGGGCCGCCAGCGCTGCGCTGCGAAGTGTGGATCGGGCGGGTGTGCGTTTGAATGTGTCTGTGCGGGTCATTGCGGGTTTCCTCCAAAAGGTGTTGCTATGACGTCTGGATAACGCCCCCACACCATTCCGGAACCCGGTGTTCCAAAAACACACTGTTCCGTGTATTGGAACAATATGGATATGCTGAAAGCCATGAAGGTCTCGCTCGGCGTCGCCGACCAGGGCGGGTTCGCCAGCGCCGCCCGCACGCTCGGCATGAGCCCGCCCAGCGTCACGCGCATCGTCTCCGAGCTGGAGGCCGACCTCGGTGTCGCGCTGTTCAGGCGCTCGACGCGGTCTGTGGAGACGACGGAAGCCGGAGACCGGTTCTTCTCCGTCGCCCGACGCACGTTGGAGGAGGTCGGCACGGCCCGTGCGGCGGCCCGGGAGGATGCGGACACGCCGCGCGGACTGCTCCGCGTCACCGCGCCCGTCCTGTTCGGCCGGCTGCACGTCATGCCGGTCGTCCGCGACTTTCTGGACCGTCACCCCGGCGTCCGTGCGGATGTGACCCTGACCGACCGCCAGACGTCCCTGATCGAGGACGGCCAGGACGTCGCCATCCGGATCGGGCACCTGCCGGACTCCTCGCTCAAGGCGGCCCGCGTCGGTCATGTGGGCTGGACCGTCTGCGCCGCTCCCTCCTACCTCGCGCAGACGCCACCGCCCTTGGATCCGGACGCACTGGCCGGACACCGCACCATCGCCTTTCTCGGCCGGAGCGACGCGACCCGCTGGACGTTCGCCGAAGACCGGGAGGTGATGGTTGCGCCGCATCTGCGCTGCAGCACGATGGAGGCCTGCATCGACTCCGCCGTCGCAGGCTGGGGGCTGACGCGCGCCCTGTCCTACCAGGTCCGGGACCTGATCGCGGACGGCCGGTTGACGCAACTCTTGGGGGCGTACGAGAAGCCGCCCTTGCCCGTCCACGTCATCCACTCGGAACGGTCGTTCGTCACGGCGCGGACCCGCCTGTTTCTGGACGATCTGATCGAAACCCTGAGAGCCAGCCCCGCACTCGACCCTTGAGACGTCTGGCTCTAGGCCATCTGCGCCAGTTTCGCCGCCTGGTCTTCCGCCACGAGCGTGTCGATGACTTCCCCCAGCGCGTCGCCCGCGACGATCTTGTCGAGATTGTACAGGGTCAGGTTGATGCGGTGGTCGGTCACGCGGCCTTGCGGGTAATTGTAGGTGCGGATGCGCTCGGACCGGTCGCCGGAGCCGACCTGACCGGCGCGCTCCTCGGCCCGTTCCGCCTCCTGCTTGGCTTTCTCGATGTCGTAGAGCTTCATCTTCAGCAGGCGTTCCGCGTTGGCGCGGTTCTGGTGCTGGGACTTGGCGTCGCACAGCACCACGACGCCGGTCGGCACGTGGGTCATGCGCACGGCGGAGTCCGTCTTGTTGACGTGCTGCCCGCCCGCGCCGGAGGCCCGCATCGTGTCCACGCGCACATCGCTCATGGAAAAACCGATATCGATGTCTTCGACCTCGGGAAGCACGGCCACGGTGGCTGCGGACGTATGGATCCGGCCCTGCGTTTCCGTCACGGGCACGCGCTGAACGCGGTGGACGCCGCTTTCGAACTTCATGCGGCCGTAGACGCCCGTGCCGGTCACGCTGGCGCTGATTTCCTTGAAGCCGCCCATGTCGGCTTCGGCCGCGGTTTCGATCTCGACTCGCCAGCCGTTCAACGAGGCGTAGCGCTGATACATGGCGAACAGGTCGCCCGCGAAGATGGCGGCCTCGTCCCCGCCCGTGCCGGCGCGGATCTCCAGCACGATGGAGGCCTGGTCGTCCTTGTCCTTGGGCAACAGCAGCAGGGACACTTCGTGCTCCAGCTCGGGCAGCGAATCCTTCAACGCCTGCAGCTCGTCCTTGGCCATCGCGCCCATTTCGGGATCGGACGCCATTTCTTCCAGGTCGGCCATCTCCGCGCGCACATCCTGCAGACGGCGCACGCCTTCGGCGACCGGCTTCAGCTCCGCATAGTCCTTGCCCAGCTGGACGATCTCGTCACTGTCCGTGGTCGCGCCCATGCGCGCCTCGATCTGTTCGAACCGGTCCACGACCTGGCGGAGTTTCTCGTCTGGGATGTGCATGGCGGGGGAGTTACGGGGTTGGCGGCGGATTGCAAGCCGCCAGCGCCGGACAGCTTCGTTGCCCCTGGCTAGTAGGTTGCGCTCACCCCCAGGAACAGCGTTCTCGGCCGTCCGGGAAAATAGCGTTCGTTCCCGAAGGCGAAGTCGGCGCGGTCGGCGTAGCGGGCATCCAGCAGGTTGTCGATCCGCCCGAAGAGGCGCAGGCTGCCTGACAGGGCGTAGTCGCCGCGCAGCACGAAGATGTCGTGTCCGGGGTAGGATGCCGTGTTGGCTTCGTTGGTGAAATATCTCCCCACATGCCGCCATTCGAGCTCGGCCCCGATGCGGTCCCAGTCCGCGGACAGGCGCATCGTGCCGAGGGTCACGGGCGCGGTATCGATGCGCGCGCCGTCGCGGATGTTGCTGGCCGGATCGGCGAAGTCGTAGCGCTGGTCGGCCACGGCCCATTCGCCCGAGGCCGACAGCCAGTCGGTCAGCGGGGCGAGGAAGGAGAACTCCACGCCCGTGTGGCGCGTCTTTCCATCGGTCACGTTGAACCCGGCGGCATTGCGGAAGAAGAAGCCGTCCTTCCACATTGTGTAGGCGGCCACTTCGAACCGGGCTTCGCCCGCCGCGAACCGCACGCCGCCTTCCACGCTGTCGAGCGTTTCAACGTCCGCCTCGCCCGGTTCCTGGTTCTGCACGACCGCGTAGAGGTCGGTCGTCTGGGGCGCACGCGATCCGCGGGCCGCGCGCCCGAACAGCGTCACGCCGGGCGCGGCGTCGTAGGTCAGGCCCAGCTTGGGCGTCAGGGTGAAGAAATCGTCCGTCCGGTCGGGGGCCCGCAAGAAACGGCCCGAGCGTCCCGGAGGCGCGATCGTGTCGTAATCGTAGCGCGTATATTCGCCCCGCGCGCCCAGATCGATGCGCAGCCGGTCCAGCTCGACGCTCTTCTGCGCGTAAGCCGCCAGCACCACGGCCTCGACCTCGTAATCAAAATGCAGCCCCTGCACGAAGGAGAACCGCGACGGGTTTTCCTGGAATTCGTAGAGGCTTCCATCCGTGTATTCCGCGTCCACGCCGACGGACCAGTCGTCGCCGATCAGCGCGCTCTGCAGGCCGAACGAGGTGTGGCTGTTCTTCTCCAGCGCCTGTCCGGGCACGAAATGGCGCAGGAAGCGCAACTCGGCCCGGCGCGCATAGGGCGTCAGCACAAGCCGCCCGGCTTCCGTGTCGCGCGACAGGTTGATCTGCGCGCGGTAGTTCCGGCCGTCGCGGAAGGCTTCAGGGTTGGGGTTTGTGAAGCGCAGCCCCGTGACGCGGTAGGCATCGTCGCCCTGCAGGAAGCCCGCCGTCTCCTGGTTGAGGTTGTTCAGCGCGGCGATCGCGTCCACGTCCCAGGCGCCGAACCCGTTGGCGTAGCGCAGCTCGGCCTTCTGCTGGTCGAACCCGCTATCGTCCCGGAAGCCGTCATCGTGGGCGAGGCTGAGCGAGGCGCGTAGATGACTCGTCAGGTCCTGGCCGACCGTCACCCGGCCATAGCCTCGCGTGCTGCCGATCAGGGTCGCCCTGCTGCCGCTGCCGACTTCCGGCGTCACGACATTGACCAGACCGTGCACCGCGTTGGAGCCGTATTCCGCCGGGCCCGGACCCTTGAAGACCTCGACGGCCCTCGCGAACTCCGTGCCCGCTTCGAACAGGCCGTTCACATTGGCGAACCCGGCGGCGCGCAACGGCACGCCGTTCTCCAGGAACAGGAAGCTGCCTGCCCCCGCCCCACCCGTCAGCACGGGCGAGCGGATGGCGGTGAGGTGCTCCTGCCCCGAACCGCGGTGGATGTTCACGCCCGCGACTGCATTGAGCGCCTCGGCCGGATGGACGAGAACGGCAGTCTCTTCCGCCGGGACGAGGTCGATGCTCTCTGGCTGCTCGTCCAGCGACCGGATCTGGTCGGTGACCGTGACTTCGTCCACGACCGGCGTGGCGGCCAGCAGCGTCGTGGTGCCGTCCGGCGTGTCGTCGATGATGGGGAATGTGTCCTGCGCGGCTGACATCATGGGGACGAACACCGTCATGGAAGCGGCAAGGACGAGTGTCAGGCGTTTGGAGGGGAATATCGTTGGCATAACTAACTCAGCACGTCGGCGATGCGCCCGACAAAGCCTTCCACGGCTTCGGGCGCGAAATCGTCGAACGCCATGGCGGCGAACAGGTTGGAGGTTCCCATCAGGATGCGCGCTTCGGCGCGCGCCTTGCCGGGGTCGTCGGGATTGTCGGGCAGGATCTCGACCAGCTGGTCGAGAATGCGCGTCTGGAAGGCGAGAAAGGCCGGGCGCAGGTCGGGGTCGAACGACACGCCCCATTTCAGGAAGGTCTTGGTTTCCGCCGGACGCTCCAGCACCATCTGCCGGAAGGTCGCGGCCAGTTGCAGGATTCGCTGGCGGCGCGTGGCGGGCGCGTCCGGCAGGCGGTCGAACATCTCCGACACGCTCGCCTCGATCCGGTCGAGCACGGCAGCGACCAGCGCGTCGCGCGTGGGGAAATAGTTGAAGACGGTCGGCGTGGACACGCCCGCCCGCTTGGCGATGTCGCCGTGCCCGGCGCGCTCCAGCCCGCCTTCGGCGAAAGCCTCGACCGCATGCTCCAGCAACTGCGCCCGGCGCGCCTCCGGCGACAGGCGGCGGCGGGGGCTGGAAACTCCAGCGTGTGAGACGGCATCGCTCATCGCGCGCGCCTTGGAACGGATGGGGGCGGATTTCAAGCGGCGCGGACTGCGACAGAGGGCTTCGGAAGGGATTGCGAGGCGTGGAAGACGATTGTCTCTCCTCCCTGCTCGCTCTAAGCGCCCGCTCATGATCGACCCGGACAATATCGACCTCAAGGACCTGGACCCCGCCTTCGCCAAATCCAAGGCCTGGCCCGTGGAAGAGGCGCGGGGCATCCTCAAGCGGATCTTCATCCAGCAAAAGCGCGGCATCCGGCGCGACGGCCCGGTCGTGTTCGAAACCGGCTACGGCCCCAGCGGCCTGCCGCATATCGGGACCTTCGGCGAAGTCGTCCGCACCAGCATGGTGCGCCACGCCTTCGAGGCCATGACGGGCGGAAGGATTCCCACCACCATCCTGTGCGTGTCCGACGACATGGACGGGATGCGCAAGATTCCGGGCACCGTGCCCAACCCCGAGACGCTGGAGCCGTTCCTGCAGCAGCCGCTGACGGCGGTGCCCGATCCGTTCGGCACGCATGCAAGCTTCGGCGCGCACATGAACGACCGGCTGAAAGCCTTCCTCGACGGCTTCGGATTCGACTACGAGTTCCGCAGCGCGACCGAACTCTACAAGACCGGCGCCTACGACGCCTATCTGATCCGGACGCTGGAGCAGTTCGACGCCATCATGGATGTCATGCTGCCCACGCTGGGCGAGGAACGGCGCGCCACCTACTCGCCCATCCTGCCGATCAGCCCGTCTACGGGCCGCGTGCTCTATGTGCCGATGAAGGCCATCGATCCGGAGGCCGGGACGGTCACCTTCGATGACGAGGACGGCACGGAAGTCACGATCCCGGTCACGGGCGGGAACGCCAAACTGCAGTGGAAGCCGGACTTCGGGATGCGCTGGGCCGCGCTGGGCGTGGACTTCGAGATGTTCGGCAAGGACCATCAGGACAATGCGCCGATCTATTCGAAGATCTGCAAAATCCTCGGCGGCGACCCCCCCGTCCAGTATGTCTACGAGCTGTTCCTCGACCAGAAGGGCGAGAAGATTTCCAAGACCAAGGGCAACGGCATTTCGGTCGAGGACTGGCTGAAATATGCGCCCGCCGAGTCGCTGTCGCTGTTCCAGTTCCTGCGCCCGCGTCAGGCCAAGAAACTCTATTTCGACGTCATCCCGAAGATGGTGGACGAATACTACCAGCACCTCGCCGCCTATCCGGGCCAGGACGAAAAGGCGCGCATCAACAATCCGGTCTGGCACATTCACGCAGGCCAGCCGCCCGCCTATGTCCCGCCTCTGTCGTTCCAGCTGCTGCTGAACCTCGTCAGCGCCGCCAACGCCTCGTCCAAGGACATTCTCTGGGGCTTCATCACGCGCTACGCGCCGGACGCCTCGCCGGAGGCGAACCCAGAGCTCGACCGGCTGTGCGACTATGCCGTGCGCTACTACCGCGATTTCGTGGCACCGGAAAAACGCTACCGCGATCCGACCGACAGCGAACGCGCCGCACTGACCGACCTCGCCACCCGCCTGCGCGCCGTATCCGCGCAAGAGGCGAAGGACGGCGAGGCCCTGCAGACCCTGACGTTCACGGTCGGCAAGGACCATGCGTTCGAGAACCTGCGCGACTGGTTCACGGCCATCTACGAAGTCACGATGGGCCAGAGCCAGGGCCCGCGCTTCGGCTCCTTCGTGGCCATCTACGGACCCGAGGAGACGGCGGACATGATCGAGGCGCAGCTGGCCTAGCCTCACGCAGGTGTGACATCGATCTGCAGCCTGTTCACCCCGCGTTGAGCGCGACCGTGCTATGACGCGCGCAATGATGCGCCTTCTACCTCTCCTCTTCTGTCTGGTCGCCATGCCTGCTCAGGCCTCCGACGCGGCGCGGGCGCTGCTGGACGACGGGGCCTATGAGCAGGCCCGGTCCAACGCCCTGGCCGCAGACACGGTGGACGGGCTGAACATCGCGGCCGAAACCATGGCGGCGGAGATCATGCTGATGCGTGTCGATGACGCCAAGGACCACGCCAGGGACGCCATCAGGATCGCGGAAGAAGCGCTGGACCGTGACCCGGACAACGTTCAGGCCCTCTTCCTGCGCGCGCTCCATACGGGTTTCCGCACCCGCAGCAGCAGCCCGCTCGGCATCGTGATGGGGGGCTGGATCGGCAAGACGATGGACGCCATCGAGGCGTTCGAAAACGCCGCGCCGGGGGATCCGCGCGGGGACGCACTGCGCGGGGCGTGGCATCTGGGCATCGTCCGCGCCGCCGGGGACGGCCGTTTCGGGGCCTCCCTGGAAGAGGGTCTCGCCCGTTACGACGCAGCCGTCGCCGCCCGGCCAGACGACATCGTCGTCATGGGCAATTATGCCTTTTCCCTGATCGTCATGGACGACCCCGCCCTGCTCCCGCGCGCCCGCACCCTGCTAGCGCAGATCGAGGCGACGGACCCCCGGGACGCGACGGAAGCCGAAACGCGGGACCGGATGCTGCGCCTGTCGGACGTCATCGACGATCCGGACGCCCTGCGGGAACGGGCCCAGGGTCTGCTCAACACGGAAGAACCGCAAGCCGGACAGTAAACCCGTGTTGAGGTTTTGCATGTAGGCTCCGCGCATGAGCCTCGACAAGATAGACCGTGCCTTTAACACCGTGGCCAGAGGCGTCGACCTGTTGGTCACGCTGGCCTGCATCGTCCTGGCCGGGGTGATCGCATTCGTCGTGCTGGGCCTGGGCGGAATGACGGGCGTGGCGCTCTACGGACTGACGGCCGTGGTTGCGCTGGCAGGCGGTCTGGTCGTGCGACTGGTGTTGCGCCTTCTCTTGTTCGCGTCGGACCTCTAACCCGGGGCGCATGTATACTGCCGAACTCGCCTGGTTCGAACTCGACCTGCCGGACCACGTCTCGCTGGAGGCGCATGTCGCCTCGCCCAGCCCGCTCTTTTCCAACATGCGCGTAGGCACGCGCTGGACGGCCGATCTCGGCCGCTTCCGTCTCTACGCCGCCATCGATGCCGTGGACGGGATGGACGATTTCAGCCGTGCGGCCTTCGAGGCGGGCAAGCCCGCGGACCCCCTTACAGTGAACGGCGTGCCGGGCCTGCGGACCGGGGGCTACGCCACGGACCGGAGCCGCACGGCATGGCGCTTCAGCCTCAACGGACTGACACTGGCCCTGACGCTGGAATCGGAATCGGGACAGACGCTGACGCCGACCGATGCCGAACGCGCCGAACACGCCGCGATCATCGGGAGCGTCCGGCGGGTCAGCCGGACCTAGCGTTCAGGGCTTAGCCGCCGGGCGCGACGAAGGCGCAGACCTTGTTGCCGTCCGGATCGCGCAGATAGGCTCCGTAAGGGTTGCCCGGCGCGCCGGAACGGGGCCCTGGCTTGCCCTCGCACGTGCCGCCCGCCGCGCATCCGGCTGCATGGAAGGCATCGACCTCGGCTTCGGAGCCGGCCCGAAAGCCGATGGTCCCGCCATTGGCGAAGGTCGCCGCCTCGCCGTCGGCGGGCCTGCCCACCCCGAAGGCCCCGGAACCGCCCATGGAGCCGTAGAAGGCCCGGTCGCCCATGCGCTGCCCCTTGATGCCCAGCGCCCCGAGCGCGGCATCGTAGAAGGCGATGGACGCGTCCGGATCGTTGGCTCCAACCATGATGTGAGTGAACATGCGTATTATCCTGAAATTTATGGAAAATGCGATGGAGGCATCGGAAGACTAGGCCTTCTCCGCCTTGCGCCGCTCGCTCGCGCGCTGCTTCTCGCTCTCGCTTTTCAGCTGACCGCAGGCGGCCATGATGTCCTCGCCGCGCGTCTTGCGGATCGGAGCGGCGAGGCCCGCCTTTTTCAGGCGGCGGGCGAAGTCCTCTATGACCGGCATGTCGGAGCATTCGTACGGGCTGCCCGGCCACGGATTGAATGGGATCAGGTTCACCTTGGCCGGAATGCCCTGCAGCTTCGTGATCAGGTTGCGCGCATGTTGCGGGCTGTCGTTCACGCCTTTCAGCATGACGTATTCGAACGTGATCCGGCGGGCGTTGGACAGGCCCGGATAGTCGCGGCAGGCCTGCAGCAGTTCGTCCAGCGGATACTTCCTGTTGATCGGCATGATCTTCGTGCGGGTTTCGTCGTCCGCCGCGTGCAGGCTGATGGCCAGCATCGGGTTGGCCTCCGCGCCGATGCGCTCGATATCCGGCACCACGCCCGAGGTGGAGACCGTGATGCGGCGGCGACCGATGGACAGGCCCTGATCGTCGCTGATCGTGTCGATCGACGCGATCACATTGTCCGTATTGTAGAGCGGCTCGCCCATGCCCATGAAGACGATGTTGACCAGCTTCCTGTCCTCGATGGAACTCGGCCACTCGTTCAGATCGTCGCGGCAGACCATCACTTGCAGCACGATCTCCGCCGGGGTCAGGTTGCGCACGAGCCGTTGCGTGCCCGTGTGGCAGAAGGTGCAGGTCAGCGTGCAGCCGACCTGGCTCGACACGCAGAGCGCACCCGAGCGCGACACGTCCGGGATGAAGACGCTCTCCACCTCGATGCCGGGCGCCATGCGGATCAGATATTTGCGCGTGCCGTCCTTGGAAACCTGGCGCTCCACGATCTCCGGGCGCTCCAGCGTGAAATAGTCTTCCAGCTGCGCCCGAAACC
>JBARXH010000044.1:0-7552 GCA_049647245.1 Litorimonas sp.
GCGCACTCGTCTTCTGTCCCTGCGCCTGTTTCCGGTCGCGGAAAAAGAAGCCCTCGCCCCGGAAACCGTGGTGTCCGGCGAAGCGGGAGAGGAAGAACTGGTCATCCCGCCCTTGCCGCTGGCGCTCGCAGCGTCGGTCGTGGACGGGCAAGCCGAAGCCTATCTCAGCGTGGATGGAGAGATCATCGCCGTGCGTCGCGGGGACATGCTGCCGTCCGGCTGGGAAGTGGAGAGCGCAGACCTCGACGCCGTAGACCTGCGCTTCGGGCCGGTGCAACGCACCCTCGACATCGCAAGTGCGGTTGATATAGCCCCGAACAGACGTCCGAGACGACGATGACCGGGCTGTCCAGGGGAATGATTTCCGACAGAAGCGGCTGCGGTGACCACCGGGCCGGAACGCAGGTTGGGGGCGTCGTGACGCACACGCTGGTGAAATTGCGCGGTTTCGCGCTCGTGGCCGTCGCAGTCGCTCTGGCCGCGTGTGAAACCACGCCGGACGCGCCGACATCCGCACAGGCCGATACGCTGCGCGAACAGTCCATCGGTTCTCGCGTCGCCCGACCCGCCGCTCCACCGCCCGTCGTGCAGCCCGCACCGGCCGCGACCGATTTCGCGCGCCCGCCTTCCGTCGTCGCCGACGTGCCGGTCCTGTCCACCACGCAGCTCGGCGGGCAAGGTGGATCCGCCCGGGCTCCGCGCCTGGGGGCGGAGACCGTGGACGCCTATGTCCCGGCCCTGCCGCTGCCAGAATTTCTCGATCTCGTCTTCGGCGAAATGCTCGACGTGCCCTACGTGACGGGTCCCGACGTGGCCGAGCGCGATGAGGTAATCCAGATCCGGTCATCCGGTACGATGAGCGCCCGCAACTTCCTCAGCCTCGTATCCGGCGCCTTGCAGGAATACGGCATCCGCGTCGTACCACAGGACGGGGCCTATGCGGTCCTCAACGACGCCACGCTGCGCTCGCGCATCCCCGAATTCATCAAGTCCCGCGCCCGTCTGCGGACCCGCGCCGATCTCCGCCCCGTGGTCCAGTTCGTGGAACTGCGCGCCATCGATCCCAATTCCATGCAGTCCATCCTGCAGGAAGCGTTTGGGCGCAATCCGGACAATATCTCGATCAAGGCGCAGCAGGGCGACGGCTACATCTCGCTCGCCGGGCTGCCCGCCGACGTGGACGCGGCCATCGCCATCATCCAGCAGCTGGACGATCTGGAATTCGCCGGTTCCCAGGTCGTGCGCTACACACCGCGCTACTGGGACGTGACGGAACTGTCGCAGGATCTTGCGACCGCCCTGCGCTTCGAGGGTTGGGAAGTGTCCACCAATGTCGCGCAGACTCGCACCATCGCGCTCTTGCCCGTCGCCTTTTCCAACGACCTGTTCGTCTTCGCCAAGACGGAGCTGGCGCAGGAGCGCGTGGCCGACTGGATCCGCGAGTTCGACAGCCCGGCGGAGCGCGGCGACGCCGAGCAGGTCTTCATCTACCAGGTGCAGAACGTGGACGCGACGCTGCTGGCGGAAACGGCCAATCGGGCGCTTGGGCAAGGCGGGCTGGAGGCCCTGATCGGGGAAGAACCCGGCGGGGTCGGGATCGTGCCCGGGGAAAGCGTAATCAACCAGCGCGACACGCGCGGTGGTCTTTCCGGTCGCACGTCGGGCGGACCGTTCACTGTGGATCGGCTGGGCAACAGGCTTCTCTATACCGGCACGGGGATCGAGTATGAAAAGGTCGTCGAATTCCTCGAGACGCTCGATACGCCCGCGCCTGAAGTGCTGATCGAGGTTCAGATCGCGGAAGTGACTCTGACGGACGGCCTAAATTATGGGGTGGAGCTGTTCAGCGGCGACTTGCTTGGCGGCAGTGACACACTCACGGCTGGGACCGGGGGGCTTGAGCTTGGTGGATCCGGAGTCACTGTGAGCTTGTTGAGCGGTGATGCCACGGCAACACTCAATACTCTGGCATCCAACCGTCAGGTCAAAGTCCTGTCCACGCCGGTCCTGGTCGCTCGGTCCGGCAGTGTGGCTGAAATCCAAGTCGGGCAAGATGTGCCCGTCATCTCGTCACAGCGCGCTGCGCCATCGCAGGACGGTACTGGGTCGCTCGACGTGTTGCAGCAGGTCAATTACCGCTCGACGGGTGTGTTGCTTTCCATCGAGCCGATTGTGTTCTCCAACCGTCGAGTCGACCTCACCGTTTCACAGGAAGTGTCGTCAACGATCGAAGTGCCCAATGCTCCGATTTCAAGCCCGACAATTTCCAATCGTTCTCTCTCCACTCAGTTGTCGCTGGAGGACGGGCAAACGGCTGTGCTTGGCGGGCTGATACAGGAGAACACGGTTCGCGATCAGGATGGTGTACCAATACTCAAAGATATTCCGATTGTAGGGGGGCTGTTTTCCAACAACAGCTTTTCACAAGACCGTACGGAGCTGGTCGTGCTCATCACCGCCTATGTCCTTCGCGGGCAGGTGGACAAATCCCAGTTCGTCCAGGAAATGTCCGGGCGCATCGACCGGGCGTTCTCGGACCGCTCGCGCATGATGACGCTGGAGCCGTCGAAGCTCTAGCCCATGTCCCGCGCCCGGAAGACCAGGCCTCGCGCCGAGACCTGCGGGTCGCCGGACAGAGAGGGGGGCTTTTCGGTTCTGGAAGCCTTGGTCGCCATGGCCTTGCTGGCCGCCGCCTTTCTGCCCCTGCTCGAGCTTCAGGCCCGCTTTGTGAGCGCCACGGACGGTCTGGAACGCGCGACGCTCCGTATGGCGGACCGGCAGATGGCAATGGAAGTGGCCGCATCCATTAACTTCGCCGCGCAGCCCGCCGGAGACTATGTCCTGGGCCGCAAACGCTTGCGCTGGGTATCGAAGCCCGTGGAAACGCCCCGGTCCGTCAGGACGGACTACGGGGTGCCGACGCGGTTCAACGCCGGCCTGTACGATGTGACGTTGACCGTCTCGGATGAACAGGGCGGCGGACAATCGACCCGCCACACATTGCGTGGCCTGGGTTGGCAGCCGACGGAATCGGTCTTCGATGTTGCCGGATGAAGCCCCTGGCAACACCCGGAACAGTCACAAACTTTAACGCCGCGTGACCCGTCAGGAGGCGCGATCCGTGCATCCGTGCAACACACGCCCAACAACCGCATTAATATGCATTTTTGCTGTTGACCCTTGCGCTTTGGCTCTCCTAAGACGGCCACAAGACGAGAAGGCCTTTGGGATTCACGCGGATAATCCGTCGTGAGGTCTGCAATGGGGGTAAGCTGGTCTTGGGAAATCATCGGTCCGGCGGGGTGTCGGCCTTTAGCAAATCGAGGAAACTCATGACTCTTAAGAGACTTCTTGCAGCCACGTCCGTGGCCGCTCTCATGGCGACCAGCGCCCACGCGCTCGACGCAGACGTCACGGCACCGGCTGCCGTGGTCACTCCGGCCCTGGAACTGGACTTCCCGCAGCCTGCCGCCAACACGGCGCCGCTGCAGTTCGAACTGTTCACCGAAACGGGTGCCTACCCGTCCGGTAACAACATCGTCGTCCAGCTGACGCTGCCGTCCGGCACGTCCTTCTCGTCCGCTGCAACCGGCGCAAACGTGACCGGTAACTGCGACACGACCCGCACGGGTTCCGGTGCTGCTTGTGGCGGTGTTGCCGTTGTTGGCGCTGCTGGCGTCTCCGCAACGCTTCAGAACGGTGGTGGTGTCGGCGCGACGACTGCTGAATACCTCGTCTCGGTGAACTCGGGCGTGAACATTAACGAGCTGGCCTTCGACTTCGACATCCGCCTGGATGCCTGTGTCACGACGCCGACCGCTCTGACCATCACGGCAGAAATCGACGGCTCCGGCACGAACATCGAAGACGGTATCGCCGTCGGTGACGACGCTGTCGCAGCCTGTGCGTCCGCTCTGAACGGTGTCGTCTTCGACGACGAGCCGACCGACGATGACAACTTCATCGAACTGCCTGACTTTGTCGACCTCGACGATAGCCAAATCGGTTACATCAACTACAGCTTCTCCGGCGCCGCTCGCAGCATCGACGGAACGGCCGTGGATGCTACTGACGTGACGTCTGTGACATTCGACGTTGTGTTCCCGGATGCTGACTCCGATGAATACATCGACGACGTCTACATCGACTTCGACAGCAATACTTGTGCAGCTCAGGACCTTGTCGCAACGGACAATGGCGATGGAACATACACGTTCGCTATCACTGCTGGTAACATCGCTCTCTTCACGAACGGCGGCAACACTGCAGCGACTATCAATGTCAACCAAGACGCGCTCTGCGCAGATGTCCTTGCTGGCAACACCGACCCGATCCCGACGCAGCAGCTCTCCGTCGATGACGCGACGGTCGTCTTCAACGACACAAACGCCAACTTCGTGGCGACCGAAGCCGGTGCAGAAGGTAACATCGACCTGCTGAACCGCGAAGGCCAAGCCTTCGGCTTCTTCGACTGGAACGGTTCCGCTGGCACGAACAGCGTCTACCGCGTCACGGGCCTGCCCGTTGGCGAGGCGATCGACTACACGGTCACCTTCGAGCGTTCCAACCCGGCAACCGCAGACGGCACGTACACCGGCACGGTGACGAGCACGACCGGCGAAGCCGTTCTGACATCCTTCGACAACTTCGGTCTGACGGCTGGCCCGGACTTCACCCGCGCAGACGTGCTGATGAACTTCGAAGTCGCTACCGTTGCAAACGGTGGCACTGCCGACCTCGACGTTGACCGTCTGATGGCTCGTAACGGTGTCGTCTCCGCCTTCAACGATGGCGCGAACTTCGACGACTTCGGTAACGACGGCCCGAACAACGACGCCGACGAAAACAACGACAACGAATAGTCTTCGGACCCATTCTTTGGAAAGCGGCGCTTCGGCGCCGCTTTTTTTTTGCCTTCGCGTCGTCTAGCGTCGCGGCATGGCGTCCCCGGAAAACAATTACGACGTAGAAGCTCTAAAGCGTAGGATCGCGACGCAAGGGCATCGCAAGGTCGTCGGCGGTCTTTGGGACGTCATCGGCCCTATGCAGCGAAACTACTTGGCAGACGTCGGTCACAAACCCTCAGACACTCTACTCGACGTTGGCTGCGGGTCACTTCGGGGCGGCAAGCATCTGATCGAATGGCTTCAGCCGGGACGCTATCATGGCTTCGACATCAGCCAGGACTTGCTGGATGCGGGTTATAAGAAAGAGTTGACGGATAATCAGAGAGAGAGACTGCCAAGACATCAGTTGGCGGACGGGAACCGGTTTTCCTTCCCGAAAACTTGGGCGAATATCGACAGAGCCTTCGCCTTTTCACTGATGACGCATCTCAACCTGAATTCGATCGGTCTGCTGTTCCATCAGCTGGGACGCGTGCTCTCTCCAGCCGCAGAATTTCATACCACGGTCTTCGACATCCCCGATGGCGATGACTGGACACTGAGCCTAACCCATCCAGCGGGTATCACGACGTATCCGGACAAGGACCCCTATCACTACACGGCCGATCAGCTGGACAGCGTGTCCCGACAGTTCGGATTCGAACTAAAGTCCGTCAATGCGTTCGGGCATCCGCGCGACCAGAAGATGGCTGTCTTCCGCCGGACGAACCCGTAGTCGATCAAGGCTTGGTCCATGCGTCTGAAGCAATCGGTGGCGGGATCGCCGGAAGCCGCTATACCGACATCGTGAACGCTCAATTCCAGACATTCGAGACCGTTCTCGCGGAGCGGGGGCAGGTCACGCCGCTCGATCTCGAGCATGCAAGGCGCTACCAGCAGGAAGCGGGCGGACCGCTGCACCAGGCGCTGCTGCGGATCGGTGCCGTCGGCGAGGAAGACATGCTCGCCGCCCTGTCCGCGCAGCTCGGAACGCCCATTCTCGATGACGTGCCGTCCGACCCGAGCGTGTATAAGGACGCGATGGACCGCATGGCCGTCGCGGCGTCGTGGCTCGACGCGCACAAGGCCGCGCTTTGGATGGAGGGTGATACCGTCGTCGCGACCGCGCGAGACGTCCTCGACATGGGCTTCCGGGAAACGCTAGAGCAACGGGCGCGTCAGAGCGGAACAGCGTTGAAATACGCACTGGCCACAGCGCCATTGCTGGAAGCCGCGCAACGCGTCTACACACCGCCCAAGACGAGCGACGAACACGAAAGCGACGATGCACAGCGGCTGCGGGAGCTGGCCGAAGAAGCGCCGGTCATCGATTTCGTGAACCGCGTCTTCGCACATGCCCTGAAGCACAAGGCCTCTGACATCCATATCGAGCCGTTCGAGAACCACTTCCAGGTTCGCTACCGGATCGATGGCATACTGCGCGGTGGGGACACGGAGCCGAGATCCCGCTTCGACGCCGTCGTGAGCCGTCTGAAACTCCTGTCGAAGATGGACATTGCCGAACGGAGGCTCCCTCAGGACGGCCGTCAGACGATACGGCTGGGCGGAACCGAGATCGACCTGCGAGTCAGCTCGCTGCCCGGATCGTGGGGCGAAAGCCTCGTCGTGCGCCTGCTCAAGAAGGACGGCGTGCTCAGTGACATGGGATCGCTCGGGCTAGAGGGACGCAACAAGGAAGTGTTGGAAAAGCTTCTGTCCAACCCGAACGGAGTCATCCTCGTCACCGGCCCGACCGGATCAGGTAAGTCCACGACCCTCTACAAGTCGATCCAGGCGCTGAACAATGGCGTGCGCAAGATCATCACGATCGAGGACCCGGTCGAGTACAACATGGCTGGCGTGGTCCAGATTCCGATCAACGCCAATATCGGCTACACCTTCGCGCGCGGCCTGCGCGCGATCCTTCGCCAGGATCCCGACATCATCATGGTCGGCGAGATCCGGGACGAGGAAACGGCCGTGATCGCCGCTCAAGCCGCCCTGACCGGACACCTCGTCCTGTCGACGTTGCACACCAACTCCGCGCTCGCCGCCGTCGCGCGCCTGATCGATATCGGGCTGGAGCCCTATCTCGTGGCGTCCTCCGTGCGGGGACTTGCGGCGCAGCGCCTGGTCCGGCGTCTTTGCGACGTCTGCGCGGAGCCCGACCCCGTCAATCACGACGAGGTGCTGTTCGACATGATGAGCGCCGGGCATGATTTCGGCAGCGAGTTGAGCGGGACAGCCCAGTGGAAGCGGGCCATTGGATGCTCGGCCTGTGACGGAACGGGCTACAAGGGCCGGGTCGCCATCTTCGAAATCGCCGAAGTGACCGAGAGCCTCGCGGAAGGCATCTTCCAGAGCGCCAACATGCAGCAGCTCACCCGCCTCGCCCGTCAAGACGGCTTCATCACCATGTACGAAAACGGCCTGCTCAAGGCGCGCAAGGGACTGACCACAATGGGCGAGGTCGAGCGGGTCTGCGGCGGCGGCATGCTCGATGTCGATCAGGACTGACGCGAAGCAAGCTGACGCGGGACGACCCGCGACGCCCTCCGGCGAGGCGGGGTTCAGCCTCCTGGAAATTCTCGTCGTGCTCGCCATCGCGTCCATCCTGCTGTCCGTGATCGGCGTGCGGATCAACCAGACCGTGGATGCGGTGGAGC
>JBARXH010000045.1:0-11337 GCA_049647245.1 Litorimonas sp.
CAAACGGACGGCACCGTGGACGGGTTTGTCTGCGCGGTCGGCTCTGGCGGAACGCTCGGCGGCATGTCCATCGGCTTGAAAGCCAAGAATCCCGAAATTCAGATCGGCGTTGCCGACCCTTACGGCTCGAAGATGTTCGCCTATTACGACCATGGCGAGCTGGAGACCGAAGGAAATTCCATCACGGAAGGCATCGGCCAAGGACGCATCACGGCGAACCTGCAGGACATCATCGTCGACCGCGCCTACCGCATCAGCGACACGGAAGCCTTGCAGATCATCTTTGAACTGAACCAGCTGGAAGGCATCTGTCTTGGCGGCTCGTCCGGAATCAACATTGCGGGCGCGATCCATATGGCGCGCGAACTCGGCCCTGGGCATACGATCGTGACGAGCCTGTGCGACTATGGCCAGCGCTACCAGTCCAAGGTCTACAATCCCGAATTTTTGAAGGAACGCGGCCTGCCCGTGCCGTGCTGGCTGTGACAGAGACTGGCGCTCTTTTGGTCGATGGGACATGGGCGCTGCCCAGCCGGACAGAGCCGTTTGACCCCTATCTAAAAGATACGTTCGCCTCTGTTGACACCGATGCGATCAAGGCCGCGCCCATCACCGAGCGTTTGTCCGCGAGTGTCGATGCCTTCGGCAAAGCAGGGCTGGACGGCACGAAGCCGGTTGCGGTCTATGACCGGGTCGGATTGTTTTCCGCGCCCTGGATCATGTGGCTCCTGCGCTCTCATGGGTGTGAGGCACAACTCGTGGAAGGATGGGGCGAAACCCAGTTGGCGTCGCAGCTCGCTCCCCCTACCCGGTTTCTTCCCAGCCGGGATCCGTCCGAAATGAATGTCTCGCGCGACAACGTCCTCGCTGCCATCGGGACCGATGTGCAGATCGTGGACGCCCGTCCGCCGGGACGGTTCGCCGGCGCCAGTCCGGAGCCGAGACCGGGCTGTCGGGCCGGTCACATACCGGGCAGCCTTGACGTCCCGTTCGGGACGCTGAAAGACGGCCGCTCCTTTCACAACGTCTCTACACTGTCTTCTCTCTTCCAAGACGCCGGAGTTGATCTGGCAAAACCCGTCATCACGACCTGTGGGTCGGGCGTGACCGCGTCAGGGCTAGCTGTGGCGCTGACACGCTGCGGCGCGGCAGACGTCAAGGTCTACCAGGGTTCGTGGGCCGAATGGGGCATGGACGATACACTCCCCATAGAGACGGGCGCATGACGGACCCGCGCACCCGCTTCGCCCATATAGCCAGGCCGCAGCCGAAGCTGGCCACGCCGGTCAACCCGGCTCTGGACCGGGCCTCCACGCTTCTCTTCGAGAAATCCGCAGACCTCTACCGGACGGACCTGCGCAGCTATGGCCGTCATGGCTCGGCTGTTCATGACGGGCTGAAGGACGCATTCAAAGCGCTGGAAGGGGGAGCTGCCACGCAGCTTTATCCGTCCGGCGTCATGGCCTGCACGCAACCCATCCTCGCCTTTGTCGAGCCGGGCGACCATGTGCTTCTGACCGACAGTGCCTATGGCCCGACCCGGCACTTCTGCCAGACCTTTCTCAAGCGTATGGGTGTCGAGACAGAACTCTACGACCCTCGGATCGGCGAGGGCATCTCGGATATAATTCAAGACCGCACACGCGTCATCCTGCTCGAAAGCCCCGGCTCCCTGACATTCGATATCCAGGACATTCCCGCTATCAGCGGGGCGGCAAGGGCGCGCAACGTCATCACCATGGTCGACAATACCTGGTCGGCAGGACTGACCTGCCAACCGCTGGATCTCGGCGCGGATATTTCGACCCACTCCGCGACGAAATATTTCGGCGGCCACGGAGATCTGCTGTTCGGAGCGGCTGTCTGCGCGGATGCAAAGCAAGGTGCCAAGGTCGCCGCCGTCGCCCGGCAGATGGGCGTCGCCAGTTCGCCGGACGATGCCTACCAGGTCCTGCGGGGCTTCCGGTCGGTCACGACCCGGTTCGCCCAGCAAGAGGCGACTGCGCTCGCGCTGGCTGAACATCTACAAGGGCATGATCAGGTTCTGGATG
The DNA here is from genome assembly GCA_049647245.1 of Litorimonas sp. Lineage (GTDB taxonomy): Bacteria > Pseudomonadota > Alphaproteobacteria > Caulobacterales > Maricaulaceae > Litorimonas. The sequence continues at coordinate 2,052 of JBARXH010000045.1, forward strand.
TGCTGCACCCCGCACTACCCACACATCCCGATCACGCGCTCTGGACACGGGATTTTTCGGGCGCAGGCTGCCTGTTCAGCGTCGTGCTGACGCCTCGTCCGACGCAGGATGTGAACCGCTTCATCGACGCTCTGAACCTTTTCGGCGTCGGCTTTTCCTACGGTGGCTATGAAAGCCTTGCCATTCATTGCGATCCGCAGCTCAAGCGGCGCTACGGAGAGACGCTCCCAGGACCTCTCGTCCGGTTCGCCTGTGGGCTGGAGCATGTCGAGGACCTGAAAAGCGATGTGGAACAGGCCTTTGCCACAGCTTCTTGATGTCTTCAGCGGTCTGTCAAAAGGGGCGCTGATCGCGGGCCTGGTTACGCTCGGCTCCTGCACCACTGCGCGTACCATCCTAAAACAGGCCCCGACCGAGCGCCCTGCAGGGTGGTCGCCGGAAGTCCGGCCGGGCCTCGATGCGGAAACGACACGGTCGCTTCTGCAGTCCGAAATCTACGGCCGGATCGATCTGGAGGCGCAGGCCAGTGTTGCTGACATGAGCGAGCTTGACCCGCCTGCTACAAATCCCGCTGCGAAAGTTCTTCAGTGGGCGCTTGATGTCACCTACGCCGACGTCATCCGGCCTCTGGACCTGGTGCTTGTCCTTCCCGAGGGCGCACCGGATGCACCCATCATCCTGACACAGAACTTCTGTCCCAATCAGAATGTGCTGCCCCTGCCCGGCGTCCGGTCTCCGGACGGTGTGACCATGGATTGTTCCGGTGGGGGCCTGTTCGGGCTGCTGATGACCCGCGTGTTTGGGAGATACATTGTCGAGCCCCCGATCGCCGACATACTGGACCGGGGCTACGGCCTTGCCGTCATGTATCCGGCGCAGGTCGTGCCAGACCGGGCGCAAGCCGGGAACGACCTGTTGGACTCGATGTTCCCCGGTGAGCCGAACCGCCCCGGCGCACTGGCGGTCTGGGCCGATCTGATCGACTTGGCCGCCGACGTTATAGAGGCCGAAGTCGGAGAGCGGACGCTCATCGCGTATGGGCACTCACGTTTCGGAAAGACGGCCCTGCTTGCCGGGGCGTGGTTCGAAACTATCGACGCGGTCGTCGCGCATCAGAGCGGCACTTTGGGCGCGTCGACGCTCGACGACCGGGACGGCGAGCCGGTGTCGGCGCTTGTCGAGTCCTATCCGCACTGGCCTGCGCTCAAGCTTTCGACCTATGCGGATCACCCGGGCAGTCTGCCCGTCGGGCCGTCCGACCTGCTGGGCCTTCTGGCCGACAAGCCCGTCCTGCTCGGCAATGCCCGACGCGACGTCTGGTCCGACCCGTGGGGCGCGTTCAAGGAAGCCAAGGCGGCGTGGTCCGATTTCGCGGCGGACGAACCGTCAGATTTCCGGCCCGGCGATGCCAAGGCCTACTGGCTTCGTGCCGGAACGCATGGCGTGGTCAAGGAAGATTGGCCTGCCTTCCTCGATTTTCTTGATGCAAACGTGAAATAGGTGGCGACCCCGGGAGGACTTGAACCCCCAACCTGCAGATTAGAAGTCAGCTGCTCTATCCAGTTGAGCTACGGGGCCGCGAGAGAGGCGGGCTTAGTCGCCCGCGATCAATGTGTCCAAGGCAGTTTTCGGTCGAAGGCGAAATTGTCCGAATAGGACCGCGGTGTCCGCTTGGGTGTCTGCGAGCCATGGACGCGGTGCGGAATGTCGTTGGCCTTGGCGTAGGAGACGGCCTCTTCCAGCGTGTCGAACGTCATTCGCACCTGCTCCCGCATATCCGTCGAAATGGCGTTTCCCGTCAGCGGATCAATCGCGCGGGGTTCATCCGTTTCGAATTCGAGGATCCAGTGATGCGTCTTGGCCCGGCCGGAACTCATGGCGGATGGGCGCGGCTTGTAGATCTTGGCGTACATAGGCGCGCGTTAGCCCTGCCTCTGCTGCGGCGCAAGACCGAGCCGCCGCAGCGCGGCTACGTGTCCTGATGGAATGCGTTGTTGAGCAGGCGTTTGACGTCGTTGAGCGAACCGGTCTTTGCGGTTGCCGCCCGCAGCTTCTCCCTCATGGCGGCCAGGTCGCGGTCGGCCTTCTGGATTGCCGAGGTCGGCATCGCGCTCGGAGCGGGTGGCTGCGGCGCGGCAGCCTGTGCCTGCAAGGCAGCGCGCGGATTGGCGGCGGCGTTGACTGGCGGCGCGGGCTGTGGGGTGCGGGGACCATCCAGCACATTCTGCCGGGCCTTCCAGTTGGTATAGACACTTTCCAGCAATTGGGGGCTTGCCATGTCCCGTGCCCAGAGTTGCGTAAAGGACGCGCTGGAGCTGCTGGGCCTGTATTCCTCGGCCAGCGTGTTCAACAGCACACGCATCGGCATGTTGACCGCCTCGCCGAAGACCATCGTCTCGGCCGTGCCGAGCGACGGGAGGAAGGTGAGCAATTCCGCCGCGCCGTCCGGCACGGCCGCCCGCACGAAGTTCTGGTCGCGTTCGTTGGACAGGCGCATGGAGAAAACGGTCGAACATTGCGACAATGTGCTGGGTTCGAGCTCGGACGGTCGCTGGGAAATGATCCCGAGTGAGACACCGTATTTCCGGCCTTCCTTGGCGATGCGCGAGATGATCCGGCGTGTGGCATGGAAACCGAGGCTCGGGTCGGATGGAATGTATCTGTGGGCTTCTTCGCACACCAGCAGGATGGGAAGCTTCCGTTCCGACCAGGTTGCGATCTCGAACGCCAGACGACTGACGACGGACACGACGATGTTCAGCGTTTCCGACGGAATGGACGAGAAGTCGAGAATCGAGATTGGCTTTCCGTTGACAGGCAGCCTGAAGATGCGCCCGACGATCTCTTCCAAGGGGCGCGGCATGGCCTGATTACGAAAGATGAAATTATAGCGCGGGTCGTTGATGAGCGTGTTGATCCGCCGTTTCAGCCGCCGATAGGGCGATAGGTTGGAGTTGTTCTCCAGCTTGCCCATCTCGTGATTCAGGATCTTCAGCACGTCGCGGATGCGGTAGGGCACGGGACTGTCGAGCGTGATGTGCGTGGCGCGTTGCAGCTCCATTTCCACATCGTCCAGCTTGACCTGAGAGCTGATGTCGTTGGCGTTGCGCGCCCGGTCGAACAGGCGTTTGGCCATGAGGATGACGTCGTTGAGGATTTCCTCCTCTTCCCGCGCATGGTCCGCGATATCGGAGGTCAGCAGCTCGACCGTTTCGACGAAGTCGAACATCCAGAGCGGCAGATCGAGCGTATCGCCCGTAATCACTTCCGCACGGTCGCCAAAGCTCCGCGAATACTCGTTGTGAGGATCGAAGACGACGACGTGCGCGGCCGGATTCTCGTAGAGAATCGCCTGCAGCACCAGGGCGACTGTGCAGGACTTGCCGGACCCCGTGGAGCCGATGATCGCGAAGTGCTTGGACAGCATGTCGTCGATCCGGACCCTGGCCACGATGGACTTGTCCTGCTGCATCCGGCCGATCTCGATGGACGGCGCGGTCTCCTTGGCAAAAATTAGCTGCAGATCCTCCGCCGACATGGTGTAGACGGCCTCGCCGAGCACGGGAAAAGTTCGCACACCCCGATAGAAGCGGGTTTCGCGGGTCGTAGGATTGGTGGTGATCTCGCCGAGAATGCTGAGGCGCGCAAGACACCCGTCGCTCATCCCGTCATTGTCCTTGGCTTCAATCTCCAGCGAATTGACCATCGCGACCACGATGGACGCGCTGGTCAGAATCTTCAGAATCGTGCCGATCTGGGCGAGGTTAAGCTTTCCGTCGCGGATGATGGCGCGGTTGATGGTGATGACGGCTTCCGACGAACCGACCGTGACGATGCGCCCGACTTCGATCTGTGCAGGCCTGACGGCGGGTCGTGAGATTTGCGGCGGGGGCGCGGGACGTCCGACCGGGTGACCCGGCACATGGCTTTGCATCGTCATAATCGAATCCTTCGCGCGCGACGACGCTAGGACCGACCGGTTAAGACAGGATTACGGATATCGGGATCGTCTGGTCGGGGAGACTGGATTCGAACCAGCGACCCTCTGTTCCCAAAACAGATGCGCTACCAGGCTGCGCTACTCCCCGTTCCAGACCCGGCGGCTCATATAGGCTTGGCGCGAGGGCGCAAGCGGCTAACTGCCGAAAAACGGGTGTTGTACCGTATCGCCGGGTTTGATTCCCAGTTCCAGCGCACGTCCGCCTTTCAGTTCGACCACGGCCGCAACGACGGCCTCGGAACTGGCGGACCGAAGCTTGAACGGCTGGGCCATATGCTCGATCTTCAGGATCTTTCCGTTGGAACGGACGAACAGGATGTCGAGCGGAATCGCCGTGTTCTTCATCCAGATTGTCGCGATCTTCGGTTCGGCGAACTCGAAGATCATGCCTTCGTCTTCGCCCATGGAGTCGCGCCACATCATGCCGCGCGCCTGCTGATCCAAGGTCTTGGCTTCCTCGACGGAAAAGGTGTGGCTCGCCGTCTCGGACACGATCGTCAGCGGGACGGGCTCTTCCCATTCCACCACGTCGTCCTGCGCCGTCTGCGCGAAAGCGGGCAGAGCCAGAGCGGCGAAGGCGAAGGATATGAGAAAGCGTTTCATGCGGCACCGGATAGCCAACGCACGGCGCGCTGTCAGGAAAAAATCGCAGGATGTCGGGAAGAAGTGGGAAAGCAACTGGCAGTCCCTAGGGGAATCGAACCCCTCTTTCCAGGTTGAAAACCTGGCGTCCTAACCGATAGACGAAGGGACCACTCAGTTGCGAGCCGCCATATATGAAAGCGTCACAGGGCTTTCAAGCGGAAAAAGAGGCAAACTGCATACGAGATCAGTCGACCCAGGCCAGATCGGACAAATGGAAGTCCGCGCTTTCCCGGCCCTGATAGACGTTGCGGCGGACTTGGCCCAACAAGTGCGCACGACGCGTTCCTGCCTCCAGCAAAGCTGCGCCCAGATCGGTCTCGTCACCCCGAAACAGGATGCCTGATAGCCGACTTCCGCCTCTATCCTCGGCTGTGAACCGTACATGTCCGCCGCCCAGACGTTTTGCGAAAGCGATAGCGACGTCCGACACGGCGACCGTGGGTTTCGGGTTCATCGGGCCGTAGGGGCCGACTGCATCGATCATGTCGATCAGCGAAAGATCGACGGCGCTCGCCGACAGGACCAGATCCACTTTCGATTCGGGCGCGGCGCGGGCCGCGGCGACGTCCTCCGCCAGCTCGGCTTCGATCCAGTCCGTGAATGTCTCCAGCCTAGTCGCGTCCAGCGTCAGCCCTCCGGCCATGGCGTGACCTCCGCCGGATCGGAGCAGGCCGGACGCGCGGGCCTTTCCGAACGCGGTTCCAAGATCCACACCGCGGATCGAACGACCGGAACCTTTGGCCGTACCGTCCTCGTCGACACCGATAACGATGGCGGGACGCTCGTACCGGTCTTTCAGACGTCCCGCCACGATACCGATAACGCCCGGGTGCCAGCCTTCCATGGAAGCAACGATCACGGCGCGGTTGTCCTGACGATCCGCCTGCTCGGTCGCCGCTCGAAGCATGTCGTCCTGCATGGCGCGGCGCTCGCGATTAAGCCGGTCCAGTTCATAGGCATGAGAGGTTGCGAGCGAGACGTCGTCCGTCGACAGCAGTTCCGCGCCCATTTCCGAACGCCCGATGCGGCCGCCCGCATTGATGCGGGGGCCGATCACGAAACCGGAATGATAGGTCGTGAATGGCGGTGCCGCCTTGGCGACCCCTGCCAATGCGTTGAGTCCAGCGATTCGCTGGCGATCCATGACCTTCAGCCCCTGCCGAACCAGAGTCCGGTTCAGGCCGATCATGGGCACGACGTCGCAGACCGTGCCCAGACCGGCGAGGCCGAGCAGTTCTCGGATGTCGAGCGCGGGCGCCATACCCCTGCGTTTCGCCTCGCGGTTCAACGCCACGACGAAAAGGAAAACCACGCCCGCCGCCGCCAGATGCCCGAGTCCGCTTTCATCATCGGCCCGGTTCGGGTTAACGACGGCGGCAGCGGGCGGCAGCCCGTCCATGAGGTGGTGGTCGATCACGACGACCGGGAGGTCCAGATCGGCGGCCCCATGGAGCGCGTCATGGGCGGCAGCCCCGCAATCCAGCGTAACAACCAGATCCACTCCTTCCCGCTTCAGCTTTTCGAAGGCTTCCCGCGACGGGCCGTAACCGTCCCGGATCCGGTCCGGAACATGTAGCCCGAATTCGTAGTCGAGGCCCTTTCCCCACCGGATGAGTTGTGCTGCCGAAGTTCCGCCGTCGACATCATAGTCGGAGAAGAGCGTGACTGACTGCCTGGCCTCGATTGCTTCGAGCACAAGCGAAACAGCTCGGTCCATGTCGGTCAGGATCGACGGATCCGGCATATCCCGCCGGAGCGTAGGGTCGAGATAGGCCTCGGCAGCTTCGCCCGGCACGCCCCGTCCCGCCAGAAGCGTTGACCGGACACGGTCTAGGCCGGAGGCGCGTTGGACCGCGTCGATCTCCTTGTCCTGCGCGCGGGCGATCCAGCGCCGTCCCAGCAGTGAGCGTTCGACCCCTAGCAAGGGGCGGGCTTGGCTCATCCGCCGGAGCCGGGCGTGTATGGACGCGAGGACCGGAGCCGCTGCACGGCATTGTCGACCGAATTCATGACCAGCGTGTGCGTTTCCACACGGTCGCCCCGGACCTTTACGCCGTCGAGCAGAGAACCCTGAGTCACGCCTGTGGCCGAGAAGATGGTCGGACCCGAGGCGAGGCCTTCCAGATCGTAGATCGTATCGAGATCGTCGATCCCGACCCTGCGGGCGCGGCCGACTTCGTTGTCGTTGCGGAAGTGAAGGCGGCCCAGCATCTGCCCGCCGATACAGCGAAGCGCCGCGGCAGCCAGCACGCCCTCGGGCGCACCGCCCTGCCCGATATACATGTCGGTCTGCGTCTCCGGATCCGTCGTGCTGATCACGCCCTGAACATCCCCGTCCGTGATCAGGCGAACTCGCGCGTCGATGTCGCGCAGGCTTTCGATGATGGAGGCATGACGACTGCGGTCGAGCACGCAGACGGTGATCTCTGAAGCAGTCACGCCCTTGGCCTTGGCGAGACGTTTCACATTGTCGGCCGCGCTGTCGTCGAGGTTCAGCAGCCCCGGCTCGTAGCCCGGTCCGATGGCGATCTTGTCCATGTAGACGTCCGGCGCGAACAGAAGCCCGCCTTTTGGCGCGAAAGCCATGACGGCCAGTGCATTGGCCATGGCCTTGGCCGTCAGAGTCGTGCCTTCGAGCGGGTCGAGTGCAATGTCGATCTCGGGGCCCTCCCCCGTGCCGACCTCTTCACCGATATACAGCATAGGGGCTTCGTCGCGTTCGCCCTCGCCGATGACGATGCGGCCCCGGATGGCCATGTCGTTCAGCCCGCGCCGCATGGCGTCCACGGCTTTCTGATCGGCCGCCTTCTCGCGACCGCGCCCGATCATTTCCGAGGCAGCAATGGCGGCCTGCTCGGTCACGAGGGCGGCCTGCACGGCGAGGCCAGCGTTGAAATCAGTGGGGGTCATCAGTGTCTCTTCAAGGAAATTTGTCTATTCGGCGGCGATGGAGCCATCGCGTTGCATCATGGCGCGGATGTTCCGGGCGGCCTGTCGTATGCGCTGTTCGTTCTCGACGAGCGCGATGCGGACATAGCCCTCGCCATTCTCACCGAACCCGTTGCCCGGAGACACGGCCACGGACGCGTTTTCCATGAGGTACTTGGCGAACTTCAGCGATCCCATCGGCTTGTACGGCTCCGGGATCGTCGCCCAGGCGAACATGGACGCTTCGGGCGGCTCGATCTCCCACCCCGCCCGGCCGAAGCTTTCGATCAGCACATCGCGCCGGGCGCGGTAGATTGCGCGGGCATGTTCCACCGGGTCCTGCGGACCGTCCAGCGCGGCGCAGGCCGCGACCTGGATCGGCGTAAACGCCCCGTAGTCGAGATAGGACTTCACCCGCGTAAGCGCCGCGATCAGCTTTTCGCTGCCCACAGCAAAGCCCATGCGCCATCCGGCCATGGAATAGGTCTTGGACAGGGAGATGGTTTCCACGGCCAGAATCTCGTGCGCTCCCGGCACTTCGAAGATCGAGCGCGGCGGGTCCGAGAAGTAGATTTCCGAGTAAGCCAAGTCCGACAAAATGATGATATCGTTGGCTTTCGCGATCGCGACGATCTCTTCGTAGAAGGACAGATCGCAGCACATACCGGTCGGGTTGGACGGAAAGCAGACGACGATGGCGAGCGGGGGCGTTTCGGCCTCCGCAAGCGCGGCCTTGACCCCTTGCAGGTATTCCTCGGCCGTGATGGCCGGTATGCCCTGGATCGTCGCTCCGGCGATGATGAACCCATAGGCGTGCAGCGGATAGGACGGGTCGGGCGCGTAGATGACGTCGCCGGGTGCCGTGATGGCCTGGGCCAGGTTCGCGAACCCTTCCTTGGATCCCATGGTGGCGATAATTTGCGTTTCGGGGTCGAACTCGACGCTGAAACGACGCTGATAGTAGCGACCGCAGGCCTGTCGCAGGCCCTTGATGCCGCGCGATGCGGAATAGCCCGTGACACGAGGCTTGCGCACCGTTTCGATCAGCTTTTCGATCACATGGGGCGGGGTCGGCAGGTCGGGATTGCCGAAGCCGAAATCGATGATGTCGTCGCCCTTGGCCCGAAGCTCGGCCTTCAGCTTGTTGACCTCCGCAAACACATAGGGCGGTAGCCGCTGGATGCGGTAGAATTCATCGCGGAATGTGCGGTCTGGGACGGGCCAGTTCATTGCGGATCATCCGCCTTGTAGGCCTCGGCCGCGGCCTTCGCGGCCTCAAACCGACGATCGAACTCTTCCGGACTCAGGGCTGGAACCGACTCCGGCGCATCCGGCAGATTGTCGAGCGCCTGCATCTCCCGCGCTGTCCGGTCCCAGTCCTCGGCGGTCCGCACATCCGCAGGCTGTGGCGGGATTTCGGACGCCCTCGGATAGCTCTGGTCCAGTTTAGCGATGTCCTCGCTGAAGTCCGACTGGCCCATGAAGTCGACATCGGGCAGGCTCACGGTCGAGCACGCCGAAAGGCAAAGCGCTGCGGCGAGAACGAAAGGGGCAGTGAAGCGGTCCATGGGAGTCCGATAGCGGAAAAGACGAACGAGGCCTACCCGGCTTTGCGTTCATGGAGGGGCGTTCTCAAGGAAACATTCCGGCTGAGGTCAGCCCGAGCGTTTCGTCCCATCCTTGCGTGAGATTGTAGTTCTGCACCGCCTGCCC
>JBARXH010000046.1:0-10296 GCA_049647245.1 Litorimonas sp.
ACGACATTCCTCGCCATCGGAATCTTCAGCTTCTACATCGGCTTCCTATTCCAGGGCATGCTCGTGATGTTCATCCAGAGCTTCATGCCGGGCCGGGTCATCGGAATGCTTGTCAGTGCCGCCGTCCTGTTCGGGCTGATCTTCCTCGTCCGCCAGCTGCCTTTCTATCATCCTCTGATGAGCTACGGCAGCGTCGGAGCCGGGGCCTACTCGGAAATGGCGGGCTTCTCCCGCGTCGAAGGCTTCGGGTGGGAGTTCCTCTACTGGGCCGGCCTCATCCTGATCCTCGGCGCGCTGTCCGTCTGGGTCTGGCGCCGCGGAATGCAGGACAAGCTGTCCATCCGTCTGTCCAACATGCGCAGCCGCATGTCCCTGCCCTCCATCGGCACGGCCGTGCTGGGCGTGCTGCTCTTCGCGGGCTTCGGCTATGCGGGCCTGCAGAGCTACCGGGCCGGGGACTATATGAACTCCGACCAGCAGCAGGCCAGAAGCGCCGAGTTCGAGCGCACGGTCGGCGATCTGTGGATGAACAAGGAGCCCCGCGTCACGGACGTGTCCGTGCGGGCCGACTTCTTCCCCGATAGCCAGACGGCGCGCTTCGACGGCCGCTACACCATCGACAACCCGTGGGACGAACCCGTCGGGCGGACGACCGTGTATGCCGGAGTCGGCCTCGACAATCTGTCCGACCTGGCGATCGAGGGCGCGAGCCCCGTCGAGGGCGAAGACGTCGCCGACAGGCTTCGCGACGATTACGATGTGCTCGTCGTCGAGTTCGACCCGCCGCTCCAGCCCGGCGAGAGCCGCGAGGTGAGTTTCACCACGCGCTTCGAGGGCCCAACCCTGACCAGCGGATCGAGCGTGGCGCGCAACGGGACCTTCGTGAACAACAATGATGCGCTGATCATCTTCGGCAATCTGAACCAGGGCTTCCTGACCAATCCCGACACGCGCCGCCAGCAGGACCTGCCGGAACGCATGCGCTGGCCCGACCGCGACGATGTGGACGCACGGCGCAAGCACCTGCTGACGTCCTTCTCGGGCTTTGCGGACTATGTCGACTTCGACGCGGAAGTCTGCACGATCGAGAGCCAGATCCCGGTCGCGCCCGGCAAGTTCCGCGGCGAAACCGTCGAGGATGGCCGCCGCTGCCGGAGCTACCGGTCGATCAATCCGATCCTGAACTTCTTCTCCTTCCTGACGGCGGAGTACGAAGTGCGGACGGATGTGTGGGAAGGCAACGGCCAGCGGGTGGATCTGGAGATCTATTTCCACCCCGCGCACGACTACAATATCGACATCATGTTCGAGGCGATGAAAGTCTCCATGGAAACCTATACGGACGTCTTCACGCCGTATCAGTACGCGCAGCTGCGCATCATGGAATTCCCCTTCAACAGCTTCGCGCAAGCCTTCGCGGGCACGGTACCTTTCGCCGAGACCATCGGCTTCGTGCAGGATCCCGGCAATGCGGAAGACCCGGACCAGGTGGACTTCGCCAGCTACGTGACCATGCACGAGATCGGCCACCAATGGTTTGCCCATCAGGTCGTGGGAGCCTTCGCCAAGGGGTCCAACCTGCTGTCCGAAGGGCTGACGGAATACGCCACCATGCTCGCCTATGAGCGGAAGTACGACTTCCCCAAGGCCCGCCGGATGCACGAGGAACGCCCCGCGCGGCAATATCTGGCCATGCGGACCTTCGAGCGGGACGACGAGCCCGTGCTGGCCGAGGCCGAAGGGCAGCAATACCTCAACTACAACAAGGCGAGCTGGGTCTTCTGGGGCATGCGCGGCCTGATCGGCGAAGAGCCCGTCCTGCGCGCCGTCCGCCGCTTCCTGGTCGAACACCACGCAGACAATGGCGCGCCCTACCCGACGACGCTCGAACTGGTCGCCCTCCTGAAGGAGGAGGCCGGACCGGACTACGATCTTCTGATCGAAGACTACTGGAACCGCATTACCTTCTGGGATCTGTCCTTCCAGAACGAAGCCGATGTGACGGTCACACCGGCCGGGAACGGCTTCGACGTCACGATCCCGCTGGCCATCGACAAGAAGTATGCGAGCGAGGAGGACGGCAAGGAGACGAGCTGGACCGAGATCGAGGACGCACGCCTCGACGAATGGGTGGAGATCGGATTCTACACCGAAGATCCGGAGCCCAATCTCGGAGCGACGCCGATGCATACGGAAATCGTCCGGGTATCGGAAGCGGAGCAGAGCGTGACCGTCCGCGTCGGCGAGCGCCCCACGCACATCGTGCTGGACCCGGCGCGCCGCCTTATCGAGCGCAACGTCAACGACAACAGCCAGGAAATCGACGCGCCTAGCGAAAGCTGAGGCGTCGTCCAGGGGCTCTAGCTCAACACCGCGTCGGCGGCCGCCCGGCCGCTGACGAATGCGCCTTCGACCCGGCCTCCGACGCACCAGTCACCGGCGAGGACCACGCCCAGGGCCGGGTCCACGAGGCAGTCCCGCCCCACGCCCTCGTCGGCATAGGCATAGAGCCAGCGATGCAGCGCGATGTGCGGCGCCTGGTCGAGCTTGCGCCCGCACAGGGCCGAGGCGACCTCCAGCAGCACGCTCTGCACCCAATCCCGGTCGGCGTCGGCATGCGTGTCGGACCAGTCCGGCGCGGCATGCACCACGAGGGTGGACACGCCGTCCGCGCGCCCCGGTTTGCTCTGATTGCGCGCGATCCAGCTGACCGGCAGGTTGCCGACCCGCAGGGTGTCCCAGCCCGGATCGAAGGGCTCCGGCCAGCCGACCATCAGGGCGAAGCAGGCATGCATCTTCACCTCAGACAGGATGGATTGCAGGGACGACCGCCTGGGCAGCAGGTCCATGGCTTGCGGCGCGGGAGCGGTGCAGATGACGCGGTCGAATGGCCCTTCCGGCGCGCCGTCCTCGAACCGCAGGGTCAGCTCGCCCGGCTGGCCCGCAATGCGAGAGACGCGTCGGCCCAGGCGGATGTCGAGCCCCTCAGCCAGCGCCTTGGGCACACGGTTCATGCGCGGTGCGCCGACCCAGCGCGGACGCCCCGTATCCGCCGTCAATTCGCCCGTGCGGATGTAGAGCCCGCGGCTCTCCCACGGCGCGGCTTCTGGCAGATCGCGGATCAGCGTTTCGAACTCCGGGTCCGACAGGGTGAAATACTGCGCGCCGTGATCGAACTCGTAATCGCCCGCATAGCGCGTGCTCATCCGGCCGCCCACGCCCCGGCTCTTGTCGAAGACCACGACCTCATGGTTTTCGGACAAGGCCCGCGCCGCCGTCAGCCCCGCCATGCCGGCCCCGATGATGGCAATCTTCATGGCGTGTCTTCGCTTCGTGTCAGGACGGATTTCTTGGCCTTGTTCCAGTAGCGGAAAAAGCGCTTCATGTCGGCGGAGTCCGGGATGGACGCAAAATGCACGTCGCGCACGGTCCGCACCTGCGCCGTCAGCCGGCCCACCACGTCGCGCACATACGGGTCGGGCGTGGCGGCGGTATAGATCGTCTGCGCTCCCGTGGCCTCCAGGACCGCGACGGGGTCTCCTTCCACCAACTCGACCTCCATCTCGGCAAGACATTCCAGCACGAAGACGCAGCGTTTCAGCGACCAGTCCCGCCGGGCCAGTTCGGCCGCGTCCCAGACGAAGACCGCCCGCGCGCCCTCCGGGGCTTCGCGGAACACGGGATGGGCGGAGGACAACGCGTCCGCGTGCACCCAGATCACGGATGTCTCTCCCGACGCGATCAACGCCTTGCCTTCCTGTGGGAGCCGGTCGGTCGGGGCTGCGGCTCGGGCGGGTCAAGATGGGGGAAGAGGCGCAGATGGAGGTCTTCGTAGGTCCCGCCGAGGATGCGGTTGTTGCGGTAGCTGGTGTCGACATCGCGGGCGGCGAAGCGCTGCAGATTGTCCAGATTGAAGTAGTAGGGCTTGTGGGAGAAGGTCGACGCCACCCACTGCCAGGACAGATTGTTCGACGCCGGGTCGCCGTCCAGCAGGTGGCGGAGGAAGAAGCGCGCACCCGCCTGCCACTTCACGCGGCGGAAGTGGCAGACATAGGCCGCGACATAGAGCCGGGCATGATTGTGCAGCCATCCCGTCTCGATCAGTTCGCGGAGGAAGGCGTCCATCGCGGCGACGCCGGTCGTTCCCGCAGCGATGTCGTCCGGCAGGTCGTCGGCGTAATCGTCAGCCGTGAACCCGGTCTTGTAGTCTTCCAGATCGGTCCAGATGTCGTCCCCCAGCGTGGCATAGAGCCGACGCCAATAATCACGCCAGGCCAGTTGCTGGACCATCTTCTCCGCGTCACGGGCGTTGCCGACCGCGTCCAGCACCGCGTCCCGAACCTGGGCGAGCGAGAGCACGCCGTGACGGATGAAGGGGGAGAGCTGCGTCACCGAACCGTCCAGGTGATTGCGCGTGCGTCCGTAGGCGACCGGATCGACCCATTGCAGGCGGTCCATCGCTTCTTCCCGGCCCCCGACGATGGGCGAGACCGCCATGTCGTCGTCGCGCAGGTGCGGGCAGAGCTGTCGTGCGCGCCGGACCAACGCCTCGCGGTCCTGCCCCGGCGAGGCCGAATGGGTGACGTCTGTTGCAGCCATATCGGGGTTGGATACGTTGCAGTCCGGCACGGGGACTTGATCAAACGGCAAGAAGCGCAGACAGTTGTCGGGCGCAACGCCGCAACCCCCTTCACAGCCCCGGATTACGCGCCTATACGCAGTGGGTGACAGCGCTGTCACAGCTTCCATGCCTATACCGGGACTGCCTCATGACCACTCGCATCGCCATCAACGGCTTCGGCCGCATCGGCCGCAACGTGCTGCGGGCGCTCCACGAAACGGGCCGGGACGACCTGCAGGTCGTGGCGATCAACGATCTGTCGTCCACGGAGAACCTCGCCCATCTGCTGAAATATGACAGCGTCCACGGCCGGTTCCCGGGCACGGTCACCGCGACCGAGACGTCCATCGACATCGGCTCCGGCCCCATCGAAGTCAGCGCCATCCGCAACCTGGCCGACCAGAACTGGGCGGACAACCAGGTGGACATCGTCATGGAATGCACGGGCCTCTTCACGGCCCGCGACGACGCAGCGCGGCACCTCGAGGCGGGCGCGAAGCGGGTGCTCATCTCCGCGCCCGGCAAGAATGCGGACAAGACGGTCGTGTACGGCGTGAATGACGACGTGCTGGGCGCGGACGATCTGGTCGTGTCCAACGGTTCCTGCACCACCAACGCCCTCGCCCCGGTTGCCAAAACCCTGAACGACGCCTTCGGTATCGAATCCGGCTTCATGACCACGGTGCACAGCTATACGGGCGACCAGCCGACGCTGGACGGCGTGCACCGAAAAGACTTCAACCGGGGCCGCGCCGCCGCCCTGTCCATGATCCCGACCAGCACGGGCGCGGCCAAGGCGATCGGCCTGGTCATGCCCGAACTGGACGGCAAGCTGGACGGCAAGGCGATCCGCGTGCCCACGCCTAACGTGTCCTGCGTCGATCTGGTCGTGAACACGCGCGACGCCGTCAGCGTGGAGGCCGTCAACGCGGCCTTCCGAGAGGCCGAGCAGGCCATGCCGGGCGTGTTGCAGCTCGTCGAAGACCTGACCGTGTCTTCGGACTTCAACCACGACCCGCACTCCACCTCCGTCCTGTCGTCGGAAACCATGGTGCCGGCGGACCGGCTCGTGCGGATCTTGTCCTGGTACGACAATGAGTGGGGTTTTTCGAACCGGATGCTGGACACGGCCGCCGTCATGGCCAAGTTCCTTTAGGGTGACGGTCTACCGCAGAGAAACCACGGATACGCTGCGCGACCGACTGGCCGCACAACTCCGCCATCACGCGGACGGGCTGGCCTCCGATCCGCAATCCAACTCCGTCAAGCGCCTCGCCTACGACATCTCCCGCGATGTCGAAGACCGCACATTGGCGTTCCGCGACATCGAAGCGCTGGTCAAACAGCTCTCCGACACGGCGGCCATCGCCCGCGCCCGCCGCCTGCGGTCCCGCGCCGGACTGGACCGGGTCGAGGCGTTGCGTGCATCCGTCCGCGCCACGGCTTCGGACAAGGCGGCCCAAGGCTGGGACGCTTTCCGGCGCTGGGCGGAAACGCCCGCGATCGGGATCGTCCTGACCGCGCACCCGACCTTCTCGCTGTCGCGCGACATCCGCGCCGTCCTGGGCGAGGTCGCGTCCGCGGAGACCACGCCGGACAGCGCCGTCGAGGCCCTGAAGACGCACGCCTACCTGCCCAAACGCGCCCCGACCCTGATCGAGGAGCATGAAGACACGCAGGCCGCCCTGTCGCGCATCCAGGCGGCCATGGACGGCGTCACGCGCATCGTCCTGGAAACGGCGAGAGACGCCTTTCCGGAGGAGCAATGGACGGGGCTGACGCCGCATCTGGCCGACGCCTATAGCTGGGTCGGCTACGACATCGATGGCCGCACGGACATCAGCTGGGGCGATGCGCTGCGCCTGCGTCTGCAGGAGAAGCGGGACATGATCGCGCGCTACCTCGCGGAGGCCGAACGGCTGACGGCGGGCGGTGCGTCCCTGTCGCGGCTGGCCGAGCGGTTGCAGGACGCGCTGCAGTCGGCGCGGCGCGACCTCACCCTGTTCGAGACGGATCTCGACCAGCCGGAAAACCTCGTCGCGGCCGCCAACAACCTCACCCGGCAGTCGGACCGCCGCCTCGTCTCCACCGACGCCCTCGCGGACATGATCGACGCCGCCGTGGCCGGGGCCGACGCGCAATCCGCGCTGGACATGCTGGTTCTGAAAGCCCGCATGGCGGCGTTCGGTCTGGGCACGGCGCGCATCCACTTCCGGGTCAACGCCCGGCATATCAACGCGGCCATGCGAGCGGCCTTCGGCCTGACGGATGCCACGACGGACAACCGCACGCTGATCGCCCGGGCGACCGACATGGTGCAGGCCACGGACGCCCGGCCCGTCAACTTCGCGAGCCTCGCCCTGGAGCGTTCCACCGCCCATGAAAAGGTCATCCTGTCGGCGCAGATTCACAAATATATCGACGCCGCCACGCCGATCCGCCTGCTGATCGCGGAGACAGAGGACCCGCTCGTGCCGCTGGGCGCGCTCTACCTCGCCAAGCTCTACGGGCTGGAGCGCCATCTCGACATTTCGCCCCTGTTCGAGACGTCCGACGCGCTCAACAATGGCGGGCGGATCATCGGCAAGATGCTGGAGAACTCCGCCTACCGCGATTATGTGCGCGAACGCGGCGTCTTCGCCGTGCAGACCGGTTTCTCGGATGCCGGCCGGTTCATGGGACAGCTTCCGGCCACGCTCGCCATCGAACGCGTGCAGAGCCAGTTCGCCCGCGAACTGGAACGCGCCGGTCTCTCCGACGTCGCGGCTCTCGTCTTCAACACGCACGGCGAAGGCCTCGGCCGCGGCGGCCACCCCGGCACGGTTGGGGAACGCGTCGACTACGCCATGAGCCCCTATGCGATAGCGCAGTTCGAGAAGCGCGGCATAGACCTGCGCCACGAGACCAGCTTCCAAGGCGGAGACGGCTTTCTCTGGTTCCAGACGCCGGAACTGTCGGAAGCGACCGTGCTCAGCCTCGTTGAAGCCCGCTTCGCCGACCGCAGCACGGCCGAGGACGACCCGTTCTACACGGAACGAGACTTTTCCTGGGACCTCTACCGGACGATCCAGAACGCGCAGGAACAGCTCTACGCCGATCCTGACTATGTCTCCCTGCTTGGCGGGTTCGGACAGAACCTGCTGATCCCGACGGGCAGCCGCGCGGCCAAGCGCAGCGGCAGCGATGCGGACACGTTCGATCCGCGCCAGCTGCGCGCCATCCCGCACAATGCCATCCTGCAGCAGTTCGGCAGCCCGGCGAACCTGTTCTATGGCGTGGGCCGCGCGGCCTCGATCGACCCTGAGAAGTTCGACGCCCTGCTGGAGCGCTCAAACCGGGCCCGTTCCATCTTCCAGCTTGTGGCGACCACGCTGTGCCGGACCAACCTGTCGATCCTAACGGGCTATGGCCGCCTGTTCGACCCCGGCTTCTGGGTGTCGCGCGCTCTGTCGGGCGAGGAACCTCGGCTTGCGGGTCGCTGCGCCGTCATTGCCGAAACGCTGATGACCAGCCCGTGGCGGTCGCAGATCATGGACCTGTCCAACCGGTTGCGGCTCGACCAGCTCGACACGCGCGGGCGGTTCGACTGCGCGGAAGACGGCGAAGTGCTGGTGCTGCTCCATGCGCTGCGGCTGGCCGTCGTCATGAAGATGATGATCATCGCGACCGACCTGCCCGTCGTGTCCGACTCCGAAACCTCGCGCCTGTCCGTGCTGCAACGGCTCCAGACCCTGCAGATCGACCGGATCATCGCGGACCTCGAGGCGCGCTATCCCGAAACCACGCCGCCGCTCGACTGGACGCGCGAGCTGACCGAGGAGACCGACCTGCCGGACGGCAGCGGCTTCAGCCACATTTCCAACGAGGTCATCAAGCCCCTCACCCGCGCCCGCGACCTCGTCCGCCAGATCACGGTCGCCGTGACCCACCACTACGACGCATTCGGCTAGGGCAGCCCGCTAGGACATTCGGGCCTGTCGGCGCTTCCGGGACCTCAGAAACAGCCACAGACCGCCCGCCGGAAAGCCGAGAAGGACCAGCCAGGCGACAAGCTTGGCCACGGGACCAGGGTCCGTGCCGGTCGCGGATCGCCCTCCAAGAGCGAGCGTGATGGTCGTGTAGTTCAGGTCGATGATCTCCTCGACCGTCTCCATGTCGGCCTCGAACGTCTCGGCGGCCATGTGGTCCTGCTTCGAGACCCAGCTATGGGTTTCGCGGAGAGTATGACCGTCCACTGTGCTGTCGCCAACGAAGCGGAAGGCGTCCGTTTCCAGGGCATTCTGACTGCCCGAGAAGGCGTAGCGCTCGTCGCCGACATATTCGCGGACGTGCTGCACACTGCGCGGATGGTCCAGCTTGTGCGGCATGACACGCGCGCCGCCGACGAAATCGGGCACGGCGCTCAGGAGCTGGAAGGCCCGCGTTTCGAGCTTCGTCCGCGCATCCCTGCCGTAGCCCGGCAGGCGGTAGGTGAAGTCGAGCCGTGTCCTGGCCTCGTCGTGATCCACCTCCCACACCATGTCGCCGTCCGGCTCTATGGTGGGGTAGATGTCGCGCAGGTAGCGCAGGAATCCGTCAGCCACATCCTCTTCGCCGCTGCCGGAAATCCAGTTCAGCGTGGCGTCCGCATCCTCGCCGAATTCCCCGAACGACAGCGTGTAGAGGATGGCTTCGTCGTCCGAGACGAGGTCGAACCGTTCGTGGACCACCTCTCGGAATTCATAGTCCGACTGCGGCAGTTCCACCACCTCCGAGCCTTGCGGGGCCAAGCGAAGACCTTTCGCATGGCCGCCCTTCTCGAGCGTGTCGAGCGTCCCGACCTGCGGATCGCGCGTGGCATCCAGCGGATAGAGCGCGCCGCCGATCTCTGCGAGAACCAGGATGTGATCGAACGCATAGGGATGCGGCAGGCCGCCGAACTCGCCACCGCGTTGGCTCGTGTTCACCAGCAGGGGCGCGGCCTCCACGTCCAGCCCCTCCAGCAGGGTCAGCAGCAACAGGGTCACATCCTTGCAATCGCCGAAGCGGCGCCGCAGCACGCGCGCCGCCGGGCGCGGCACGAACCCGCCTTCGCCGAGCTCCATGCCGACATAGCGGATGTGGGTCTGCACCCAGTCCAGCGCGGCGCGGGCCCGGAGTTTCGGATCGGACGTCTGCGAGGCGATCTCCCGGACGATGTCGGCAGTCGCGGCGCGCCCGGCATCCGTGACCGCATAAGAGGGTGCGAACCAGTCGCCCACGGCGGACCAGCTATCCATCGCGGAAATCTCGAAGGTCGGATAGACATAGGCCCAAGCCGGCGTGTCGTCCTCATAGTCCGGCACCTGGGGATCGGGACGGTCCCAGGTGAAGACGGTCCAGCCGCCCTCTTCCGTCACGGTGGGCTCGGGCGGGTCGTTGAAACGCTTGGTGCGAGGCGACAAACCGGGGCCGACCATGACCCGGACGTGGAACCGGATGCGCTCGCTGACAGAGTCGAAGGTCTTGCGCGACAGGAAGCCCGGTCCGATGGCCGGGTTGCGGCCGTCGATCGTGTAGGCGACGTCCAGCCGGTCTCCGACGCGAAGATCCAGGATCGGCAGGGAGAAGGTCAGCGTCCCGTTGAAGATCATCTGATCCCGGTCGGTCTCCGTCCGGTAGATCATGGCCTCTGAAAGATCCGCCGCGTCCAGAAC
>JBARXH010000047.1:0-54944 GCA_049647245.1 Litorimonas sp.
CGCTAGAGCGTCTTGCTCTTGCCCGCTTCGATCATGGGCAGATCCAGCGGCATGATCTCGGTTTCCGTCAGGTGCTTGCGCGCCCGTTCCACCAGGGTCAGCGTGCCGTCCACCACCGCGACAAGCCGTCCATTAGGGGCGAGTTGGTTGAGAACCTTGTCCGGCACGGCCCGGACGGCGCACCCGAACACGATCCGGTCGAAGGGCGCCTGCCCCGGCCAGCCATAGCGCCCATCGCCGTGGCGGATCTCGACATTGTGGAGACCCAGCGCCCGCAAACGCGCCTCGGCGTCGGAGACAAGCCCCACATAGCGCTCCACCGCATAGACCCGGCGGGCCGTCCGCGACATCAGCGCCGACATCCAGCCTGATCCGCTGCCGATCTCGAGCACCTTGGAACGGTCCGTGAGCGCGAGCATCTGCACCAGCAGGGCCGTTTGAAGCGGTGCGCTGACCGTCTGCCCGCAGGCGATCGGCAGAGCGATGTCCTCGGACGCGCGCTCGAACATCTCGTCCGGCATGAAGCGCTTGCGGGGCACTTCCTCGATGGCGCGCAGGACCGATGCGTCGCTGATCCCGCGCGAACGCAGCCGCATGACGAGATCGACGAGGCGCGGATCAAAACTCATGCCCTGAAGGCGGCCAGCGTGTCGGCGTGGGTCAGGTCCGTATGGAGTGGGGTAACGGAGATAAACCCGTCATAGATGGCGCGCAGATCCGTCCCGTCATCGGGGTTGGACTTCTTCGCGCCGTAGGTCAGCCAGTAATAGTCGCCGCCTCGAGGGTGATCGCGCTTGTCGATGTGGCTCATCTGGAAGTCGCGCTTGCCCTGGCGGGTATACTGAACCCCGCGAACATCGTCCGGAGCCGTATCTGGGAAGTTGACGTTCGGCACGACATTGGCCGGCCACCCCTTGTCCAGCAGCGTCCGGATCACGGCCGGTCCGTGAGCTTCGGCGGTCGCCCACGGCAAGGACGTCGCGCCCTGGAACCCGCGCGCGAGAGACAGAGCGATGGACGGCACGCCCATCTGCATTCCCTGCAGCGCGCCCGCGACCGTGCCGGAAAATGTCACGTCCTCGGCCAGGTTCTGCCCCCGGTTCACGCCCGACAGGACGAGGTCGGGCGCATGATCGTCCAGAAGGTCGCGCATGGCGACGATCACGCTGTCCGTCGGCGTGCCTGTGACGGAGTAGACCCGGTCGTCCAGATGGCGCAGCCGCACCGGATTGTGCAGCGACACGCCGCGCGACGCGGCCGACTGCTCCGTATCCGGCGCGCAGACCCAGACATCGTCCGACAGCTCCGCCGCGATCCTGCGCAGCACTTGCAGGCCCGTGGCGCGGACGCCGTCATCATTGGTCAGAAGGATGCGCATGGCCGGGCCCTACAGCCGCTTGTCCGGCGCGAACAGCCCCTGCCGCGAGAAGCCGCGCGGCGCGTTGCGCCCGACCTGCCCGCGGGAGCCTTCATAGAGGGTCCAGTCCGGCACCTCCTTGCGGCGCCCGGCACTGTCGACATAGCTCAGCCCGTCTGCGGCTTCGAAGGTCGCGATGTCGTTGAGCGTTCCGTCCTTGTATTTCTGAAGGCGCACGCCCTTGCCGCGCGACAGCTCCGACACTTCGTCCATCGGATAGACCAGAAGCTTTCGGTTCGCCCCGATCACGGCGACGCGGTCACCCCTGGCTTCCACGACGCGGACCGTTTCCGCATCGCCCCTGACCGTCTGCACCTGCTTGCCGCCTCGCGTGGAGGCGACGATATCGGCCTCCCGGACGCGGAACCCATACCCTTCGCTCGACGCAACCAGCAGCGTGCGCTCGGGATCGTGCACGAACAGGCCGATGGGCAGGTGATCGTTCTCCAGGTCCACCATCAGGCGGATCGGCTCACCATTGCCACGCCCGCCTGGCAGCTTGTCACCCTGCAAGGTGTAGGCCTTGCCGTTGGAGGCAAACAGGATGATCTTGTCCGTCGTTTCCGCCGGCACGGCGAAGGCGAGACTGTCACCCTCCTTGAACTTGAGGGTTTCCAGATCGTCCACCCGTCCCTTGAGGGCACGGATCCAGCCCTTCTCGGACAGCACGACTGTGATCGGCTCTTTCTGGATGAAGGCCGTGGCGAGATCGATGTCGAGGTCGGGAGCATCCTCGAACACGGTGCGACGGCGGCCTTCTTCGGTTTTCGGTCCGTAAAGCGTCCGCAGCTCCCGGATCTGGCCTGCAATCGTCTCCCACTGCCTTTCGTCCGACCCGACCAGCGCTTCCAGCTCGGCCTGCTCGTCTCGCAGGGCGTCGCTCTCGGTCTTGATCTCGATCTCCTGCAGCTTGTTGAGCGCGCGTAGCCGCATGTTCAGGATCGCATCGGCCTGACGCTCCGTCAGCTTGAAGGCCGCGATCAATTCCTCCTTGGGCTTGTCCTCGAACCGGACGATGCGGATCACCTCGTCGAGGTTCAGGAAGGCTATCATGTACCCGTCCAGCACTTCCAGACGCAGCGCGATCTTGCCGAGGCGTTGATGCGTGCGGCGCAGAAGCACGTCGCGGCGATGGTCGAGCCAGCTCTGGATGACCTCGCGCAGGTCCATGACACGCGGCACGCCATGCGCGTCCAGAACGTTCATGTTCAGACTGACGCGGGATTCGAGTTCCGAAAGCTTGAAGAGGCTTTCCATCAACACTTGCGGGTCGATGTTCTTGCTGCGCGGTTCCAGCACGATGCGTATGTCCTCCGCGCTTTCGTCCCGCACATCGGCGAGGCCCGAGGCCGTCTTGCTCTCAATGACGTCGGCCAGCTTTTCGATCAGGCGCGACTTCTGCACCTGATAGGGAATTTCGGTGACGACGATCTGGTACTGGCCGCGCCCCAGATCTTCGGTGTCCCATTTCGCGCGCACGCGGAAGGCCCCCTTGCCCGTCTTGTAGGCATTCAGGATGCTGTCGCGCGGCTCGACTAGGATGCCGCCCGTGGGCAGGTCGGGTCCGAAAATATGGTTCTCGACCAGCGTCTCGATCCGCGCATTCGGGGTCTTGATGAGGTGCAGCGCGGCATTGCAGATTTCCGCGACATTGTGCGGCGGAATGGAAGTCGCCATGCCGACGGCGATGCCCTGCGCTCCGTTGGCCAGCAGATTCGGAAAACCGGCCGGCAACACGACCGGTTCCTTGTCTTCTTCGTTGTATGTGTCCTTGAAATCGACCGCGTCTTCGTCGAGTCCTTCGAGCAGGAGCATGCCGGCCGGCGTCATCTTCGCTTCGGTGTAGCGCATGGCGGCCGGGCTATCGCCGTCGATATTGCCGAAGTTCCCCTGCCCTTCGACCAGCGGGTAACGGGTCGCGAATTCCTGCGATAGCTTGACCAGCGCGTCATAGATCGACTGATCGCCATGCGGGTGGAACTGACCCATCACGTCGCCCACGATCCGAGCGGACTTCTTGTAGGCGCCTTCCGGGTTCAGCTTCAGCTGACGCATGGCGTAGAGGATGCGCCTGTGCACGGGCTTCATCCCGTCGCGCACATCCGGCAGGGCACGCTGCGTGATGGTGGACAGGGCATACGCCATGTAGCGCCCGGACAGGGCCCGGTCGATATGCTCCTCGATCACGGGCTTGGGCGGCGGCGTAGTTTTCGGGGTTTTCGTGCGAGCCATGCGGAAATCTCTAAGGATTTCGGCGCGGATGGGTAGCGGAACAAACAGTGAAAATGGGAACAGTCACGGCCAGTTCGACACAGAGGCTAGCTGGCGGCGTGGCCTTCTGCCTCCAACCGCTCGATCATGATGCGTCTCGCGTCCGGGAGGGTGCGGTTGCGTTCCCACTGGACGCGGGTTTCGAGGAAGTGCCCGGTCAGGCGGAGGCCGTCGGCAATGTCCTGGGGCGTGGCGACGGGTTCTCCGCGCAGGAAGGGCGGCAGGGAGAAGAGCTTGTCGAGATAGGGCTCGGCGGCGTCCCGGCTGACGGCACGGCCCGAACGGGGGCTGACATGGGTCAGCAGCTCCGTATCGCCCGTCGCGGCGCAGGACGACAGATCGAGACCATAGCCGAGCGCCTGCAGCAGCACGCTTTCCCACCGCACATAGAGCGCCGGCCAGATGGTAGGGTCGTCCAGCCGCTCCAGCACGATGCGGGTCACGTCCTAGAGTTCCGGCAGGGGCTGCTTTTGGGGCAGCATCTAGTTGAGCAACGCGGCCACCGCATTGAGCGCGGCGAGGCTGAGCCGGTCTTCCATGAAGGTTCCGGCCAGCGCGTCCACGATCTCCACCGTGTAGTAGCCGAGATGCTCCTCCAGCCGTCCGCGCCATTCGACCTCGATGATGTTCCCGGCCTGGAGGAGCGGGCGCATCCGTCGCCCCACCCCGCCGCGCACCAGTCCGCTGTGCAGGCCGAGTTCGCGGGTAAATGTATCCAGTATGGCGGAGGTTTCGCCGTGCTTGCGGGCCTGCAGCACGATGGCCTCGGACGTGAAGTCCATCAGAGATCGAACTCCAGTCCGGTTCCGGCATAGCGCGCCTTGTCGTCCATCCAGTTGTCCCGCACCTTGACGAACAGGAAGAGATGCACGCGGCGGCCCAGCCAGCTTTCCATTTCCTTGCGCGCCGCCGCACCGATCTCCTTCACGGTCGAACCGCCCTTGCCCAGCACGATGCCTTTCTGCGTGCCGCGCCGGACATAGATGACCTGATCGACGCGGACGGAGCCGTCCTTCTTGTCGGTCCACTTCTCCGTTTCCACCATGGAATGGTAGGGCAGTTCGTCATGCAGGCGCAGGAACAGTTTCTCCCGCGTGATCTCCGCCGCCATCAGGCGCATCGGGATGTCGGCCGCCTGGTCCTCCGGATAGAGCAGCGGCCCCTCCGGCATGGCGTCGGCCAAATAGGCAGCAAGGTCGCCCACCCCGTCGCCGGTCGTGGCGGAGACGACGAAGATGCGGTCATAGCCGCCCGCCTCGTCGAAATGCGCGATGGCGGGCAGGACCTCGTCGGTCGGTATGGTGTCGATCTTGTTGAGCACCAGCGCCGCCTTGCGTTGCCGCTGCGCCAGCCCGGCCATGACCCGGTCCGTGTCTTCGGACGACAAGCGGTCCTGCGCCGTCCCTTCGCCCTTTCGGTGGCGGTACCACGCGCCTACATCGACCACATGCACCACGGCGTTGGCGTCGTCCGCGCCGGACCAAGCGGCATGGACCATGCTCTTGGCGAGGCGGTCCTGCTTGCGGGGTTCGAAGATGCCGGGCGTATCGACCAGCACGACCTGCGACCGGCCGCCCTCACTATTGTCCAGCATGGCGATAGCGCGAATCTGGAAGCGGGTCGTCTGGACCTTGTGGGTGACGATGGAGACCTTCTCGCCAACCAACCGGTTGGTGAGGGTGGACTTGCCCGCATTGGGAGCGCCAACAATGGCCGCGAATCCGCTGCGCGTCGTCGGGGCGTTGGATGTATCTTGCGTCATGACCATGCTTCGATAAGCGCTTGCGCGGCTTCGCGTTCCGCATCGCGTTTGCTTTTCCCGCGTCCCTCGCCCGTTCCTGCCCCCTCTACCGTGACGGTGATGACGAAGACGGGGCTGTGGTCCGGGCCCTGGCGGTCTTTCACGTCGTAGATCGGCAGACCCCGGCCGCGCGACATGGCCAGCTCCTGAAGGCGCGTCTTGGGATCCTTCGCGGATCTGGAGGCGACGTCCTCCAACTCTTCCGTCCAGTGGGCATCGTAGAATGCCTGGGCCGCCGGCAGGCCTCCGTCGAGATAGAGCGCCGCGATCAGGGCTTCGCACGTATCGCCAAGGATGGAGTCCTTGTCGCGGCCGCCCTGCTTTTCTTCGGATGCGGAGATCAGAACCGCGTCGCCCAGGCCGATCTTTCGGGCGATCTTGGCGCACATTTCCTTGCGGACCAGCGCATTGAGCCGCCGGGCCAGCGTACCCTCCGCTGCGCCGGAATGTTCGAACAAGGCCTGCGCCGTCATGAGGCCGAGGACACGGTCACCGAGAAATTCCAGACGTTCGTTGGACGGGTCGGACGCCTGCCCGTCCCCGTAGGACCGGTGGCGCAAGGCCCGCATCGCCAAAGCGCGGTCCTGGAAACTGTAGCCGATGCGCCGCTCGAGCTTTTCGACCCGGTTGTAACGCTGAGAGTCCAGCGCGCTCACTCGATGCCCTTGAAGAAGCGCCCACCCCGGAAATTGCCCCAGGTCCAAGGCTTGAAGATCACGAAGTCCTCGTCGACCGACGCCAGCACGAATTCCGCGCGTCCGATAATGTTCTCGGCCGGGACGTAGCCTGCTCCCTGGCTTGTCACCGTGATGCGGGAATCGCCGGAAAAATCCCGGTTGTCGCCCATCATGAAGTAGTGCCCGGCCGGGACTGTAAACACGGTCGTGTCGTCCGAGCCGTTGTTGCGGATCCCGTCATAGATCAGGTGCGGTTCGTCCGCGCCGGGCAGCGTTTCGAGGTAGAGGTCCGTCTCGAACGTGCCGATCACACGCCCGCCATTGCGGTGGGTGTAGTCCTCC
This sequence comes from Litorimonas sp., assembly GCA_049647245.1. GTDB lineage: Bacteria > Pseudomonadota > Alphaproteobacteria > Caulobacterales > Maricaulaceae > Litorimonas. The sequence continues at coordinate 6,509 of JBARXH010000047.1, forward strand.
CGCCGGACCAGCTCCATCCCGACCGGATCGCCATTGATGTTCAGCACGCCGCCGACCATCTGGATGCGATCACCCGGAAGGCCCACGACGCGTTTGATGTAGTTCTGGGCAATGCCGTTGGGCCGGAACACGACAATATCTCCCCGGTCCGGACCGCGGCCCAGAAAGCGTCCGTCCACATCGGGGAAAGGGAGCGGCAAGGCGGCGTAGCGGCCGTAGCCGACCGAATACTTGGAGGTGATGACATAGTCGCCCTCCATCAGCCCAGGATACATGGAGCCGGTCGGGATGGTGAAGGGCTGGAAGATGAATGTGCGCAACACCAGCGCGATGCCCAGCGCCCAGACCACGGTAGAGACGATCTCGCCTATCCCGCCTTCGTCGGTCTTTTCCGCCTTTGTCGGCTCTCCGGCCTTTGCTTTGCGCAACAACATGCGTCGCCCCTATCAGCCCGGTCGGGCTTCCACCACCGCAAAGCCCACGGCGAAATCCCGCTCATCCGACAAGCTCAGCCTTATGTGCGCGGTATGGCCGTCCGGAACCATGGCCTGCAGACGGTCCGCCGCGCCGCCGTGCAGGCGGACGTCCGGGCGGCCGGACGGAGCGTTCACGACCTCCACGTCGTGCCAGGACAGCGCTCCGCTGTCCTCCGTCGCCAGCGCCTTGGCGACCGCCTCCTTGGCCGCGAAACGCTTGGCGAGGCAGGGCACCGGATCGGGGCGCGACAGGCACTTTTCCCGCTCGGCTTGCGTGAAAGCCTTGGCGGCGAAGCGCTCGGGATGGCGGTCATACAAGGCACGGATGCGGCGGATGTCGCAAATATCCGTCCCGATACCGAGAATCACGGCGTGGCATCCTCGGGATCATTGGCGCGGGCATCAGCGATAAGACTCGCCATCTTGCGGATCGCCGGGTCGAGCCCGAGGAACACCGCCTCCCCGATGATGAAGTGTCCGATATTGAGCTCGCGGGCTTCCGGGATCGCGGCAACGGGCGCGACGTTTTCGAACGTCAGGCCGTGGCCATAATGCACCTCCAAACCGGCGGCGTGGGCGCGCGTGCCGCCGTCACGCAACTGCGCAAGAATGGAGTCGGCCTTGTCCGTGTCTCCATCGTCCAAAGCGTGCGCGTAGGCTCCGGTGTGGAACTCGACCACTTCGGCGCGTGTGGACGCGGCGGCGTCGATCTGTGCGGGCACCGCTTCGATAAACAGGGACACGCGGCAACCCGCTTCAGCCAAGTCGGCGATGATGGGCACGAGGCGGTTATGCTGCCCCGCAACATCGAGTCCGCCTTCGGTCGTGCGCTCTTCCCGGCGTTCCGGGACGAGGCAAGCCGCGTAGGGCTTCAAGCGCACGGCGATGTCGCGCATCTCATCCGTCGCGGCCAATTCCATGTTGAGCGGAACGCCCGTTTCCTCGCAGAGCGCGGCGAGACGTTCGAGGTCGGAATCCGTGATGTGACGGCGGTCTTCGCGCAAGTGCGCGGTGATGCCATCCGCGCCTGCCTCTATCGCCGTCCGGGCCGCATCGACCGGGTCGGGATGAGTGCCCCCGCGCGCGTTGCGAAGCGTCGCAACGTGATCGATGTTGACGCCCAAACGGGCCGGGGGAAGCGGTTTGTTCACTTCAGGCCCCGGCTGCCCGGCTTGACGGGATCGAGCGCGGCCAGCTCCGGCGGGAGGTCGTCTTCTGCGTAGTCCGGGAAGCGTTTCGCGGCGAGGCTGATCAGGGGCACGCCGATATCGGCCTGGCCGCCCGAGCGGTCGAATATGCAGCATCCGGCGACCACGGTGCCGCCCGCCTTCGTGATGGCGGCGATGGTCTCGCGCGACGACAGGCCTGTCGTGACAATGTCTTCCACCATCAGCACGGTCTGGCCCGGCTCCAGCGTGAAGCCCCGGCGCAGGGTGAACTCGCCCGCCTCGCGCTCCATGAACATGGAATCGAGGCCCAGCTGGCGCGCCATCTCGTAACCCGGAATCACGCCGCCCATGGCCGGCGCGATGATGACGTCCGGCACAGTATCCAGCGTTTCGCGGACCTTGTCGGCGAGCGCCGCGCACAGTTTCGCGGTCGTCTCGGGCGACTTGAACAGCAGGGCTTTCTGCAGAAAGACGGGGCTGCGGCGGCCGGAGGACAGGATGAAATGCCCCTCCAGCAGCGCGCCCGCGTCGCGGAACAGGGCCAGCACGTCGTCTGTATTCATGATCGGTCCGTCAGCTTTCCATCGCCGTCCGGGTCCGGTCGGCGGCGACCACATAGGTGGAAGTGCGCAAGGCGGCAATGATCGCGAGAAGATGCCTGTTGTCGCGGACCTCGAGGTCCAGCAGCATATCGAAGAAGGCCGGGCTGCGCCGCAAGGTCTTGATGTTAATCAGGTTTCCGCTGTTCTCGCCGATGATCCGCGTCACGTCGGCCAGTGCGCCGGGCACATGCTCGACCGTCGCCGTGATCCGGGCCGTGGACGCCGCCATGGACGCCGCACGCCGCCATCCCAGATCGATCCAGTCGTCGGGGTCCGATTCGTGCGCCGCCAGCTCCTCGCAATCGATGGTGTGGACATCGATACCGCCCTGATCGGACTGCACACCGATGATCCTGTCGCCCGGGATCGGCGAACAGCAGGGTTTCAGGTGCAGGCCGATTCCCCCGCGTAGGCCCTCGCCCTTGATGTAGAGCCGTGCCGTGCGGTCTTCGATCAGGTCGCGGTTGGCCATTTCCGTATCCGGGTCGCGGTCCTTCAGCGCGGGGAAGACAGCCGTGATGAAGTTGTTCATGGACAGGTCGCCCCGCCCCAGTTGTTCATAGATGTCGTCGGGCGTGGACAGGTCCATGCGCTTGACGACGTCCTCCAGGGCCTTCTCCGTGAAGGTCTGGCCTTCGCGGGAGAAAGCGTGTTCGGCCAGCATGGCGCCGATGCGGCGGAACTCCTCGGTCTCGCCGTCACGGCTGAGGCGTCGCAGCGCCGAGCGGGCCTTGCCCGTCGTCACCATGCTTTCCCAGTCCTCCGGCGCTTCCGGGGTGCCGCCCCGCACGATCTTGACCACGTCCCCGTTCTCGAGCCGGGTTCGCAGGGGCACGCCGCGGCCGTTGACGACCGCTCCGATGCAGGTGTCGCCCACCTTGGTGTGGACGGCGTAGGCGAAGTCGAGCGGCGTCGCCCCACGCGGCAGGGAAATCAGGTCGCCCTTGGGCGTAAAGGTGAAGACCTGGTCGGCAAACATTTCAAGCTTGGCGTGTTCGAGAAACTCGGCCGCGTCGCCGCTCTGCTCCATCATCTCCACCAGCGGGCGAATGCGACGCAGCGGGTCGCCGCCAGAGGCTTGCGCCCTTTCGGGATCGTAGGCGTAGCTTTCGTCCTTGTAGGCCCAGTGCGCGGCCACGCCGCGTTCGGCGACGTCTTCCATGCGCTCCGTGCGGATCTGGATTTCGACGCGGCGATTGTCCGGCATGCGGATGGTGGTGTGAAGCGAGCGGTAGCCGTTCGGCTTGGGCACGCTGATGAAGTCTCGGAAGCGCGCCGGAACAGCCCGGAACTCCTGATGGAGAATGCCCATCACGCGGTAGCAGTCCGACACATCCTCCGTGAGAATACGGAAGGCGTACAGATCCGCCACATCGTCGAAGCTGATGTTCTGTCGTTGCAGCTTCCGCCAGATCGCGAAGGGGCGCTTTTCCCGGCCGTAGATGCGCACGGGAAGCCCGATCCGGTCGAACAGGTCGCGCAGGGCCGTCGAGACCTCGCTGATGGCTTCCCCTTGAGTCTCGCGCCAGTCTTCGAGACGCCGCATGATACCTTCATAGGCCGCTTCGTTCAGATGGCGGAACGACAGGTCCTCCAGCTCCGAGCAGATGCGGTCCACTCCGATGCGGCGGGCCAGCGGGGCATAGATATCGAGGGTCTCGCGCGCGATCCGTTCCCTAGAGCTTTTCTTGGGGTGGTATTGCAGCGTCCGCATATTGTGCAGCCGGTCGCAGAGCTTGACCAGCAGGACGCGGACGTCCTTGCTCATGGCAAGAACGAACTTCTGGAAATTTTCGGCTTGCGCCCGCTCCCGCGTGGCCGAGGGCGACAGTTCCAGCTGGGACAGCTTGGTTACCCCGTCTACAAGTTCGGCGATCTCCTCGGTGAACATCGATGCCAGCTGTTCGCGGGTCGTGTCCGTGTCCTCCAGCACGTCGTGAAGCAGCGCCGTGCAGATGGAGGCGACGTCGAGGTGCAGGTTGGCGAGAATGCCCGCCACCTCGATCGGGTGGGCGAAATAGGGATCACCGCTGTGGCGCTTCTGCGATCCGTGCGCCTGGACCGTGAAGATGTAGGCCTTGTTGATGAGCGACTCGTCGGCTGACGGGTCGTAGGCCTTGACCCGCTCCACCAACTCGAACTGACGCAAATAGCTCTGCTGCGTGCTGTGAGGCGCGGGCATGATGGGTGTGTGGTCGTTCACGGCTCCGATATAGCCATGCGAATATGCAAAAGCCACCGGGACAGGCCGATGGCTTTCATGAATTCGTCGATGTGCGGCCTGTACTAGAAGCGGGTCGAGCTGTCATTGTCGCGGTCGCCTTGCAGCGCACGGAGCAGGTCGGCTTCGCTCATTTCCTTCGGCTGGCTGTCGCCCTGCTCGATGGCAAGGACCGGTGCCTGCTCTTCGGCTTCTTCCGGCATGTCGTCATCCGTGATGACACGCTGCAGGTTGGAGACGAGGCTTTCGCGCAGGTCTTCCAGTTCCAGATTGCCTTCGGCAAGTTCGCGGAGTGCCACGACGGGCGTCTTGTCATTATCGCGGTCCACGGTCAGCCCGGCGCCGGCCGAGATATTGCGGGAGCGATGGGAGGCGAGAAGCACGAGATCGAACCGGTTCGGGATTTTCTCGACGCAATCTTCAACGGTAACGCGGGCCATGGGGACTCACAGAAGCGGGTGGGAAAGACGCGGCACTTAGTCCCGGATTGCCGTAAACGCAAGCGCGACGGTCAGGTCCGGCCGAGATCAGGAAATGACCTCGAACAGCTCCGGGGCCGCTCCTGCGGGGTCGGCGACGCGGGGGAGATAGCAGCTGACGCGCGTGCCCTCCCCTTCCTCGCTATGCAGCTCCACCCAGCCGCCATGCTGGTCGATGATCCGCTGAACGAGGGTCAGGCCCAGCCCGACGCCGCCGCGAGAGCTTTCGAAGCTTTCGAACACGCTGGCCTGCCGGTCGATGGGAATACCGACGCCCGTATCGTTGACCCAGATGCGCACACCGCCCGCGGCCGAGCGTTCCGCCCCCAGCTCGATCAGACCGCCCGGCTTCGTGAAGCGGAGCGCATTGGTCAAAAGATTGTAGACGACTTGCTTCAGACGCGTCTCGTCCGCCCGGACCGTGCCGATACCGGGGTTGCAATTCAGCTCCAGCGTAACCCGCGTGTCCTCCGCCTTGGTCGCGACATAGTCGAGCGCGTGGTCGAGCAGGCTGTAGATCTCCGCATCGCCATATTCGAGGTCCAGCTTGTCCGCATTGATGGCGGCGATATCGAGAATGTCGTCGATCGCCTTGGCGAGATCCTCCGACGCGCTCTGGATGGCGAACACATATTCGCTCTGCTTGTCGTTCATCTCGCCCGCCCCGCCATTCTGGAGGAAGTCCGAATAGCCCGCAATGGTCGTGAGCGGGGTTCGCAGCTGATAGGAGACATGGCCGACGAACTCGCTTTTCATCCGGTCGGCCTCTTCGAGGGCTTCGGCCCGTTCGGTCAACGCGCGCTGGGTGCGTCGGGACGCCGTCACATCGTCCCAGGCGATCAGGGTCGCCCCGTCCGGCAGCGGCCGCGACAGATAGGACAGGATACGGTCGTCCGAGCAGGTCAGCTCGCCCTTCACTTCGCGGCGGATGTCCGGATCGGGATCGGTGGACCGCGCCTTCAGGTCCGACCAGAAGTCGCTATTGTGGTAGAGCGGCATGCACATTTCGATGATCTCGGAAAAGCGCGGCTGATCCTTCAGATCGTCCTCGGACAGCTTCCACATCCGCGTGAAGGCGGCATTGTGGAGGCGAAGCCGCCCGTCCGTGCCGAACACGGCGATGCCTTCCGTCAGCCGGTCCAGCGTGGCGCGCTGCACGTTGATGAGCGTGCCGAGCTTGCTTTTCAGCGTCATCTTGTCGGTCATGTCGGAGAACAGCACGGTGATGCCGCCCTCCGCGTCGCGCATCCGCACGACCCTGTAGAGATTGCCGTTGGGAAGCCCCCACGTCTCCTCCGGCACTTCGGCGGGCCAGTCCGTATAGCGAGCCAGCTCCGTGCGCTTCCATTCCCGGTAGTCCGACTGCTGCGGCAGCTGTTCGGTCTCGCGCAACCGGTCCAGCAGCTGGGAGTGGCTGGGCCCGCCCTTCAACCAGGCCGTGTCGAGCTTGAAGAGCTGCGTGAAGGCGGGGTTGAAACTGCGCAGTGTCTGGTCCGCATCAAAGGATATTACCGCTTCGCCGGTCTTGCCCAGCCAGCTTTCATGCGCGGCCACATGGCTGTCGAGCATCCGGCGGAGCGTTTCCGCCTCGGACGCATCCATGGCGACGCCCGCCACGCCGCCGCTGACGGGGAACAGGTCGATGCGCATGGACATGCGCTGGCCGGACCCCGTAACGATGGGACGCACCGCCCGGCTGGGGTCGCCCGTTTCCAGAACATGCATCGCTTCGGCTTCAGTGGCTGGGTCGAGATGGAGCTGCCGATCGATCACGTCCTGCAAATCCGTGCCGCCGACCGCCCGGACGTAGACCGGGTTGGCCCAGTTGATCTTTCGCGTGCTGGACAGGCGCCAGACGGGGTGCGGCGCACGGCTCATCATTTCGACAAAAGCCACCGGGTCGGTCTCAGCCGTGGACCGGGCCGCCTCCATGCGGGAAATGGCGTCTCGCTCGTCCTCGCCGCGGATGGAAGCGTCCTGGATCCAGAGCACGATCTGGCGTCCGGCGACGCGGCCGTCCACTTCGATCAGTTCGTCGCCCGGAAGGACGATGGAGGTGGAAAAGGCTTCGCCGTTGCTTCGCAGCCCCGCCAGAAGCGTACGAAGCGTCGAGCCGTTCTCCGCCGTATCGAGATCGGCGAGGCCCGACAGGATGCGCATGGCCAGGTCGGACCGTCCCGTGCCTTCGGAATAGCGCATGACGGAGGCGAGCGCGGCGGGACTCCCCAACACCCGGGGCTTTCCGAAATCGCCGTCCGCATCGGCCGCGCTGAAGGCTTCTGGCCAGACAAGCAGGAGGCCGGGATAGGCTCCGAACACGGCGTCGTAGCCACCGACCTGCTGGTCGAGGTCTCGCGCGCGCACTTTCCACTGGCCTTCCGACCGGCCGACACGGCGCAGGAGCGCGACCATGAGCACGGCCATGATCACGGCAAGGCCAACCGCAACACTGGTCACGGCCATCATCAGATTCGATGCAAGCACAGGCACGGCGTCGTGCGATCTCCCCGTCTTCCGGTGCCCCCGACTGGCCCCGGCTCAACCCTTGGGCTCTTCGTTAGACAGGTTGGTGAGGCGTGAAAAGCGCCAAGCGCTGTCAGGACGCGGCTTCGGCCACCACGGCACGCAATTCTTCGACCGCATCCGAAACGGAAGCCGCGTCCAGCCCCTCCGCCATGATGCGGATCAGCGGCTCCGTGCCCGAAGCGCGCACCAGCACTCGGCCCGCATCGCCCAAGCGGGCATCGACCTTGGCGATGGCCTCCGTCACGGCAGGCTGCTCCATGGGGGAGGCGCCGGAGTAGCGGACATTGACGAGCTGCTGCGGATAGGGCGTGTAGAGCTGGAAGTGGTCGGCTGCGTCGCCGTCCGAGCCAGCCATGCTCGCCCCAGCCATGCTCGCCAACGACATGAGCGCGGCAAGACTGCCGTCACCCGTCGGGCCGTAATCCGTCAATAGAAGATGCCCGGACGGTTCCCCACCGAGATTGGCCCCGGTCTCGGCCATGCGCGCGGCAACGTGGCGGTCGCCGACGGGAGTCCGGTCCAGCGTGAGGCCGAGCGTCTCGAGATAGCGCTCGAAGCCCAGATTGGACATAACGGTGGACACGACGCGCCCGCCCTTCAATCGGCCCTGGGCGATCCAGTCCGTGGCCAGCCGCGCCATGACGGCGTCTCCGTCCACGATGCGTCCCTTCGCATCCACCATGATCAACCGGTCCGCATCTCCGTCCAGGGCGATCCCTGCCTTCGCGCCATGATCCAGGACGGCCTTCGCCAGCGCCTCTGGATGGGTCGACCCGCAGCCCGCATTGATATTGCGACCGTCCGGGTCCGCCCCCATCAGGACGATGTCGGCATCCAACGCGTCCAAGGCTGCAGGCAGGCTCCGGAACGCAGCGCCATTGGCGCAGTCGACGACGAGACGCAGCCCGTTCAGCGACTCCTGTCCCGTGGATCGAAAGGCGGCCAGAAGGACTTCGACATAGGCATCGGCGATGCCGTCCACATCCGTCGCTTCGCCCGCCACCGCCGCGTCGGAAATCCCATCGTCGAAGGCCGTCGTGATCCACGTCTCGATCCGGTCCTGATCCGCGTCGGACACCTTCCGGCCATCCGAACCGAACAGCTTCACGCCATTGTCATGCCAGGGGTTGTGGGACGCCGTGATCATGAGGCCCAGATCGGCGTTCAGGTGCGGCACGGCAAACGCGGTCGCCGGGGTCGGCAGAACGCCGATCCGTTTCACGCCAATGCCCTGGCTCGACAGCCCCCGGATGAGCGCCCTTTCCAGTTCCGGTCCAGACTCGCGCGTATCCCGCCCGATCACGGCGGTGCAGCCCGTGCCGAAATGCGCGCCGATGGCCCGTGCCATCGCCTCCAGCGAGGCGGGAGACAGCTTTCCCTCACCCGCGCGACCGCGGATGCCGTCCGTTCCAAAATAGCGTGCCATGACTAGAGCCTGTCCGTTCGTCCATCGGACTTCAACTGGGTGACGATCTGCTTGACGTCTTGCGAGGCGTCGAGATTGACGACCAGGACCCGCCCATCGCGCACGATCACACCCACATTGTCCAGACCGACCAGCGCCACCAGTGGCCCGTCCGTATCGATCAGTCCGCCCATGCTGGCGTGGACATATCCATCGCCCCGCACGACGGTTTCTTCGCCGTCCGCATGAAGATCGCGCAAGGCGGAGAAGCTGCCCACGTCTGTCCAGCCCAACTCGCACGGCACCACGGCCCCGTGTGTGGTGCGTTCCATCAGAGCAATGTCGACGGGTTCGGGCTTGCAGCGCGCAAAGGGTGCGGGGTCGAGCGCGATGACCTTGCCGTCACGGCTCGCCTTGACGTAGCTCTTCCGCGCCGGGTTGGCGCAGTCGGGCGCGAGGCGCAGCATTTCCTCGATCACGAGCGACGGCTTCAACAGGAAGATGCCGCTGTTCCAGTGGTAGGTCCCGCTGGCGAGATAGTCTTGCGCCGTCGCCGCGTCGGGCTTTTCGCGGAAGCTGGCGATCTCGAACGCGCGCTCGCTCAACGCCTCACCCTGCTGAATGTAACCGAATCCGGTCGCCGGATGATCCGGCGTCATTCCGAACGTCACATGCCGCCCGCCAGCCGCGACATCCGCGCCGGCCCGGATGGCGTCGAGAAATGCGCCTGGCTTCTCGATGACATGGTCGGCGGCCGCAAGCAGCAACAGCGTCTCCGGGCCAAGCGATAGCGCGTGGAGTGCGGCCACCATGGCGCAGGGTCCCGTGTTGCGGCCTTCCGGCTCGACGATGATCGCGGAATAGTCTTCGATCTGTGCCTGAATGGCGGCCACGTGTGACGCATTGCAGATGAAGGCAGGCGGCAGGAACCCGTCCGCCACCGTCCGGGCCGCCGTGTCTTGGATCATGGTCCGTTCGCTTGCCAAAGGCAGGAACTGCTTGGCGGCGGCTTCGCGCGACAGGGGCCAGAGGCGGCTGCCCGCACCGCCACTCATGATGACCGGAAGGATCTGCATGGAGGAAGCCTTAGCCGCCCAGCGTGACATCGCCTAGGCGGTATCGGACGAGCACCCGGCAATCGGTCAGGCTGCCGCTCTCCGGCGGCTGGAAACGCCATTCGCGCGCGGCGCGTTCCGCCGACCGTTCGAACATGCCGACAGGCAAGGCGCGCTCGGCATCTGCGGCGGCGATGGTGCCGTCTTCGGCCACGTCGAGCCGAAGCAGGACCCAACCCTGACGGCCTGTCCGGAAGGCGCGCGACGGATAGTCCGGCAGGTCCAGCCGGATCGCGGCGAGGCTTTCACCACCGATGCAATCGTCCGGATCGGCGTAACCCTTCACGTAGGGGTCGGGCGGATATTCGCTTTGCGGCGTGAAGACCGAGGAAGACGCGCATCCGGCTGCAAAACCGCAAGCCGCGAGGAGCAGGAGCGCCCTCACTCCCCTTCCCCGAACCGGTCTTCGACCAGCGCGCTGAGCGCGGCGATGACCGGCTTCGCGTCCTTGCCCTGTGCGGTAATGGTGATGTTCTCGCCGCAGGCCGCACCGAGCAGCAAAAGCTCCATCACGCTGTCGGCTTCGACGGTTTCGGCGCACACGTCATTGTGGCTGCGGATCCAGACGCGCGCATCATGCTGGCCCACCACATCCATCACCTTGTTGGAAGCCCGCGCGTGAAGGCCGCGCATGTTGCGCAGCTCCACCGTGGCCGTCGCGGACGGAAGGTCGCCGGCGTCCGGAATGCCGCAGCCCAGATCCATGCGGGCTTCAGCCTTCCCCAGCAAGAATACGCGAGGCGATGGCGATGTAGCGCTGGCCGGCATCCTTGGCCTTCTGCGCCGCCTCCGACAGGCTCGCCGTGCGGCGGGCCTCGGCCAGCTTGATCAGCATGGGAAGGTTAACCCCGGCCAGGACCTCCACCTTGTCTTCCCGCAGCATGGAAATGGCGAGGTTGGACGGCGTGCCGCCGAACATGTCGGTCAGCAGGATGACGCCGCGTCCGGCCTCGACCGTGTCCACGGCCTTTCGAATGTCGTCGCGGCGGCGCTCTATGTCGTCGTCGGGACCGATGCAGATGGTTTCGATCGCCTCCTGCGGGCCGACCACATGTTCCGTCGCGCGCTTCAGCTCGATCGCAAGCTCGCCGTGGGTGACGATGACCAATCCGATCATGAAACAGTCCCGAAAATCATCCCTCGCCTAAAACCGGAATTGCACGGGTCGTAAAGAGGTTTTTCGCTCCTCAACTGCGCATGGACGGACTCACTCCCGACCGCGCCGCCGCCGGGGCGCGGGCGGACCGCCGCCGACGGTCTGGCGGGGCAGCTCCACCGTGAACCGCGCGCCGCTGACGGAACCGTCGGGGCCAACCGCATTCTCAGCCCGGATCGTGCCCTTGTGGGCCGTGATGATCTGGCGGGAAATGGCGAGGCCAAGACCCGAATGCGACCCGAAGGTCGCCCCGTCCGGACGCTCCGTGTAGAACCGGTCGAACACGGCTTCCAGATTATCGGGCGGGATGCCCGGCCCGTCATCTTCGACCGTGACGACCACCCGGCGTTCCGTGGCCATGGCCGCGATACGGACCGTCCCGTCCGGCGGGGAAAAGGTCAGCGCATTGTCGATGAGGTTGCGCAGCACCTGCGCAAACGGCGTTTCGAACGCGCGGATATAGGCGGGGTCCTCCAACGCGCTCTCATCCACGACCCTGGGTCCGCCGTTTGCGCGCGTCTGGCGGTAGAAATCCGCAATGTTGCGGACGATCTCCCCGATATCGAGCGTCTGCGCCGTATCGCGGGCGAGGTTGGCGTCCACCTTGGACGCATCGCTAATATCCGTGATGAGGCGCGTCATGCGCTCCACGTCCTGGGTGATGATGCCGATCAGCTTTTCCCGGTCCTCGTCCGAACGCGCAAGCTGCAACGTGTCCGCGGCCGAACGCAGGCTGGTCAGCGGGTTCTTGATCTCGTGCGCCACGTCGGCCGCGAAGTTCGCAATGTCGTCCACCCGGTCGTGCAGGCCGCGCGTCATGTCGCGCATGACGAGGGACAGGTCCCCGATCTCGTCGCGCCGCCTGGACAGGTCCGGTATGACGTCGAAGTCGCGCGGGTTGCGCGCCACGCGTTCGGCCGCCAGAGCCAGTCTGCGCATGGGCAGGGTGATGAACAGAATCAGAGCGAGCGAGGACAGCAGCGCCGCCACCAGAGCCAAGCCGATGATGGGCGCAAGCGCGCGCCGTTCCGCCTCCACGATCCCGGCGACGTCCCGGCTCTCCACCGTGACGGCACCCAGGATCTGCTGGACGCGCGATACGGGCAGCGTGGACGAGACGACCAGCGTGTCCTCATCGTCGTAGCGCGCGCCGCTGACCGGCTCGCCCGTCAGGGCCGTGCGAACGTCGCCCCGCAGGTCTCGCCGCAACCTGTCCCGCTTGGCCTTCCGCCAAGGCAGATCGTGGAGCGCGCTCTCCACCCAATTCGTGTCGTCTTCCGGGTCCGCTTCGATGACGGCTTCGGTCTCGGATGGAATGGGACCAAGCGTGCCGACTTCGATCCGGTCGTCGAGTTGCTGCGTGTCCACCACGACCCGCCCGCCTTCGTCCCACAGGCGAACCCGCCATTCTTCCGGGACGTTGACGCCGCGCAGGACTTGCCGCGCATTCTCCACGTCGAGTTCTGACGCCTGTCCCGTGCCGGTCGCGCGCTCGCCGAGGACGGTCGTGATCGTGCCTGCGAGGGACTCCAGATTGTCGACCTTGCCCTGGATGAGCCCGGTTTCGAACCGGTTCATCGCCAAAGCGCCGAAGACGAGGATCAGCAGCCCGACGAGGTTCGCCGCCAGGATCATCTGCGTCAGGCGGGAGCTTAAGAGAAACCGCCGCGGCACGAAGCGGCGGCGGTTGTGGGAGACCTTGCGAGGAGTTTCGGAGGGGCGCACGGGCGCGCGGAACAGCGAGCCGCCCCTAGCTTTCCTTGTATTTGTATCCGACGCCATACAGCGTCTCGATACCGTCGAAGTCCGGATCCGTCTTGCGGAATTTCTTGCGCAGTCGCTTGATGTGGCTGTCGATGGTCCGGTCGTCCACGTAGATCTGGTCGTCATAGGCCGCGTCCATCAGCTGGTCGCGCGACTTCACGTAGCCCGGGCGGCGGGCCAGCGCCTCGAGGATCAGGAACTCCGTCACGGTCAGGCGAACTTCGCCGTCTTTCCAGGTGCAGGCGTGGCGGTTGGGGTCGAGCACGAGCTTGCCGCGTCGTATGATCTTGCCGTCGCCGTCTTCCGAGGCCTCGTCCGGCGTGCCGGACAGACGGGCCCGTCGCAGCACGGCCTTGATCCGGCTGCCCAGCAGGCGCTGGCTGAAGGGCTTGGTAATGTAATCGTCCGCGCCCATGGAAAAACCGATTGCCTCGTCGAGCTCGTCATCCTTGGACGTCAGGAAGATGACGGGCAGGTTCGACGTCTGACGGAGGCGGCGCAACAGCTCGATCCCGTCCATGCGCGGCATCTTCACGTCGAACACGGCCAGATCCGGCGGGCTCTTCTTCAGCGCTTCCAGCGCGCTAGCTCCGTCGTGGAACTTGCGCACGTCATAGCCTTCGCCTTCCAGATACATGGACACGGACGTCAGGATGTTCTCGTCATCGTCGACGAGGAAGATTGTGGCCACGGACCGCCCTCCGGCTTTGCGGGGTGTATAGGTGCGGTCCCTGACTAGGCTCATCGTGTGCATGTGTAAAATCCCAGCATTTGTTTCCGATAATGCAGGATTAACGGGGCGATGGGACGGAACTATGACGGAGGCCCGCCTTGCTTTCGCGACAGTGTGGCGAAAATGGGGCAGTCCTCGCGGGCGAGCTTGGTCGACCTTGCCAAGTCTACACGCATGAAACGTTGTTGCCGTCGCCCACCTTGGATAGCCCAGACGTGAACATGTTTCACTTAAACGGATGAACAATGCGCTCGGCCTATTCCAAATCCATTGCAGGCGTCTTCGGTCTGATGGCTGCAGACGCGGCTCTTGCTCAGCCTTCCACCCTGGCGGATGCCGTGAGCCAGCCCATCCGGGTAGAACGGCCCGAACCCGTTTCCACCGTTCCGCTGACCCTGAAATACGGAAAACTTCAGGTCGACGCCAAGCTCTCCGAGACGGCGGGACGGTTTGTGTTCGACACGGGATCGCCGACCATTCTCACCCGCGATTACGCGGACCGGATCGGAGTGCGGTACATCGGCCGGAACACTGGCCGAGACTCCAACGGAACCGAAGTCGTCATGGACATTGCCATCGCGGACTCCATCGACATGGGCGGTACGGTGTTCCGGGACGTCCCCGTCATGGTGTCGGCTTTCGAGAATTCCCCAATGGCCCGATGCGTTCTGCATGACGGAGTCATAGGGTCGGAGATACTGGAAGGCAGCGCCTGGAAAATCGATCTCGAGGCCGAACTCATGACAATCGGACCGGACGCAAAATCCGTAGGCACGGCTCGCAGAGCGCGCACGGCTCCGCTCCACAGTAAGGCTTATCCGCATATGCCCATCGTCGATTACACGATCGGCGACATTCAGGACCGGGCTCTTTTTGACACGGGCAACAGCGCGGTCCTGGCGCTGTACTCGCGTGTGCTGGCCTCGGATTCGGTCGACGGGTCGATCGAGGAGGACAGTGTCCAGCGTGGTCGGGGATCGGAGGGCGTGTCTGCAGGCGGATTGGGGAAAGAGACGGATCTTGCCCGGTTCGACGTCGACAAGATGCGCATCGGGGAAAATACCATGCGCGGACTTCCGGCCATATCGCGGGCCAATCCTCCATCTCTGATCGGCGCAGGGTTCCTGTCGGATTTTATCGTGACCTTGGACTATGTCGCCGATCAGTTTCGGTTCGAAGAGAGAACGCAGAGCGGATCCCGGCCGGACCGGCCGGACTTCGCGCTTTCGGTCGTAGACGGACAGGCTGTCGTCTCGCAGCTTTTCCAACGTACGCGCGCTGCAAAAGCCGGGCTGCGGATCGGCGACGTGGTGACAAGCGTGAACGGAAAGTCCGTGAAACAGGAGCCGCAGGCCGGGGATTGCAGCCTGCTGGATTGGATTCTCACAGACTTCGATGCCAACAGCACCCGAACCCTTGTTGTTGTGCGCCAAGGCGAACGGATCGCGCTAGAGCTTTTCCCGAAATAGGGAATCCAGCGCTCTTGCAGGAAAGGACAATCCAGCGACTGCATATGAAAACGCCCCTGCATGAAGGCAGAGGCGTCAGGGTCATTGGCCGGTCATGGCGACCGGCATGTGCGAGGAAACTATTCGCCCGCCGTCGTCGTGGCTTCGGCCTGAACGGACTTGGACATGACCGGCTTGACGGTCTTTCCCCAGATCACTTCGACCGTGTCGTCACGGCGAACCTTGCAGGTCACCTTGTCCTTTTCGCCATCGGCATCGATGCGGAAGGACAGGGTCTGGACGCGGGAGTTGCCCTTCACCTTGCGGAAGTCGAGATCCATGTCCGAAGCGGCAAGCTTGGATTCGATCTCGGCCTTGCAGACGGAGATGTTTTCGGCGGTATCGGTGGAGGCGAAAGCGGCTGTCGGCAGAACGAGAAGTGCGGCGGCGGCTGTAAGAGCGGATGCGGTTTTCATGTCGGTTTCCTGTTGTTCCGGCGTGGGGCCGGGTTGCGGGTGTCGAGCGATCGGGGGGAGTGATCGCACAAGCCTGTTACGCCGGGACGCCCCCGAAATGGGTCACATGAAGCCATTCAAATTTGAATGATCCGACAGGATGCCGCACATCGGCGTATGGCAAATTTGTGACGAAAATCGGCTAAACTTCGAATATAGTATTCAATATCAGTAAGTTATAGAATTTTCAAAGGTCTTACGAAGGCCGTAATTCTTCGGAGATCATGATCCGAAAGCAGCCAGTCGTTTTTGCAAGACTGGCATCGAAAAATGCAGGCCTTGAATCGGTGCAAATCTTAACCGGTTTGCCCCGTTTCGGGGCACGTAATGCTCCGCTGGCAACCGAGTCAGTAGACGCAGTCCGTGTAGCAGCGCGAAATGTCTCCGCCCCACGCCCCGTGATACAGACCGATCAATCTGTCGGCGTTGGAGCAACCCTCCCGGGTCATCTGGTCGAGCGGCTGGAGAAAGACGGATTCGTTTTCCCCGTGACCGTTCATGCGGGCGCGTCGGTTGAGGCCCGCCCGCGCGATGTCGAGTGTGTCACTGGCGATGTCCTGCACGGTCCGGCCGCGGATCACGGCGTCGAATCCCTGCCCCGGCACGGCTTCGCGAAGCGCCTGGCGCTCTTCGGCCGTCCAGTCCTTGACGAGGTCCCACGCCGCGTCGAGGGCCGCACCATCGTAGAGCAGACCGACCCAGTAGGCCGGCAAGGCGCAGAGCTCATCCCACGGACCCGTATCCGCCCCGCGCATTTCGAGGAAATGCTTCAGGCGGACTTCCGGGAAGATGGTGGAGAGATGGTCGTCGAAATCGGACAGGGTGGGGATCTGGCCCGGAACGACATCCAGCGTCCCGTTCATGAAGTCGCGGAAGTCCTTGCCGGACGCATCGAGGTAGGTTCCGTCCCGGTGCACGAAATACATCGGCACCTGCAGCGCATAATCCACATAGCGTTCGAACCCGAACCCATCCTCGAACACGAAAGGCAGCATGCCGCTCCGGTCGTCATCCGTGTCCATCCAGACGCGGGACCGATAGGACTTGTAGCCATTGGGCACGCCGTCCGTGAAGGGCGAGTTGGCGAACAGGGTCGTCGCGATCGGTTGCAGGGCGAGGCTCACGCGGAACTTGCGCACCATGTCCGCCTCGCTGCTGAAATCGAGGTTGGTCTGCACCGTGCAGGTGCGGAACATCATCTCCCGGCCCAGCGTGCCGACTTTCTGCATGTAGTCGCGCATGATCTTGTAGCGGCCCTTGGGCATGACCGGCACGTCTTCGAGACGGGTGTCGGGACGGAAGCCCAGCGACAGGAAGCCTGCGCCGATCTCGTCGGCGACCTCCCTCACCTCGCGCAGGTGGCGGGAAACTTCCGCGCAGGTCTGGTGAACATGCTTCAGCGGCGCGCCGGACAGCTCGAACTGACCGCCGGGCTCCAGGCTGACGGAGGCCCCGTCCCGCTTCAGTGCGATGAGCAGGCCTTTTTCGAGTACCGGCTCCC
Organism: Litorimonas sp.; assembly: GCA_049647245.1. Lineage (GTDB taxonomy): Bacteria > Pseudomonadota > Alphaproteobacteria > Caulobacterales > Maricaulaceae > Litorimonas. Next base: position 23,619 of record JBARXH010000047.1, read on the forward strand.
AGCCGAAACGCTGAAGGCCTTCCAGAAGCGCGAGAATCGAAGTCGGGCCATCATAGGGCAGCGGGCGGTTGTCCGCCGTCGCGAAGGCGATCTTCTCGTGTTCCGTTCCGATGCGCCAGTCGGACTTGGGCTTGCAGCCCGCCTCCAGGTGTTCGACAAGCTGCGCCCGGCTCTCGATAGGCGTGGAATTGGGGGTAGACGGTCCGCTCACGGAAAGCCGACTAGGCGCGGCGCGGCGAACCCGCAAGCGCCAAGAGTCCCCCGCCTATCACTCCGCCGTGAGGGCCTGAGCCCGCTTCATGACGTATTTCCGGTAACGCACCGGCATCAGGCGGTTCCAGAACTGCATGAAGCCCGCATCCTTGCCGACGATGATGCGCGGCTTTCGGCGCACCGTGCCATCGAGAATGATCTCCGCCGCGGCCTGCGCGGAGGTCGGCGCATTGTCGTCGAAGTTGGCGTTCATGGTTTCGCGCGACGGTGCCCCGTCCGGCAGGTGGTCCACGGCGGCATTGCGCGCCACGTTGGTCTTCACCCCGCCCGGATGCACGCAGGAGACGGATACGCCGTGCTCTTCCATCTCCATGGAGAGTGATTCCGAAAAGCCGCGCACCCCGAACTTGGACGCGCAATAGTGGGTCTGGCCCGGCCAACCGACGATGCCGAAGATGGAGCTGATGTTCACCAGCCCACCCTTCGTTTGGATCAGCTGTTCGAGGAAGGCCTTGGACATGCGCACCACCCCGTAGAAGTTCACGTCCATGACGGTTTCGTAGCTTTCCGCCGGCGTGTGGCGGAAATCGCCGATGCGGGCCAGCCCGGCAATGTTGAACAGATAGTCGGCCGGACCGAGCGCCGCCTCGACGGCGGGCGCATAGGCGGCTATGGCGTCAGCGTCCGCCATGTCCAGCACATCGACCTTGTGACGGTTGGCACCGCCGATCATCTCCACCGTCTCGTTCAGCCCGTCTTCGTTGATGTCGGACAGGGCGAGTTTCGCCCCGGACGCGGCCAGCGTCTTGGCCACCGCCCGGCCGATGCCGGAGGCCGCACCGGTGACGACGCAGACCTTCCCGTCAAATTGTGGAAAGAGCTTCATTCGGCAGCCTCCAGCTGGGGTGTAGCCGCAGGCGCGGTCGTGAATTGCAGCGCCGGATCGTCCACCGGATCCTCGATCAGGATCTGGCAGTCATGGCGGTAGTCCTGGATGTTCTTCCACGGCATGCGGTCACCCTGGCTCGGCATTTTGTGCAGCACCCGTTGGAGATAGCCCGCCTGGAAGTCGAGAATCGGTCGGCGCTCCATGCCTTCGGGCGCGACCGGCACAACGCGCGTTTGCCCCCGCTCTTCCATGTGCTTCATCAGGCGGATGAAATAGCGGCTCATCAGGTCGGCGCGCAGCGTCCAGCTGGCATTCGTATAGCCGAACACGGCGATCAGGTTGGGAATGTCCGACACCATGACGCCGCGATAGGTGAACTTGTCCGCCGGGTCCTGAACCGCGCCGTCGATGGAGATCGGGTGGTTGGTGCCGAAATTCAGCTCCAGCCCGGTCGCGGTCACGATCAGGTCCGCTTCGACATGGGCGCCGTCCTGCATCAGAAGGCCGTCTTCTACAAAGCGGTCGATATGGCCCGTGACCATGCTGGCGCGGCCCGCCTTCAACGCGTTGAACATGTCCCCGTCCGGCACCATGCACAGTCGCTGGTCCCATGGATTGTAGGGCGGGTTGAAGTGGGTATCCACGTCGAAGTCCTGGCCCAGCGCCTTGACGGCCTGTTTACGCAGGTTGCGCCGAGCCTTGCCGGGATTGGCCTGCGCCCGCCGGTAGAACCAGCCCGCAAGCTTCACGTTCTTCCAGCGGTTGAAGCGGTAGGAGGTCTCCTCCGGGAGCAGTTTGGAGGTCAGCTTCATGACCGGATCGACGGACGGGATGGACGCGACGTAGGACGGGGTGCGCTGCACCTGCACAACGTGCGCCGCCGCCTTCGCAAGCTCCGGCACCAGCGTCACGGCGGTCGCGCCGGACCCGATCACGGCGATACGCTTGCCGGAGTAGTCATAGTCTTCCGGCCAGAATTGCGGGTGGATGACGTCGCCCTTGAAGTCCTCGCGGCCCGCGAACTCCGGATCATAGGCTTTGTCGTAGCGGTAGTAGCCTGCGCAGGAGAGCACGAAGCGCGACCGGATCTGCCGCGTCTGCTGTGTCTCCGCATCCTCGATTGTCAGCGTCCATAGGTCCTCGGCCGTCGAGAAATCCATCGCGGTCACGCGGCTCTTGAACTGGACTTTCTCGTCCACGCCGTATTCGCGCGCCGTATCGCGGACATACTCGCGGATCGACGGGCCGTCGGCCAATGTCTTTGCCCCTTTCCAGGGTCGGAAGTCGTAGCCAAGCGTCAGCATGTCTGAATCCGACCGTATCCCCGGGTAGCGGAACAGGTCCCATGTCCCGCCTATGGCGTCGCGCGCTTCGAGAATGGCATAATGCCCATCCGGATACTCCGTGACATAGCGGCAGGCGGCCCCGATGCCGGAAAGCCCGGCGCCGATGATGACAAGGTCGAGCGGAGTGTCCATGCTGATAGCCTTATCAATATGCGAAGATGAATAAAGCCCCGTCTCTGCAGCCCGCACCATTCACTTTTGTCGCACTGTTGTGATCTCGACGCCTCAGGACACCGGGGGAGACGCCTCGGGCAGATAGCTCTGGCGACAATCTCCGATGATGGACTGAACCAGCATGAGCAGCCCCACGGCGGCCGTATCGGCGCGCAGGATGCGGGGGCCGAGCGATACGGGGATCGTGTTCTCCCGCGCCCGGACGTGTTGCCGCTCCTCGTCCGTGAAACCGCCTTCCGGCCCGATCAGTACGTCCACGGGCAGCTGGGCGGCGGAGACGGCCCCCACGACGCAGTCCCCGCCTGCCTCGTCCGCGAAGACAAGGGTGCGGCGTCCGGCCAGCGCGTCCTGCAGGGGGATGGGCGCGTGGATATCGGGCAGGTCGAGCCGCTCGGTCTGCTCAGCCGCCTCGATGATCTGCGCCTGGAGGCGCTCTATGTTGACGGACGGGAACTGGGTCCGGTCGGTCAGGACAGGCTGCATCGTGCGCACGCCCAGCTCGGTTGCCTTCTCGATGACGATATTCATGCGGTGCTTGCGCACGGGCGCAAACAGCAGACGGATATCCGGTACGCGCAGAGGCTCTCGCAGCGCTTCCGTGATCTCCAGACGCATCGACTTGCGCCCCTTTACGGCGACCCGTGCCGCCCACTCCCCGTCCTGCGTATTGAAGAGCCGTACGCAATCGCCGACCGACTTGCGCAGCACGGTCCCGAAATAGTGGGCATGTTCGCGCGACAGCTCGATATCTCCCCTCAGCGGTTGATCGAGGTAGAGACGCGGCAGCGTGTAGTTGGGCCTCATGCCGCCAGCCTTTCCAGCAGGTCCGCGACGTCGCTCGGGTGGGTGACCATGGCATTCCGGGCCGCGTCCAGCTCCACGAACTGCCAGCCGTCTCCGCGCGCCGGGCCGATCATGCGCTCGCTCGTCATGGCGAACGCCTGTCCGACACAGTGGACGAAGCTCCGTGGCAGTCCGTCCCAGCCGCCATTCTTCAAGACCAGCTCGTCCGTCCACGCCCTGGCCGGATGGGTGGAGAGGCGCGAGCGGACCCATTCCGCCCTGGGGTGATCTTCGGGCAGGAGCATCTTCAGCGGGTAGTCCGCGAAATAGTCCATCCTGTAGCCCTCAATGAAGCCGTCCATGCGCTCGAGGAAGTCGGGCAGGATCGCGCCCGTCTCGTCGCGCTCCACCCCGCTCATCCGTCCGGGCCGCGGAACCAGCGCATCGAGGAAGCAGACGTGACGGATGCGGTCGCGCATCCGGTCCACTGCGCCCGTCATGGCGACGCCGGAGAAACTGTGCGCGACCATCACCACGTCGGACAGGTCCTCATAGTGAAGAACGTTGGCCAGATCGGTGATGTGCGTGTCCAGACCCACTTCGGGCGAAGAGAGATGCTCCCGCTCCCCGCACCCGGTCAGGGTCGGCGTGAAGACGCGGTGCCCCCGGTCTTCCAACAGATTGCGGACATCCCGCCAGACCCAACCGCCGTGCCACGTACCGTGGATCAGGACGAAGGTGCGGGAGGGCGATTTCGCCGCCGACGATGCTGCCGCGCCCGTCACGGCCATGGCAGGAGCGGACGCAAGCAGGGTTCGGCGGGTCGGGGTCATGGTCTGCTTGTAGCGCCTGCGCGGCCTAACGCAATTTCAGGCCGATGGCTCTGGCGTAGTCCGCCGGGACATCCTCTACCTCCGTGTCCATCACCGCGTTCCAGCGGTTCAGAAAACCGAACATGGAGATGACGGCCACCACCTCGAGGCATTCCTCGTCCGAGAAGTGCCCCCGCAAAGCCTCGAAATCCGCGTCCGTGACTTCGCTCGGGGTCAGAGAGCCGAGATGGGCGACCTTCAACGCGGCCCGCTCGGCCTCGCTGAATAGGGGTGAGGTTTCGTAGAGCCACGCATCCGCGATCTTCTCCGCCTCCACGCCCTGCCCGTGCGCGCCATGCGCCGTGTGCTGCTGACAATAGCGGCAGCCCGCCGCCGTGGAGGCCACATAGCCGACCAGCCGTTTGAGCTTCGGATCCAGCGCACCCGGTCCGTAGATGGCTCCAAGCATATGGGACACGCCGTCCAGGATCGCGGGGCTTCGCGCCATGTCCACCCCGTCATTCATGCGGAAGCCCATGACCTGCGTGCCGGCCTCGATAAGCGGTTTTGCGGCGGCAGGAATGTCTTCGGGGGCGAGGCGGGGAATGCGGGACACGTCAACCGTCCCCTTCGGGAAAGACCGAACCGGTGTGTTCGCCATAAGCCGGCACGTCGTAATCCGGCTGCGCGGGTTCCTCCCGGAAACGGATGGGATTGTCGATATGGCGTTTTCCGTCCGCGGCCGTCGTCACGGGCGCGCCCTCCTCCGTCAGCGCCGTGTGCAGCGTACGCAGTGTGGACCAGCAGCAATCCACCGTCTCCAGCAGGTCCGTCCAGTCCCGCTGTTTGCGCGACAGGAACAGGGCTTCCATATCGGCGATCAGGGCCTGCTGCCCGCCGACCGGTTTCTTCGTTTCCGGAAGCAAGTCGAGACGGCCCACGGCCTCCAGGAAGTTCCTCACGAATTTCGGCTCCGATCCGCCCAATACGATGTGGCCGCCGTCCTGCGTCCGGTAGATGTTGACGAAGGCGTTGCCACCGAAATTGCGCATCTCCTCACGACGGGGCTGGCGGTCCTCGGCGAAGATCGCGCCCGTCACGTTCGGCACCCAGGACAGGAGCGAATCGTACATGGAGATGTCGAGATAGTCGCCCTGCCCGGTCTGTTCGCGCCGGAACAGCGCCATCAAGATACCGGACAGCGCCTGCATGGACGCCGCCATGTCCGCGCTCGGCATGGGTGTCAGGGCGGGCGCGCCGTCCATACCGCGCGTCAGGTCCGCCGTGCCCGCCATCGCCTGGATGATCAGGTCATGGGCCGGCTTGTCCCGATAGCGCCCTGTCTGCCCGAACGCGCTGATGGAGCAATAGACGATGTTCGGCTTCACCGCGCGGACCGCGTCATAGTCCACGCCCAGCCGTGCAACGACGCCGGGCCGGAAGGCCTCGATCACCACATCCGCCGTCGCGGCCAGTTCCATGAACCGCGCATGCTCGGCCTTGTCCTTCAGATTGACCCTGTAGCTTTTCTTGCCGCGCGCGATGTTGGCGAACCAGACGGGCGTTCCGTCCCCGTACCGCTCGCCCATGGCCCGCGTCGGCTCGCCCAGCCCGTTGGCAGGCTCGACCATGATCACCTCAGCCCCGTGATCCGCCATGATCATTGAGGCATGCGGCCCCGGCAGGAAGGCGGAAAGGTCGAGAACGCGGATGCCGAAGAGTTTCATCGGATCAGCTTAGCACAGTCGGGGGTGGAGCCGCAGGGCGGTACATCAGCTCCTGCGGCGGAGCGCCGGGCGCGACGGTCAGGATGTCGCGCGTGCCGAACCCGTAATGATTGTAGAAGCCACGATTGTCCGGGTTCGAACTTTCCAGCCAAGCCGCACATCCCAGCGCGTCGCAATGGTTCACGAAGGCCCGCATCAGCGCTCCGCCATGACCCGCCCCCTGCGCAGATGGCCGCACGGCGATGGTGAAGAGATAGGCCACAGGGTCCTGAGGAAAGGCCTTCGACAAGGCATTGGACGCCTGCACAGCCCGCAAGGCGGGCTTCGGTCCACCTGACAGGAAGAGCCGTCCCAGCACTGCCAGGCCGGACAGCACCGGAAGGTCCTTGGACCGCCCGGGCGGCAGCCACATCATCGCGGCAGCGTCGCCGATGATCTCGGTCTCGCCGCGGGGCAGATAGACTGTCCGGGCTTCGGCCATGAAAGTGCGCTTCATCCGATCGAAGCTGCCGAAAACCCAGCGGTTGAATGGATCGTCCGAGAACGCGTCGGCCGTGATGTCGGCCAACCGTTCGGCCCGGTCACTTGTCATGTTCGCCGCCGAGCAGCGCGTCCGTATCGGCACCCAGCTCCGGCGCGATGCCGCCCTTCAGCCGCTCGCCATTGACGCGGTAGGGACTGCTCATGAGGCGGATCGTCCCGTTCTCCATGCCGGGATGTTCGGTCTCGTAGACCATCTCGACTTCTGCGACGTAAGGGTTCTCGAACGCTTGGGCGATGTCGTAGACCGGCGCGGCGGGGACGTATCCGGCGAAGCGCTCCATCCAGTGCGCGACGGTGTCGGTTTTCAGCACGGCTTCCATTTCCGCCTGCACCACGTTCCGGTTGGCCCGGCGGTCCTCGACGGTCTTGAAGCGCATGTCCTCGACCCATTCCGGATGACCCAGCCGTTCGGCCACGCGCTCCCAGAATTTCTGCGTCTGGCAGCAGAACATGATCCACCCGTCGCCCGCCTCCATCAGCTGGCTGGGCACGATGGCCGGATGTGCGCCGCGCGGCTCCCGGGTGACGACATGGCCTTCGTTCAAATACCAGGTCGCCGGATAGCTGACCTGGTGCAGTGCCGTGTCGAAGAGTGATACGTCCACGTCGCAGCCCTTCCCGGTGCGGTGCGCGCCCAGCACACCCGAGACCAGCCCCGTCGCCATCATGGAGCCCGTCATGAAGTCCACCATGGAAAGCCCGAACCGCACGGGCGGTCCGTCCGGCTCTCCCGTGACGGAGCAGAAGCCCGCCTCCGCCTGCATGAGGTAGTCGTAGCCGGGCCATGCCGCGCGGCTATTGTCCCGGCCGTAAGCCGAGAGGTGTGCGCAAACGATCTTCGGATTGATCGCACCGAGTGAGGCATAGTCGATGCCCAGCTTGGCGGGCAGGTCCCCGCGCAGATTATTGGACACGGCGTCCGCCGTCTTCACCAGCGCCTCGAACCGCGCGCGGCCTTCCGCATCCTTCAGATCCAGCGATAGCGACCGCTTGTTGCGGTTGAAGGTCTGGAAGAACTGGCTGTCCGTGTCGCCGATGCGGTGCGGGCTGACGAAGCGCGACACATCCCCGCCCGTGCCGGGGTTCTCGATCTTGATGACCTCCGCCCCGAGGTCCGCGAGAAGCTGCGTGCCGTAGGGGCCAGCGCCGTATTGTTCCACGGCGATAATGCGAATGCCGGACAGGGGAAGGTGGGTTATGGCATCACTCCGAAGCGTTCTTGGCCGTCTCTGAGGTCGAAAATGATGTCGCGTCCCGCGACGGCATTCATTCCAATCAATCCAATCATCCCCTCCGGCGTGTTCTCATTCCCGAAGAAAGACCGGTCGGCATCCTGGAAGATCACCGCATCGTCAATCGTCTGATCGCCGATGACCAAACTGCCTTTGATCGGTTTCCCGATAATGGTGATCATATTACCCCACGATGGGACTTCCAGTTCTGTCGACTCAGCCGCCGGATCGACAAGTCCAGACCAGACCTCCGAACTCGTCGTCGAAAACAGCGCCCCAGTGTCGAAGAAAAACCCGTCCAAAGGCTCGCCGTCCACGGAGATATTCAACATCTGTTTGTTCATGACGATGGGCGTATCGATGAAAGAGGCTTGCCCCATCCGTGGGTCGTTCGGGTCAAGATGGCAAAGCTCTCCGCTCGACTGGCTGAGCAGCCATATGCCGCCTTTGAGATTTTCGTAGCCAATCGTTCCGGCGGACCCTTCGTTTCGTTCACCGCCGTAAAGCGCCAAATCGGTCTTGTTCAGGTCCCGGCCCGCAACGGAAAAATCTCCGTTTTCAAGAACGTCCCGCTGCGTACCCTCGTCGCGTTCGAACGCCAGTCCGGGCCAATCATCCGCCGTGCCGGACAGACCGCCATAGTCAGCGCCGGTATCGACCTGCATGGGCACGATTTCGCCACCGACCGAAACGGGTACTGTGAGCACGCCCGGCTCTGCCAGCTCCCGACCGTGCCATGTCACATCGGCACAGGAGCCATCCGCAGACGAGCCGGATGCGACGGGCTGATCCTGATTCTGGACCTGACCCTCTGTCACGGTTTCGGATGCCATGTCTGCAGCCGGCTGATCATCGGCACTATCCGTCGCCGAACACGCGATCAGGACCAATGCGAACAGCGGCGCTATATTGCGGGTTTTCAGGTGGTTCATGACGTCTCTTCGAGTTGAACTTGCCAGACTTAATCCTACACGGTTTGCTGCATCGCAACCTGGGTTGTTTACAACCGTCGCCGGACTGCTACTCTCGACAGATGCACATCATCCTCGGGATCCTGACGGCTGTGGGCGCAGTCATCTTCTTCCTCGCTCGCCTGTCGCGCAATGCAGGCGACATCGCGGATGGTGCGCAAACGCTCAGCAACCTGCCACGCCGTCTGCGTCACGCCAAAGCGGTCAACCGGAGCGGGCTGGACCTTGTCGAAACGCCGCTGGAAGCGGCAACGGTCCTCATGATCGCGGTCACGCGCATGTCCGAGGACCGGCGGTTTTCTGACGCCGAACGCCGAGCCGTGGAAGACGAACTGGTGACGCAGATGCATTTGCACCGCGACGACGCCGACGGCCTCGTTAGGCAGACGGACATTCTCCAGAGCGAGATCACCTTGCCGGAAAACACGCTTTTCCCGATGGTCGACATTCTTCGGGACCACATCGACCGGACCGATGCGCAGCGGCTCGCCAAGATGATGGACCGTGTCGCGCAGGTGGAAGGCCCCACTCAGGAGCAGACCGTTTTCATCCATCGCTACCGCGAGCGGATGGGGTTGATATAGGGCTCTCCCGCGAACCTGTCTGGAAGGGTGCGCTCAATCCACGAAATGGACTTCACCAAAGCCCTACTGAATAGACTCAGGCCTCAGGCGTTTCGGGTCGAACCTCGCGGTTCTCTGACTCGCAAGGAGACCCGAAGCAAAAGAATGGATCAGATCTTGTTCCGCGCGATCTGCTGCTTCGCGATGATTATGCGCTGCATCTCGTTCGTGCCTTCGCCAATGCACATGAGCGGGGCTTCGCGGAAGAGGCGTTCGACCGGATATTCCTTGGAATAGCTGTACCCGCCATGGATACGCATGGCCTCAAGGCTGTTTTCCACGGCCATTTCCGAGGCGTAGTATTTCGCCATGCCCGCTTCCATGTCGCAGCGTTCGCCCTTGTCGTAGGCTTCCGCTGCGTGGAGGCACATCAGTTCCGCCGCCTTGGTCTTGGTCGCCATTTCGCCGAGCTTGAGCTGAATGGCCTGGTGCTCCGCGATGGGCTTGCCGAAGGTCTCGCGTTCCTGCGCGTAGCGGGTGGATTCTTCCAGTGCGCGTCGGCTGATGCCGACGGCGCGGGCGGCGATGTTGATGCGGCCTAGCTCCAGCCCGCCGACGGCCATGTAGAAGCCCTTGCCTTCCTCGCCGCCGATCAGGTGACGCTTGGCGTCCAGCATGTAACCGTCGAAGAACAGCTCCCCGCTGTCGATGCCCTTGTAGGCCAGCTTGTCCATCTTGTTGCCCGTCGTGAAACCGGCATAGGCCTCGCCCGTGTCGGGATCGACCTTGGGCGCGATCAGCATGGACATGCCCTTGTAGCGCGGGTCGGCGTCCGGATCGGTCTTGACCATCAACGCCACTGCGCCGCCCATGATCCCGTTGGAGATCCAGGTCTTGGAGCCATTGACCACATAGTCGTCGCCCGCGCGGGTCGCGACAGTCTTGATGGCCTGCAGGTCGGTCCCGGCATTTGGTTCGGTGAGCCCCAACCCGCCCCGGATTTCGCCGGATGTGAATTTCGGCAGCCAGTAGTCCTTCTGGAAGTCGGTCCCGTACTTCTCCACCACCGTCGCCATCATCAGGTGCGAGTTGAAGATGCCCGTCAGGCTCATCCACTCCTGGCTGATCCGCATGACGATCTTGGCATAGGTCGTCGCCGACAGGCCCAGCCCGCCATAGTCCTGGCTGATGGTCGCGCCGAACAGGCCGAAGTCCTTCATGTCCTCGACGAATTCATGCGGGTATTCATCCGCGTGCTCCATCTCCATGACGCGCGGGCGCACCTTCTCGCGGCACCAGCGGTCGATCGTGTCGAGCATCATCTGCTCTTCTTCGGCGGTGAAGGCGGCGTGGTCGGGAATGGCGTTCATGGTGAGGGACTCTTGGTGTTGTTTCGCGCGCTGTCTAGGGCGTCTTCGAGCCAGCCGCATGACCGAGCGCAAAGCGGGCCGTTGCGTCGCAGCTCTTGGTCCGCACTGACTGCACCTGCGTTAACCTTGCCGAAACCGTGAGACAAAGTCGCGGCTCGGCCCATCTTGATCTCGCCTCATTTCGTTTCCACTCAGATGCCTGAAGGACGGACCAAGGGGACGCCGTCTGCAAGGGGACATCACGATGAAGACATTCGCATCCGGCCTGGCGCTTACATCCGGCCTGGCACTCATGGGCGCTGCCAGCCTCGGCCTGCCGGCATATGCGTCTGACAGCACCGAAACCCGCGTGGAAGCGCCGCTGACAATCGCCGCCCCGGACCGGCCGACGCCGGAACAGGCCCGCGAGACGGCCCTGTCGCTCTGGCTCGACGACGACCTGATCCACCATCCGAAAGGGTCCTGCGCCGGGTGCCACGGGCCGGACTTCATCGACCTCGCCTTCATCGGGTCGGAAGATGCGGAGATCACACGCCGCGCCCTGATCGACGGCGCAACGGAAGACGAGGCCGAGGCGCTCGTCTTGGCCGTCAACGACATGCGCGCCGAACTCGGCCTGCCCCAGCGGGACGCCCGCAGCTTCCGTCCCTTCCAGCCCGGCGGGGCCGTGCTGTTGCCGGACCTTCCGGACACGCCCTACATCGCCGCGGTCAAACGCGACATCGCCTTCGGAGAGCAGATGGAAGCGATGCTGCCGACCCTGTTCGGCCCACCCATCGAGACGCTCGAGGATGCGCAAATCGCGCGCGAGGAGATGCTCGACCTGCTGAACGGCACCAACTACCGCGGCCATAATCCGCGCAGCCTAGACCTGCGCGCCCTGCCCGTCGGCGTCGTCTACCCACTCTGGTCCGCTGACCTGCATCACGGGGCCGGGGAAGGCACGATGAACGACTGGATCGCCGACATGGCGCACGACGCCAAGGCCGGAGAGCGGGAAGCGTGGAAGTCGCAGATCCAGGCCTATCTCGACAAGCCGGACGAGGAGAATTTCTGGCGGCTCTACCGCGCGGCGGAAACGAAGACCGAAGCGGCCGCGCTTGCAGATTGCACCTATCCGAAGCGGAACGCGCACCTGGCGTGCGGGGCCACGGACGACTTCAGCCGCAACAAGTTCCAGAGCGCGCTGATCGGGCAGCACATGATGCGCGAAGCCGCCTCGCCCCACCCGTCGACCTTCCTGCGCGGACCGCTCGCCTTCAGCTACACGCAGGAAGAGCCGCGCCTGGACTTCATGCTGAACCGCAAGAAGATCGAGCACCTGCCCGCCCCGTCCTGGGAAGTAGGCGACCGCGCGCGCGTCATGCTGGACAAGTCCAAGACGCAAGGCTCGCTCCGCACCCTGCTAGGACAGGTGGGCCTGCCGGGCTTCGTGCAGGACTCGGTGGATGCGGACCGGACCTCGAAGACCGAACAGCAGGCGCTCCGCCTTTCATGGTTCTGGATCGGCTTCACAATGGATCCGAGCTTCGCGCGCATCCACTCGTCTAATTCCACCAAGAGCGGCGAGTACATGGTGGAAAGCCTGCTGCATGAGAACATGCACCTTCACAATGCCTTCGCCGCGCACACGCGGATCGTCGCGAAAGGGACCTTGCAGGAGGCCAACGTTAAACGGCAGGGTCGGAACCGGTACCCCGTGCTCGTCCCGCCCGTCTTCAAGCTCAACTACAGCTACTTCGTCGGCTACAAGCGCGAGAAACTGAAGTGGAACCAGAACAAGAAGGCCGGGAAGATCGTTCCGCAGGAACTGAAGGACGAGCAGGCCGCGCTCTGGACGCGGTTCAACGGCAACGCCTTCCGCATGGGCATGCATCTCTATCTGGACGACATCTCGGAGGGCGCAGCGCCGTCCAAGGTGCCGCTCTATGCCCTGCGCAGCCACTTCGCGACCTACCACGCGGACTCTGCCGCAGCCGACACGGCGCTGATGGATCAGGTCGAGGCGGTGGCCCCCGCCAAGTAGGATCGATACAAAACGCTTAGCGGGCGCGTCAGCTTGCGTTGCGCGGGAGAATTTTCAGCAAGGCCAAGGCGATCACGACAATCGACAATTCAATGGCGGCGGCGTCCAAGGCCGCACCAACCTTCATGAACACTGACGTGTAAGTCTCGTCGACAAAGGCGAGGATTATTCCTCCGACTGCACCGACGAGATTCGTGATCGCGACGATGATCAGCAAAGTGCGCATCAATAAGTCCCGACCTTGTCCTCGACCGCATTGCCCTTGGACGGGATCAGCATGTTGCGCCGGAACGTGCAGACCATCGTGCCGTCCTGATTGAAACCGCGCGTGACGATGGTGACAATGCCCTGCCCCGGACGGCTCTTGCTCTCGCGCTTGCCCAGCACTTCGCTCTCGCCGTAGATCGTGTCTCCGGCGAAGACGGGCGCGGTGAACTTCACCTCGTCCATGCCGAGATTGGCGATGGCCTTCTGCGAGCAGTCGGTCACGCTCATGCCGATCAGCAAGGCGAGCGTATACGGCGACACGACGAGGTTGCGCTTGAACTCTGAGGCCTTGGCGAACTCCACGTCGAAATGCATCGGGTGGGTGTTCATGGTCATCAAGGTGAAGAGGTGATTGTCATACTCCGTCACGGTCTTGCCGGGACGGTGTTCGTAGATGTCGCCTTCCTTGAAGTCCTCGTAGTAGCGACCGAACGTCTCCCGGTACCGGTTCGGGCCCACTTCCTTGACGTGTCCGACCATGGCTAGTTCTCCTGCTGGCGTCTGGCGCGGGCGAGCACCCGCTCCGCGCCCTTGAGCATGGGCGCTTCGATGAGTTTTCCGTCGAGCAGCGCGGCATTGCCGCCGCTTTGGTCGTAGGCGGCGCGGAGGCGTTCGGCCTGGTCCACCTCGGCACCGGACGGGGCGAGCGCATCGTGGATGGCGGTGATCTGCTTGGGATGGATGGCGGCGCGCGCCGGGATGCCGAGAGCCGCGACGCGGGCCGTGTCCGCCGTGCCGCCCTCGACATCGTGGACGTCCAGAAAGGGCACGTCGAACAGCAACACCTCATGCGCCACCGCGCAGGTCGCGAGATGGCTGCGCGCGTAGAGGAAGCTCTCGAACGTCATGGGAATGCCCATGTCGGCGGAATAGTCGCCGCCCCCGAAGAGCGCCATGGTCACCGCGTCGAGCGCCAGTATGTCGGCCGCGTTCAGAATCGCCTTGGCGCTTTCCAGCACGGGCAGGATTGGGGACCGGACCCGCAGGCCCTCAACCTCTTCGGCCGTGTCCACCTTGGGCACCATGACGAAGGGCAGTTCGAGGTCCGCGATCGCCTCTTGGTCGGCCAGGCAGGCGTCCGAACCCGGCTCGTTGATGCGAAGGCCGAAATGCCGATGCGGGGCCTCCCGGAGGAAGCCGATCACCGTCTCCCGTGCAGCGTCCTTCTCCTCCGGTGCGACCGCGTCCTCCAGATCGATGCAGACCAGGTCCGCACCGGATGCGCAGGCCTTCTCGAACCGTTCCGGCCGGTTGCCGGGCACGAAGAGCAGCGAGCGGTGGTCTGGCATGTCCGTCATGGCGCGCCCCTTAGGGTTTTGTCGGTGGGAGTGTTTGTTCTCTAGCAAACCAAGCCCGCTGCGGATAACGCTCTCTCCCCATGGCCTCCTACACCCTCACCCTGTCCTGCGACGACCGCCCGGGCATCGTGGCGTCCGTCACCGGTCTTTTGCAACGTGAAGGCGGCAACATCACCGAGGCCCAGCAATATAACGACCCGGAGAGCGGACGTTTCTTCATGCGGGTGGCCTTCGATTGCGAGGACGGTGCCTCCTTCTCGCGCGTATTCGGCCCTCTCGCCGAAAAGCACGGAATGACGTGGCACCTCAGGGACGGATCGAGGCCCAAGCGCGTCCTCATACTCGTATCCAAGTTCGACCAGTGCCTCATCGATCTGCTCTACCGTACCCGCCTAGGAGAGTTGGATATGGAGGTCGTCGGGGTGGTGTCGAACCATCCGCGCGAGGCCATCGGCGTCAGCAACCTGCACGGCGTGCCCTTCCATCATCTGCCGATCACGAAAGCCACCAAGTCCGCGCAGGAAGCGAAGCTCAGAGCGCTGATCGAGGAGACGGGTGCCGAGCTGGTCGTGCTCGCCCGCTACATGCAGATCCTGTCGGACGAATTGTCCCGCGATCTGGCCGGGCGCTGCGTCAACATCCACCACAGTTTCCTGCCCGGTTTCAAGGGCGCGCGGCCCTATCATCAGGCGCACAGGCGCGGGGTCAAGATGATCGGCGCGACGGCGCACTTCGTGACGCCCGATCTCGACGAAGGCCCGATCATCGCCCAGGGCGTCGAACCCATCACCCACGCCGACACGCCGGAGCGCCTCGTCGCCAAGGGCCGCAGCATCGAGCAGCGCGTCCTGTCCCGTGCGGTCAAGGCGCTGCTGGAAGACCGTGTGTTCCTGAACGGGCAGCGGACGGTGGTGTTCGACTAAGGCGCGGGGACTGCCGCCTTGAAGGCTTCCGCGATCTGCTCGCGCGTGGCGATCCAGACATCGTCATGGCCTGTGACATAGTCCAACACCTCGTCCAGTGCGCCGATCCGCCCCGGACGGCCGATGATGCGCAGGTGGAGGCCGAGACTCATCATCCGCGCGCCGTGTGAACGGCTTTCTGCCAGCAGCGCGTCGAACGTCGCCTTGGCATAATCGACCCATTGGTGGGTCGTGAAGGCCGGCGAGAGCCAGAACTTCATGTCGTTGCTGTCCACCGCGTAGGGCAGGACGATGATGGGGCCGTGTTCCGTCTCCTCCCAGCGCGGGAAGTCGTCGGAATAGTCGTCCATGTGGTAGAGATAGCCGAGGTCGGCCAGCGTGCCGCGGAGCTCGTCCCGGTGCAGGTAGCGCGACAGGTAGCCGACGGGCGGCCGGCCGCAGGTCTTCGCGATGCTGTCCGTGCCGCGCTGCACGAAGGCGCGCTCCTCCTCCACGGACTTGTTGAAGGTGAAGAGCCAACGCCAACCATGGTTGGCCGGTTCGTCGCCCCGCGCGGCGATGGCCTCCCCAATCCAGGGAGCCTTCTCCAGCGCCTGCGCGCAGATCGTCCAGGTTGCGGGCACGCCGTGCCGCTCCAGCCGTTCCAGAATGCGAGGCGCGCCCCGGTTGATGCCGTACTGGTAGGAGGACTCGTTGCCATGCACCCGGATCGGCGCCTTGAGCGGCGGCATCAGCTCGTCCACCGGCTCCGGCGCCTTGTCGCCTTGCGGCAGTCCACGCTCCGCCCCCTCCTCGACATTGACGACGAGGGAAAAGGCGAGCGTCTTGCCTCCGGGCCAGGTGAAGCCGTCCGGTGCGGGATCGGGAGGATAAGTCATCTACGTCTCATTGGATTTGTTGAACGCGAACCAGCTCAGGGCGACGATCCCGACCCAAGCCGAGAAGGTCAGCAAGGCGGGGACATATTGGCCGGCATAGGCGAAGCGGAGCGTCAGGAAACCGAGATAAAGGCCGAAGACCCCGGCGACGACCCCGGTGAGCGCGATCGCCCATCCCCGGCTCAATGCGGCTCCTCGCCGCCGCTGACATTCATGCTCTCCGCCGTGATGTACTTCGCCTCGTCCGTGCAGAGCCAGGCGACGGCGTTGGCCGTGTCCTCGGGCAGGCCGGGTCGGCCCATGGGTATCCGGGCGGCCATGGCGGCAAGATAGTCCTCAACGCTGTCCGCCCCCGTGACTTCGGCAAAGTATTCGTTCTGCCACGCGCCCAGCCCCGTCGTGACATGGTTGGGACAGACATTGTTGACCGTTATGCCGTGCGCGCCCAGCTCCGTTGCCGCGCTGCGCACAAGACCGACGAGGCCGTGCTTGGACGAGGTGTAGGCCTGGGCGTGGGGAAAGCCGCTCTTGGCGGCCTGGCTGGCGATATTGACGATGCGTCCTCCCTTGCCCTGGTCCACCATGACTTCCGCAGCTGCCTTCAAGCCGAAGAACGCGCCCGACAGGTTCACGTCGATCACGGCGCGCCAGTCCTCTTCGGTCACGTCGAGCAGCGGTTTCATGATGTAGCCGATGCCCGCATTGTTGACCCAGATGTCGAGCGAGCCATGCGTGTCCGCTGCATGCTGGGCGAGCGCCCTCACCTCTTCCAGCGACCGCACGTCGCAGGTCTTCGTGGACACATCCACGCCGAGCCCGCGCAGCCCGTCTGCGATCTGCTCCATCTCGTCCGTCGTGCCGATATGCGCTTCGCCCGTTGCGGCGTCCCGGGTTTCGCCGATATCCGAGATCACAATGTTGCAGCCTTCCTCGGCCAGGCGCTTGGCGATGGCGAAGCCCAGTCCGCCCGTCCGCCCTGAACCGGTGATGACGGCCGTCTTGCCGGTCAGGCGCATCAGAGCTTCTCCGTGGTCAGGAAGACGAGGTCCTTGGTCAGCTCGTTCTGGAACTCCGCCGCCACGGCCTGCATCGCCTCGGTGGAGGCGTCCGCGCCGAACGCGTCCATGTCGTTGATGTCGAGGATCTCGAAATACTGATAGGGCGGTTCGCCGTCGCCGAACAGCAGTCCCGTATTTCTGTAGACGTCGAACGTGTCGACCGATCGCAATGCGTTGACGCCCGGAATGTCCTTGGTCTTCGCCCAATCCTCGTATCGTTCGCGGGTCACCCCGTCCTTGAGATTGAAGAGAACGAGAATGCGCTGCGCCATGGGCTGAGTCTCCGCCTGTCTGTGCCGGTTCGTGCGACCCTATGTCCGTGTCCGCGCCGTGCAAAGTTGACAAGCGTCAACCCCCGGAAAGCCATCGCGCGTTAACGGCGGCGCATGACCCAGAAAAGCTATGACGGACCGCCGGACTACCGCCTCGTGGGCGAACACGGCATGTTCCCCAGGACCAGCCATGACGAAAAGGCGCGGTTCAACTTTCTTGCCCATCTGAACCGCCATCTCGCCTCGCGCATTCTGCCCGGCGTGAAGACGGCCTACGAGACCCGCGTCGAGCCGACGATCGAGCCGAAGACCCGCCACGACGTGCGCAAGGCGCTGCTCGACGACCCGCTCTTCCAGCACTGGTCGGCCCTGCGCCGTGGCACGATGGAACTGCGCCAGCAGGCAGGCCGCTGGGTAACGCTGCGCCAGGCCGGCGACATGAACGCCAAAGCCAAGGCGCTGACAGACGGGGACGACCGGCTGCAGCTTGACCCCGACCTCGAAATCCCGCCCTATCTGGCCAAGATCGACCATCACTGCATGCCCGGCTCCTACCATGACGAGCTCGTGCCCGGCGACGTGACTGGACCGGCCAATTATGATTGCGGCATCTTCGTCACCACGGGCGGCGGTCTGGGCCGTTTCAACGACGGCGGCGGCCATGCGGTCGTCAAATGGATGAAAACCAACCGCCCGGACTTCAAGCCCAAGCGCATCCTCGATATCGGAGGCGGTCTCGGACAGAACGTCCTGCCCATCGCGCAAGCCTATCCCGACGCCGAAGTCGTCTGCCTCGACACGGGCGCGCCCAGCCTGCGCTACGGCCTTGCTCGCGCCAAGGAGATGGGTGTTGAAAATGTGCGCTTCGTGCAAGGCAATGCGGAGGATCTGACGGAACTGTTCCCGGACGGCCACTTCGACTGGGTGCAGAGCACCATGTTCCTGCATGAAACCAGCGTGAAGGCGATGCCCCGCATCATGCGCGAAAGCCACCGCCTGCTCGCGCCCGGCGGCATCTGCATGCACGTCGAGCAGCCGCAATATTCGGACGACATGCCGCTCTACGAGCAGGCGATCCGCGACTGGGACGCCTTCTACAATAACGAGCCATTCTGGACGAAGATGCACGAACTCGACCTCGACCAGTGGATGATGGACGCAGGCTTTTCTCGCGACGAGCTACTCCATGGCGGCGTCGCGGCGGTCGTGGATGCCGATCTCTTCCCCGAACACGCCAATGACGACGTCGAGGATTACGGCCGCAAGGCCGCCTGGCACATCGTCGGCGGAGAGAAGAAGGCGGCCTGACGTGTCCCAGCAGATCGACCCCCTCGCCCTCGCGGGCGCGAAACCCAAGGGCAAACGGCCCTACTTCCTGAAAGACCCGGACGTGGAACGCATCCTGGCGGTCGTTATGGCGGTGGCGCAGGAACTCGCCGTCACGCGCGAACGGCTCGATACGGTGGAACGCCTGCTGGAGGCCAAGGGCATCACCCAGGCCGACATCGAAGCCTTCCAGCCTACGCCCGAACAAGCCGACGAACGCGGCGCCTGGCACCAGGAATATCTCGCCCGCATCCTGCGCATCTACCAGCAGGAGATCGAAGCGCTCGACAAACCGGCGGAACCGAGTTCTGAGGAGGTCGGCGAGGAGCTGGCACGGGGGTAAGCCTCTAATCTGCTCCCCAAGGCGTGCGTCCCGAAGAGGTGCGAGGGGTAACTCTCATTGTGAGCCTGAGCGGGTCACGGCCCCTACTCAGCATCTCGCAGTTCTCTTCCCCGCACGGCGCGGGGGGAAGACACTGCGGCTCGCGGGCGCTTACGGATTTTCAGGCCAGGCGCGCGAGCAGGTCTTTCACTCCCTTCCCGCTGGCCGGATGCCGCCAGCCCTCCTCCACGACCTCAGCCAAAGGCAACAGCACGAAGTCCCGCTCCGCCATGCGCGGGTGCGGGAGAGTGCAATGGGGGTCGGCGCTCGTCAGGCCGGCATAGTCGAGCAGGTCGAGATCGCAGGAGCGCGGGGCGTTCGGGGCTGAGCGGGTGCGACCCAGCGTCGTTTCGATCCGGAGCAGCAACCCCATCAGCGCGCCCGGCTCGAGCCCGGTCCGCACAGCCATGACGGCGTTGCGGTAGTCCGGCGCGCCGGAGCCGGGCGGCCAGGCAGGGCTCCGCCAAAGGTTCGACACACGGTCCACGAGGACCCCGGAATCTGCGAGCGCTTCCACGCTGCGCATCAGGGTTTCGCGCGGGTTGGACAAGTTCGCGCCGAAGGCGATATAGGCGCGATTCATACTCTGACCCTTTCATGCCCCAGGATTTTGACCATGATGTTCCATCCCGACGAGAAGCTCGCCATGTTCATCGACGGCGCCAATTTCTACGGCACGGCCAAGTCGCTCGACTTCGACATCGACTACAAATCCCTGCTCGCCTATTTCAGCGCCAAGGGCCGGATGATCAAGGCGTTCTACTTCACGGCACTGCGCGAAAACGACGATTTCTCGCCGCTTCGTCCCTTGCTGGACTGGCTCGACTATAACGGCTTCCACATCGTCACGAAGCCCGCCAAGACCTTCACGGACCGCGATGGCCGCACCCGGATCAAGGGCGACATGGACATCGAGATCACGGTCAAGATGCTGGAACTCGCGCCTCATGTGGACCACATCCTGCTGTTCTCCGGCGACGGCGACTTCAAGGCCGCCGTGGAGGCGGTGCAGAAGCTGGGCGTCCGCGTGACGGTCGTCTCCTCCCTGGCGATCAAGCCCTCGCTGTTGGCCGACGAACTGCGCCGCCAGGCCGACGGGTTCATCGAGATCGACGATCTGGAACGCGAGGTCGGACGGCCCAAGCGCGAACGCGAAGACCGGTCCGAGACACGTTACGACGATGACGAGGACGATTACGGCTATGAGTGATGCGGACCGGTCGGCCGAGCCGCCCTATTATTGCCGCCGCTGTCCGCGCCTGTTCAACTTCCTGGAGGATTGTCGCGATACGCTTCCCTTCCACTTCAACGGACCGGTGCCGAGCTTCGGCGACCCGGAGGCGGAACTGCTCGTCGTGGGGCTCGCGCCCGGCATCAATGGGGCCAACAAGACGGGCCGTCCCTTCACGGGCGACGCGGCAGGAGACCTGCTCTATCCGGCCTTGGCGCGTTTCGGTTTTTCCAACGGCCGGTTCGATGCGCGCATCGATGACGGGCTAGCGCTGCGCGGTGCTATGATCACCAATGCCGTGCGCTGCGTGCCGCCGCAGAACAAGCCGGTCGGCGCGGAGGTGAACACCTGCCGGGACTATCTGACCGCGCAGATCGAGGCTCTGCCGGAACTGCGCGTGCTGCTCTGCCTCGGCAAGATCAGCCATGACAGCACGGTCCGGGCGCTAGGCGGCAAGGTCGCGCGAGAGAAATTCGGCCATGGCAGCGAATATGAACTCGGAGGCTACACAGTGCTCTCAAGCTACCACTGCTCGCGCTACAACACGAATACCGGGCGTCTGACAGAGGCGATGTTCGACACGGTTTTCCGGAGGGCACGCGCGCTGGTGGATGGCTGATCCGGGTCACGGTGGTGTGAGATCTCATCACAGATTCCGCCGCTTCAATCACATCCCTCCGTGATAGGATTGAGCCTCACGGCAATGAGCTTAACGGGCCTCTCGCCGCGCAACGATCGTGCGGGATAAACAAGAGAGAGCCTCCATGACCCCTGCCCCGAAACTCGCCTTCGCAGCCCTGATCGCACTTGCCGCCACAGCTCAGACCGCCCAGGCTAAGGATTGGTACCTTGGCGGATCGATCGGCTACAATGCCGCCTCCGACCAGACGAGCGAAGGCCCGGACCGTCTTGTCGATGTCGAGTATGATGACGGCTTCGCGCTCAGCTCCTATGTCGGTTTCCGCAAGACCGAAAACCTGCGGTTCGAGGGTGAACTGGCCTTCCGCCGCAATGATGGCGAGCAGCTTGCCTTCAACGGTGTGGACCGAGCTTTCGCGGGCAGCGGCACGGAAAGCTACAGCTTGCTGGCCAATGTCTATTACGACTTTCCGACCCAATCCGCGATCACGTCCTATATCGGCGCAGGCGCAGGCATCGGATTCCTGGAAAACGATTTCGTCTATGGCCCGGCCGTGTTCGAGGATGACGATACGGCCTTCGTTTACCAGGGCATCATCGGAGCCAGCCTGCCCGTGACGGACCGGATCGACCTGTTCCTGGATGGCCGCTATCTGGGGGCCAGCGGCGTGGACTTCACCCGCACGAGCCCGGCGGACAATGGTGTCAGCCTGAACTCCGAGTATGACAATTTCACCGTCAATGTCGGCTACCGCTTCAACTTCTAGCCTTGGGCGCCCGGCTCGATATCAGGGTCGGGCGCTAGCCGCGTTCGCGCAGGATGCGGGCCTTGTCGCGCTGCCAGTCGCGTTTCTTCTTCACATCCCGCTTGTCGTGCGCTTGCTTGCCTGTTGCGACGCCAATGAGCAGCTTCACCAGGCCGCGGTTGTTGAAGAAGATGCGCAGCGGAACGATGGTCCGACCCTTACGCTGCGTTTCGCCGATCAGCTGGTTGATCTCCTTGCGCTTCAGGAGAAGGCGGCGGTGGCGGGTCGGCGAATGGTTGAACTGCGCGGCCGGTTCGTAGATCGGGATGTTGGCATTGATCAGGAAGGCCTCGTTGCCTTCCACATCGACATAGCTTTCCGCGATGTTGGCCTTGCCGTTCCGGAGGCTCTTCACCTCAGTCCCGGTCAGCTGGATGCCGGCCTCCAGCGTTTCCTCGACGGCATAGTCGAAGCGGGCGCGGCGGTTTTCCGCGATCAGCTGGCCGTTCTCGCCGACGGAGGGTTTCTTGCGCTTGGCCACGTCAGACGTCGATGCCAGCCCGCACCATGGCGGAACGGACCTTGGCCTTGGTCTCTTCGCGGCAGGGCGTGATGGGCAGGCGGACCCTGTCCTCCATGCGGCCCATCAGAGACAGCGCGTACTTGGCCGGGGCCGGGCTGGGGTCCAGGAACAGGTCCTTGTGCAACCGGTCAAGCGCGGCGTTGTGACGGCGGGCGGCTTCGAAGTCTCCGGCGAGGAGCGCGTCGTACATGGCGGCATAGCGGGCGGGAGCGATGTTGGAACCCACGCTGATCGTCCCGTGGCCGCCATGGACGAAGTATCCCAGCCCGGTCGGGTCGTCGCCCGACAGCTGGACAAAGTCCGCACCACAGCGGTCGGTCAGCCCCTGGACGCGGGCGATGTCGCCTGTCGCATCCTTGCAGGCGACCACGTTGGGCAGTTGCGACAGGCGGCCCATGGTCTCGTTCGTAATGTCGACCACGCTGCGGCCCGGAATATTGTAGACAACGATGGGTATGTCGACCGCATCGGAGATGGCCTTGAAGTGCTGGTAGATGCCTTCCTGGCTCGGCTTGTTGTAATAGGGCGTCACCACTAGGGCCGCATCCGCGCCGCAGTCCTTGGCGACCTGCGCGTACTCGATGGAGACCCGCGTCTCGTTCGAGCCAGCGCCCGCCACGACGGGAACGCGGCCCCCGGCCACTTCCACGCAGAGCCGGATGACGCGCTTGTGCTCCTCGTGCGTCAAGGTCGCGCTCTCGCCCGTCGTGCCGCATGGGACGAGTCCGTGGATGCCGGACTCGATCTGCCACTCGACGTGACGGGCGAAGGCGGTCTCGTCCAGACCGTCTTCCATGAAGGGGGTCACCAAGGCTGTGATGGAGCCTTTTAGCATGTGCATCGTTCCTATAGCCAACTCATCCTCGCCGTGGTCGATCCATGTGGAGCGCGCCGCGTCGGATGCCGCGCTTTGACGGATTGTCTTGTGTCTTGCAAGCGTGGCAGGAACGCGGCGAAAGCGGCACGAATCATCGGGAGACTTCAATCGTGAAACGACGACTCCTGTGCCTCGCGGCAGCCCTTGCCATCGCGGACACGGCCGCGGCTCAAGTCTCGGTCCAGCAGGTCCGGACGGTCGCCGCGGCCACGGGACAGAGCAACGTCGCTCCCCTTCCCCGTCTGAAGCCGCCTGCCGAAAACCTGTCTGAAATCCTCAACGCCGCCGACGCGCGGCAGCTTCGCCGCGGACTCTCGGCTGCCCGGCAAGGCGACTGGAACGGAGTTCAGGCGGCGCGGGCCGCCATCGACGATCCGACGGCCAAGAACCTGCTGCTGTGGCTTCGCTCGGCACGCGACGCCAATGTCCCGAACGATTGGCTGTTCGCGACCGTACAGGGCCTGTCGGACTGGCCGCGCATGGTGTCGATCCGCGCCAAGGCGGAAGCCAGGCTCTTCGACCGTCCCCTGCAGCCGCGCGAAACCATCGACTGGTTCGGCGGCATGGAACCGGTCTCCGGCGAGGGCCGTGCGGCTCTGGCGGATGCCTACTACCGGCTCGGCGATGTCGATCTGGCCGACCGCTGGCTCAAGTCGGCCTGGCGGGAATCGCGTCTCACACGCGCGCGGCAGCAGGACCTGTTCCAGCGCCATCGCTCCCGCCTGAACGCGCAGGACCATGCCGCGCGGGCGGACCACCTGATCTGGCTGGGCCGGTCGCACTTCGCCAAGGCCCGCGCCCTGCTCCCGCACATGTCTCGCGAAGACCGGACAGTCATGGAGGCGCGGATGCGCCTGTCCAGCAATCGCAGCGTCACTGCTGCCGTGAACGCCGTTCCGGCCGGGCGCGCCAATTCGGATCCGGCCTTTCTCTACGAACGGGCGCGCTGGCGCCGGCTGCGCCGGTCGCAGGAATACGCCCTGCCGGTCTATCTGCAGATCACGCGCCCTGCCGCCACCGAACGCGGCCGCGAACGCATGTGGTCCGACAAGCGTCTGATGGCGAACTGGGCCATCGGACAGAAGCGCTTCCCGGATGCCTACAATCTCGTCCAGAACATTGGGGCCGAGAGCGGCGCGCCGTTCTATGAGTCCGAATTCATGAGCGGCTGGCTGGCACTGACCAAGCTCGACGATCCGCAGCGCGCGGTCGGGCACTTCCAGCGTCTGGAAGCCGGAGTCACGTCCCCCATCAGTCTCGCCCGGGCCCATTACTGGGACGGCCGCGCCCTGGAAGCGCTGGGTGACGGTGCGGCGGCCCGTGCGGCCTATGAAAGCGCCACACGCTATCCGAACACCTATTACGGGCAGCTCGCGCACCGGAAAACCATGGGCGACGTGGCGAGAGTGACCCTGCCGCCGCAGATCATCTCCCCGGAGGCACGGCAACGCTTCGACCGAGACCCGCGCGTCAAGGCCCTGCGCCTGCTCGGAGAAGCGGGCGAGGAACGGCTGTTTTCCACCTTCTCCTACGCGCTGGATGATTTGCTGCCCGCGCTTGACGAGCTGGCCCTGCAGAGCCAGCTGGCGGCGGAATACGGCAACATGCGCCCGTCCATCCGGGCTGCGAAACAGGCCGGGCGGTTCCAGTCCCTGCTGACGGAGGCCGGCTACCCGCTCGTGGACTCCATCGAACGCCTCGACCCCAACCTGTTCGACATCCCGTTCGTCTACGCCATCGCCCGACAGGAGAGCGAGTTCTCGGCCAATGCCATTTCGAGCGCCGCCGCCATGGGCATGATGCAGATGATCAACGCGACCGCGCGTGCCACCGCCCGCAAGCACAATGTCCGCTATGACCGCGACCGCCTGATCACGGACAAGGATTACGGCGCCATGCTGGGCGCGCTACACCTGAACGACCTGCTGGAAGACTATAACGGCAGCTACATCATGGCCGCCGTCGCCTACAATGCCGGTCCCCGCCGCGTCAGCCAATGGATCGCGCGCAACGGTGACCCGCGCACCGGAGAGGTCGACCCCATCGACTGGGTCGAGAAGATTCCCTTCAGCGAAACCCGCAACTACGTGATGCGCGTGATGGAGAACATGCAGGTCTATGAAGCGCGGAGAAACGGCAACGTCGCACCGCTGAGCATCGACCGGAAACTGCGCTTCGGGACGCGGGGCCGCGTGGGCTAGCCGAAAGGAAAAAGCCCGGCGCGAAGGCCGGGCAGTTTCAGTCAGCGGATATTACGGTCCTTCGACAGCCTAGTCGCGCAGCGACGGTTCCATCTCCTGGCAGTCCGCGATGATCTTCTCGACGGCGGCGACGGAGTTCATGAACATTTCGCGTTCGTCCTGCTTCAGGCGGATGTTCATCACCTTCTCCACGCCGCGCGCGCCGATCATGGCTGGGGCACCGACATAGAGGCCGCGCACGCCGGCGATCTGGCCGGAAAGTCTTACGGCACACGGCAGGATGCGCTTCTTGTCGCGCAAGTACGACTTGGCCATTTCGATGGCGCTCTCGGCCGGAGCGTAAAAGGCGGACCCGTTGCCGAGCAGGCCGACGATCTCGCCGCCGCCCTTGCGGGTGCGTTCGACGATGGCGTCGATGGCGTCCTGCGTCGTCCACTTCATCTTGATCATGTCGGGCAGCGGCACGCCGTTGACCGTGGAATAGCGCACCAGCGGCACCATCGTGTCGCCGTGGCCGCCCAGGACGGACGCGTGGACGTCCTCGACCGAGCAGCCGAACTCGTCGGCGAGGAAGTAGCGGAAGCGCGCGCTGTCCAGCACGCCCGCCATGCCGACGACCTTGCGCGGCTGCAGGCCGGAGAACTTCTGCAGCGCCCAGACCATCGCATCCAGCGGGTTGGTGATGCAGATCACGAACGCCTTGGGCGCGTGTTCCTTGATGCCCTCGGCAACCTGCTTGATGACGCCGAGGTTCTTCCCGATCAGCTCCGAGCGGTCCATGCCAGGCTTGCGCGGGAAACCGGCCGTGATGATGCAGACATCGGCCCCAGCGATGTCGGCATAGTCGTTCGTGCCCTTGAGATTGGAATCCTTGCCGAAGACGGGCGTCGCCTCGGACAGGTCAAGCGCCTTGCCCTTGGCCGTGCCTTCGAAGATGTCGAATAGGACGACATCGCCCAGCTCTTCGCGGGCGCAGATGTGGGCGAGTGTTCCGCCGATCATGCCGGCTCCGATCAGGGCGATTTTGGCGCGTGCCATATGAGGTCTCCGAGTGGGGAATGTGACGTTGGCCGCGCGCTTAGAGGAAGGCGTCCGGGGTTTCAATCCACCGTTGGTCGGATGATCGAAGGCTTCGATCCGGCGAACTGGAGTTCGGGCTTGCCACTGCGCTCTGCATTCGCGACACGCGCCCGCAACTGCGGGGGCAGTCTTGGAGGACGAAGAATGGACGCGGTCTTCGACAGCTTGGCGCAGGGCTTTCCGTTGCTGTTACTCTATCTGGCGGCTGTCGCGGGAATTTTCGTCGCGGCCTTGCTTCTCTATGTCTGGCTGACCCCGCACAAGGAATTTACCTTGGTCAGCGAGGGCAACATGGCGGCGGCGATCCATCTGTCGGCGCTCATTCTCGCCCTGTCCCTGCCCTTGGCGGCCTGTCTGATCCACAAGATTTCCATTGCCGACGTGGCGATCTGGGGCGGGGTCTCCGTGCTGTTGCAGCTCTTCCTGTTCCGCATGACGGACCTTATCTTCCGGGGCATTCCCGACCTGATCGAACGGGACGTGGTCGGTCCGGCGATGGTGCTGGGCGCGTTCAAGCTGGCCGGTTCGATCGTGCTGGCCTTCGCCATCGCGGGCTGACGTGAAGTTCGGTTTTCCGGACTGGCTCGTCTATGGCGGGCTGTTGCTACTGGTCTGGTTA
The DNA here is from genome assembly GCA_049647245.1 of Litorimonas sp. Lineage (GTDB taxonomy): Bacteria > Pseudomonadota > Alphaproteobacteria > Caulobacterales > Maricaulaceae > Litorimonas. Next base: position 50,648 of record JBARXH010000047.1, read on the forward strand.
TACGCCAACCGCGACCGCCCCCCTCCGCCCGTTCCGCCGCAATTGCCAAGCCTTGGCCCGCTTCTGCCGTCGGAAAGCCCGCGCGACGAACGCATTCTCGTGCGGATCGACGCGCCACAGCCCGGAATCGGCACGGCGTTCGCCAGTTCCGCCGACGGGGAATGGATCACCGCACGGCACGTGGTCGATAGCTGCGACACGGTCGGAATCAAGGTCTCGAACCGCCAGCTCGTGCGCGTCCGGCAAGCGGACATCTATGACGGGGCGGACCTTGCCAAACTGTCCGTGCCTTGGCGGCGCGACCCCCTGCCGACCGATCTGGACGGACCGCGCACGGTCGGGGAGACCGGATTCTTCTTCGGCTATCCGCAGGGGCGTCCGGGCGAAGTGGTCGGCTCGCTGCTGTCGCGGGGACGCATGCAGGTTCGCGGGCGTTACGACACGGACGAAGGCGTTCTGATATGGTCGGAACTGAGCCGCACGCGGGGTCTGCGAGGCTCGCTCGGCGGCCTGTCGGGCGGCCCCGTGCTGGATGCCGACGGGGAACTGATCGGCGTGGTCGCGGCGGAAACGCCGCGGCGGGGGCGCATCTATACCGTGTCTCCGGCCAATCTGCGACAGATCATCCCGCCGACCGGCGGAGACAGCGTGGCGCTTAGCCTCGAGGACTACCCGCTGCAGGCGGACCGTTTGCGGCGGGACCGGCGCATCGCGCAGGTGGTCTGCCTGTCCGTGGAAAGCTGACGTGGCGCGGGGCTGGGTCGGCACAATCGACTGGACGAGGGTTCGGCGCTGGGCTGGGCTGGCCCTGGCGCTCTGGATCGCGGCGGCGCTGCTCTGGTCGCTGAACCGCGTGGTCCCGAACCAGCACCTGCCCTGGCGGCCGCTCGACCCGGAGGCTCCCATCGGCATGGCCACGCGCGGCCAGCTTCTGCGCCTCGCCGTTTCTCCGTCCGAGACCTGCATGGCGCTGGCGCGGGAGATCGAGGCGTTCGAGAGCATTCCGTCGGAGCCACGTTTCGCGGAGCCACCTTGCGGCTGGGAGGTTGCGCGTCTGGTCTATGGCGGAGCGGGTGCGACGTTGGCGCCTGGCGAGGCCAACATGCAATGTCCGCTCTCCGTTGCCACCTATATCTGGCTTCGGGAGGTGGACGGGCTGGCGCGGGACCGCTTCGGAGAGCCGCTGGCGCGCGTCCATCACATGGGCAGCTACAGCTGCCGCCGGCAGCGCGGCAACGGCTCTGGCCGCTGGAGCGAGCATGCCTTCGCCAATGCGTGGGACGTCGCCGCGTTCGAGCTGAACAGCGGGAGGCGGATCCGCCTGCTCACGGAATGGGACGGTGAGGACGAAGCCGCGCGTGACTTCCTGCGGGATGCGCGACAGAAAGGATGCCGGATCTTCAACGTCACCCTGTCGCCCGACTACAACGCCGCACACCGCGATCACTTCCATTTCGACATGGGCCCTTACAAGAGCTGCCGCTGAACCCCTTAACCGCGCTTTAGCCCTTGCTTGGTAGGCGATCGCAATGGCTGGCCCGCTCACACTCGAGACCGTCGCGATGGGCGATCTGGATGCGCGGACGCGCGACCGATGGCTGGAACTCCGGTCTTGCAATCCGGCTTTCGAGAGCCCCTACCACCATCCGGACTACCACGCGCTCGTCGAACGTCATCAGGGCAATGTCCGGGTCACGACGGCACGGCGCAGCGGCGAGATCGTCGCCCTCCTCCCTTGGCAGGGCGGCGCCTTCGCTCGCCCGTCCGGCGCGCCCTTGTCGGACTACCAGGCCGTCATCGGCGAGGATATCGGCGTCGCAGCCATGTTGCACGGGCAGACGGTCGGCGCCTTCCACTACACGGCCATGACCTCGGATGGCGACGCCGCGGAAGAGACCGCACGGATGGAACTGTCCGACGCGGACAGCTGGCGATCCGAGCAGAGCGGCAGCTACCGACGTCATCTGAAATCCACGCGCCGTCGCACCCGCAAGGCCGAGGAAGACATCGGCGCGCCACGCATCGTGACCCAGTGCCGGGACGTCGACGTCTACGACGCGCTGATAGGTTGGAAGCGGGCCAAGTTCCGCGACACGGGCAAGTATGACGTGCTTGCCAATCCGGCCAATAATGGCCTCCTGCGCGAGCTTTGGGAACGGGGTCCGGGGAGCGGCCTTCGCGCCGATCTCCATGCCCTCCATTTCGGTGAGCGCTTGGTCGCCTGCGATCTGGGACTGACCGACGGTCGCGTCTTCCACAGCTGGATCGTGGGCTACGACCCCGACATGCTGCCCTACGCGCCCGGCATCCAGCTGCTTGAAGGCGTGATCGACGCCGCCAGCGCCCTCGGATACGGCGTGATCGATCTCGGTGCGGGCAAGGATGGCTACAAGCGCCACTACGCGACCCACCCGCGACGGGTCGGAGCAGGCGTCGTCACCCTGTCGTCTCCAGCCGGATTGGTGGCCGCCGGTTACGACTGGATCGAACACGCCATGCGCGAGAAAACCGGCGATGCCCTTGGCAAATTGCGGCGGCGTTACAGCCAGATCGCGGCATGCGAGCCCCGCCTGTCCGGACGGTCCGCCGCGCTCGCGCAGGCCGTGGCGTCGCGGCTGAAACAGCCAAGCCATTGAAACAGCGAGATTCTCTGAATCTCGCACGCATTCCCTGAACGCCTGTCCAGCACATTCCTGTCGATTCCGCCTGGGGCGTGACAGCGTCGAAAGCTGCGCTATAGCTGGTGATGCGAGAGTGAAAACACTCCGCAATGATTGAGCAATCCGCTCGGGGAGAACGACACTATGCAGAAACACAGCCGAATTGCGTCTGCCTTTCTGGCCAGCTCCATGCTGGTCACACCGGCCTTCGCCCAGACCGACGACACAAGGACGACCGAGGTCAATGCCGAGGACGTCATCATCGTGACGGCGACCCGCCGTGCCTCGGACGTGCAGGATATTCCGATCGCCGTGACGGCCATCACGCCCGCCCAGCTCGAACGGCAGGGGATCGTCAACATTGCCGACCTGTCCTCGGTCACGCCGGGCTTCAACCTGCAATCCTCGCAAACGGAAACGCAGGGCACGTCCATGCGCATCCGCGGCGTCGGGACGACCGGCAACAATATCGGGCTGGAGTCCGCCGTCGGCATCTTCATCGACGGGGTCTACCAGTCGCGGCCCGGCGTGGCTTTGGGCGAACTGGTCGACATCGAGGCCGTCGAAATGCTGCGCGGTCCGCAAGGCACACTGTTCGGCCGCAACGTGACGGCCGGCGCGCTGAACATCCGCACGGTCGCGCCGGAGATGGGCGAGTTCGGAGGCTTCGCCAACATCACCTACGGCAATTACGACCTGCTGAGCACGCAGGGCGCGATCAACATTCCGGCGGGCGACAATCTCGCCTTTCGCGTCACAGGTGCGCAGCGGCAGCGCGACGGCTTCATGACCTCGACCATCGTGGACGGGGGCGAAAGCCACAATCGCGGCCGCTGGATGTTGCGCGGGCAAGCTCTGTGGGAACCCACGGACATGACCAGCCTGCGCCTGATCGCGGAATACCAGGATGTGGGCGAAAAGTGCTGCGCCGCCTCGACCCTGTCGGTTGGTTCCAACGTATCTGCGGCGACACAGGCCCGCGTATTCCCCGAAGTCGGCTTCGATGCGCTGGAAGCACGGCGCTTCAACGATCAGGAGTTCTTCAACAGTCTCGAAGCGTTGAACCTGTCGGCGGAACTGACCCACGATTTCGGTCCGGCCACGGCCACGCTGATCGTCGCCTATAGCGACTTCGACTCCGCATCGGTCCAGCAGGAGTTCAACGGCGGACTGCAATACAGCGTCGCGGGCTCGACCATTCCTGCGGCGGACCGGGTCTCCGGGGACGACATCAACACGCTGACGGCCGAACTGCGCTTCCAGGGCGAAGCCATGGACGGGCGCCTCGACTGGCTGGTCGGGGGCTATTATGCGGACGAGGAGATCGTGGAGGAGTTCACGCTCGGACTTGGCGCGGACTATTCGGCGCTCGTCGGCGAGGCCAATTTCGGTTCGATCCTCGGTCCCCTCGCCCCGTCCTACCTCAGCCTGTATGCGGGCGCGGGCGCGTTCATCCAGCAACTGTCGGCCGGTGTCGCGAACCCGGTCTTCGCCCCCCTGTCCGCAGACGGGCAGTATGCGCGCAACCGTTTCGAGCAGCAGGCGGAAAGCTTCTCGCTCTTCACCCACAACATCTTAGAAGTCACCGACACGGTCGATCTGACGCTGGGCGTGCGCTACGTTGATGACAGCAAGGA
>JBARXH010000048.1:0-3111 GCA_049647245.1 Litorimonas sp.
GCGCTGACCCCGGTCCTGTCGCCCCGGGCGGACGATCTCGAGGCCTTGCAGGTCCGGCCGAGCGCCCGGCAGATCGAGAGTCTCGCCCGTCTCTACGGCGTCCAGCAGGTCCTGGTCGTGGAATACGGCCCGCGCGGCGTGTCCGCCACGGATCTGTCGCTCGACACGGGCGACCGCCGCAGTCTCTCGGCGGGCAGCCTCGGCGCGCTCGTCGCGGGGATGGAGGCGGACTGGAAAGCCGCCGCCGCCGTACCCGTCAGCGCGGCCCAGACCTCCACCGTGTCCGTGCTCTACGATTCGCTGGAGGAGTGGCAGCGCCTGCAGGCCGCCATCAACAACAGCGCCCAGCTGCGCGACGCCCGGCTCGACGCGCTGTCGCGCGACGGTGCGCTCATGACCCTGCAACATGGCGACCTCGACCGCCTGGCCGCGGAGATGTCGCAGAAGGGTGTGCGCGTCTACCGGGACCCGGAGCTGGGTCTCGTCATCAGCCGCTAGGGCATACGGACCCATGCCGACCTCACGGCCGCAAATTCCGCTCGACCTGACGCCCGCGCCGGACTTCACCTTCGAGCGGTTCATCGAGGCGCCCAGCAATGCCGGGGCGCTCGCCGTGGTGCGGGCCTGGCCCGCCTGGCCCGCGCCCGCCATGCTGCTGCTCGGCCCCGAAGGCACGGGCAAGACCCATCTGGGCGAAGCGTGGCTGAAGGGGTCTCGCGGCGTCTTCCTCGACGATGCGCACACGCTGACGGACGAGGCGCTTTTCGGCTTCATCAATCGCGCGCTGCGCGGTGAGGTCCCCGGACTCCTGCTGGCCTCGCGCGTGCCGCCCCTGGATTGGGGCGCGACCCTGCCGGACCTGCAGTCCCGTCTTGGGGCGATGCCCGTGGTGGAGCTGTTCGAGCCCGACGATGACAGTCTGCATCCGATCACCCGCGCCCTTTTCGAGCGCCGGGGCCGCGAGGTCGGACGCGACGTGGTGGACTACCTGCTGAAATATACGGACCGCAGCGTGCCCGCCCTGCGCGACACCATCCAGCTCATCGATGCCGCCGCCTCCAGCGCCAAGGCCGACGTCACCCGGCCCTTCGTGTCCAAGCTTCTGCGCGAAACGCTCGACCTGTTCGACGAATAGCCGACGACGCTTTCATGTCCGCCCCGACCCTCTTCATCGTCGTTCCGACGTACGACGCGGCCGCGCCGCTGCGGGGCTTGCTGTCCCAGCTCGCGGGTGAGCGCGTCATAGTCAGCGACGGCGGGTCGGGGGACGGCACACGGTGCTTGGCGGTCGCTGGCGGTGCCGTGCTGGCCGTGGGTGCGAAGGGACGGGGCGGACAGCTTCGTCTGGGCGCGAAACACGCGATCCTGATGGGCGGATCGGATGACTGGTTCCTGTTCGTCCATGCCGACTCGACCCTGCCGGAGGGTTGGCGCGCAGCGGTGGACCGCGCCATCGCCGAAGGAGACCCGCGCTATTTCCGCTTCCACGCCGACGCCACGGGCGTCGCCGCCCGCTTCATGGACGCCATGGTCGGCTTGCGCTGCCGCGCGCTCGGCCTGCCCTACGGGGATCAGGGGCTCCTCATCTCCAGGGCGCTCTACCAGCAGCTCGGCGGCTATGCCGACATGGTGCTGTTCGAGGATGTGGACATGGTGGAACGGGTGCGGCGCGTTGCAAGGCTCCGCCCTCTGCCGGTCGCGATGACGACGGACGTGTCCCGGCACAGGCGCGACGGTCTGTGGCGGCGCGGCCTCCGGAATCTGCGTCTGCTGTGGCGCTACAAGCGCGGCGCGGATCTGGATGCGCTGCTGAAGGCCTACCGCGCATGAAACCCGACCTCTACGTTTTCGCCAAGCGCCCGGGCATGGGCGCGGCAAAAACACGGCTGGCCCGCGACATCGGCCCGACCCACGCCCAGCGGCTCTACCGGACCATGACGGACCGCATCCTGCGGCAGGTCCGCGACCCGCGCTGGACCACGACGCTCTACGTCGCACCCGCCCGCGCCGTCGGACAGGTTCCGGCCTGGGACCGTTATCCGCAGCGCGCCCAGCCGGGTGGTTCTCTGTCACCCCGCCTGGCCGAGGTCTTCTCCGGATCTCGACGCCCCGTACTGGTCATCGGCACGGACTGCCCGCAGGTCGATGCGGGCGACATTGCCGAAGCCGTCCGGGCGCTGCGGTCCACGCCCTTCGTGTTCGGCCCGGCCAGCGACGGCGGCTTCTGGCTGATGGGCGCGGTGGCGCCGTTGCCACGCGATACGTTCGACGGCGTCCGCTGGTCGAGCGCGCACACGCTGAGCGATCTGGAAACGAGGCTGGACGGCCGGGTCGCGCGGTTGCGGACCCTGACCGATGTGGATGACGGGGACGGACTCGACGCGTGGCGGGCGTCCCGGCGCTAGCCCTCTTCGGCCAGCGCGGCGTCGATCAGGGCCACGGTCGCGTCCAACAGGGACAGGTTCGCCCCCTTGCCGTGTCCAGGCACGACGGTTTTCGTGTCCGGATAGGTCTGCTTGGTCCAGAGCAAGCTCTCGCGCCAGACCGGCAGGTCCGCATCCAGCACATTGCCGAGCGTTTCCACGCCTGCGCCCCGCACCATGCATCCGCCATAGAGAAGACCCGCCTCCGGGATGTAGGCAACCAGATTGTCCGGCGCGTGGCCGTGTCCGGGATAGGCGATCTCGACCCGGCCCACACGAGTCCGGGCGCCCTGCTCCGCCAGAGCGGCGACCGACGTGTTCGGAACCGGCCAGCCTGCTCTCGCGGCGAGACCCGGCGTGTCCGGATGGGTGAAGATCTCGATGCCCTCTCGCTCGGCCGCGTCCACGCCCTGCGTGCGGTCGGCATGGTGGTGCGTGACGATCATGCGCGTGACCGGCAGCCCGGTTTCTTCCCGCGCGGCCTCGATAAGCGCGACAGTCGCCAACTCGCCCCAAGCCCCGTCCACGAGCGTCACGGCCTCGCCGTCCACGACGACAAGGCCGTTGGTGGAGATGGGAGACTGGCCGGGGAGGCGATAGTTTGTCGTGTGGACCCAGACGCCCTCACCGATGGGCGACAGGGTGACGGGATAATCGGCCTTGAGGCCGTCGAGGAACGTGTCAATCG
>JBARXH010000049.1:0-5151 GCA_049647245.1 Litorimonas sp.
GGGCAGGAACTACGACCCTGCCGCGCTCGGCCCCTATGCCGCCAGCCTGCCACCCATCTATGCCAAATATGGCGGGCGCTACGTGGCGTTTGAGACCGACATCGACGTGGCGGAAGGCGGCAGCGACTATCAAGCCGTCATAATGAGCGCCTGGCCCAGCAAGGCCGCCGCCCGCGCCTTCTGGGACAGTCCGGAATATGCCGAGGCCATCAAGCTGCGCGAGGGCATCGGCGAATTCGACGTGGTGATCGTGGGCGCTCTAGCGCCAAGAGATCCGTAAGAGGGATCCGTAAAAGAGACCCGTAAGCCGCGCCACGCTCGGAGGCGCGTGGTCCTCAGCGGGGTGAACGCGGCTCCGTGCATTCGAAACCTTCGGCCGTGACCGACTTGACGTTGTCTTGGCCGAGGCACGTTTCCTGCGCGGTCTTGGCGTTTTCCGCGATCGCCTGACCGACCTTGGTGTCCCGCTCCACATAGGTCACGCAGGAAGCGAGAATGGCCGCCAGTCCGATCACGGCGAACCGGGCTATGACGTCCGCGCCGGACCGTCGCGCGGTCACCGTTCCGCTAAGCTCTGGGGTCATGATGGTCTCCTCGATCGTTCATCCGGCATGTGCCTAGCACGTCAAGTTGGCTCCGGACACAGGCGGAGTGCGCCTATTACAGATAGTCCTCCGCCCGCGACGGTTTCAGCCCGTCGATCACCTCTGCCGCGCGCTCCCGCAGGGCGGCCTTCTTGTCGTCGTCCATGCGGTCGAGATTGCGGTAGACCATGTTGAGCCGGTTGGTGCCGCGCAGCTTGTCCTCGTTGCGCATGTGGAAGTCCCAGTAAAGGGAGTTGAAAGGGCAGCTGTCGGGGCCGACGCGTTTTTTCACGTCATAGCGGCAGGTCTCGCAGTAATTGCTCATCTTGTTGATGTAGTTGCCGCTGCTCGCATAGGGCTTCGAGCCCAGCAGCCCGCCATCGCCGAACTGGCTCATGCCCAGCGTGTTGGGCAGCTCCACCCACTCGAAGGCGTCCGCATAGACCGCCAGATACCATTCGTGGACGTGGAACGGATCGATCCCCGTCAGCAGCGCGAAATTGCCCGTCACCATCAGGCGCTGGATGTGGTGGGCGTAGGCGTGCTTGATGGTCTGCTCCACCGTCTGGGCAATGCAGTTCATGTCGGTCTCGCCCGTCCAGTAGAAATCCGGGAGCGAGCGGCGATTGCCGAAGAAGTTCATCTCCTTGTACTCCGGCATTTTCAGGAAATAGATCCCGCGCACATATTCGCGCCATCCGATGATCTGGCGGATGAAGCCTTCCGTCGCGTTGAGCGGCGCGTTGCCGTCGCGATAGGCTTTTTCCACGGCCTGGCAGACCTCCAGCGGGTAGAGCAGCCCGCTATTGAGGTAGAAGCCGATGATCGAATGGAACATGAAGGCTTCGCCGTGGACCATGGCATCCTGGAAGTGGCCGAACTTCTGCAGCCGGTTCCTGGCGAAGTCCTCCAGCGAGGCCAGCGCGTCCGCCCGCGTCACGCCCCAGTGGAAGCCGTCCGCGTCGCCGAAGCGGGTCGGGAATTCCGCCTTGACCATGGCGATGACGTCCCGCGTGATCCCGTCCGGTTGGTAGTAGGGCGTGTCGGGGTAGTCGATGCCGCCTTCGGGCGGCTTGCGATTGTCCTTGTCATAGTTCCACTCCCCGCCTTCGGGTTTGTCACCGTCCATCAGCAGGCCGGTCTTGCGGCGCATTTCTCGGTAGAAATACTCCATGCGGAGCTGCTTCCGGTCCTCAGCCCAGGCTTCGAACTCGCCCTGCGAACAGACGAAGCGGTCGTCCGGCGTGATCGTGACGCGCCGGTCGAACATCTCCTCCCAGCTCCTGACCGTTTCCTGGACCCGGTAGTTGCCCGGCTGGCAGACGACGATCTCGTCGATCTCGTGCCGGCCGAACGCGCGCTTCACCTCGTCTGTGAAACTGTGCGTGTTCTGCGGATCCGTCATCTCCACATAGTCCACCGACCAGCCGTCTTCTCGCAGTTCGCGGGCGAAGTGGCGCATGGCGGAGAAGAGGAAGATCAGCTTCTTGCGGTGGTGCGGAACGGTTTCGGCCTCGCGGCGCACCTCCACCATGAGAATGCGCGCGCTGTCCTTGTCCGCGAATTGCAGAGCGGACAGGTCGTGCGAAAGGTGATCGGCGAAAATGGGGACGAGCGTGGTCATGGGGTCGTTACGCAGGCAACGCGTCAACCGTTTCACCCCCGCCCCCGTAAGGAGTCCGTGAGTAAAGGAAACAAGAGCTACCTGCCGTCCAAGGACTGCGCGACCTGTGGCCGCCCCTTTTCGTGGCGCAAGAAGTGGGAACGCTGCTGGGACGAGGTCAAGTATTGCTCGGAACGCTGCAGGCGGGAGAAGACACGTGCTGGATAGCTTTCAGGACCCGGTCCGCGCAGTCGTCATCGGCAGCACGGGGGGCATCGGCGCGGCGCTGGTGGACGCGCTTGCGGCCAGCGGACGGGTCGAAGCCGTGCACGCCCTGTCCCGCTCCGGCGCATCGCACCCGTCGTCCAAGGTCCGCAACCTGACCTTCGACTTCCTCGACGAGGCCAGCGTCGAGGCCGCCGCGCAGGCGCTGGGCGAGGTCGGCCCGCTAGACCTGGTGATCGTGGCGACGGGGCTTTTGCAGGGCGAGGGAATCGCGCCGGAAAAGTCCATGCGCTCGCTCGATCTCGACGCGATGCGCAAGAGCTTCGAGGTGAACGTGTTCGGCCCGGCATTGACGGCCAGATATCTGCTTCCGCTCATGCGCCGCGACGCCAAATCCGTCTTCGCCGCCCTGTCGGCGCGGGTCGGCTCGATTTCGGACAACCGGCTGGGCGGCTGGTACAGCTACCGCGCGTCCAAGGCCGCGCTGAACATGATGCTCAAGACCCTGTCCGTCGAGGCGGGGCGCAGGTTCAAGCATCAGGCGATTATCGGCCTGCACCCCGGCACGGTGGACACGGACCTGTCCAAGCCGTTCCAGGGCAATGTGCCGGACGGCAAACTGTTCACGCCGGAGTTTTCGGCCGCGAAGCTGCTGGACGTGGTGGACGAGGTCGGGCCCGAGGATACGGGCCGTCTGTTCGCCTGGGACGGCCAGCGCATTCCGTTCTAGGCACGAAAAAACCCGGCCGCCTTGGACGACCGGGCTCGATGCCTGTCTGAGGGAAGCGCCTAGTTGTTGGCTTCCAGCTCGCGCTGCGTCTGCGCGGCGAGTTCGGCTTCCAGCTCCTCGCGCGTCTTGGGCACGACCTTTTCCTGCAGGAACACGTTGCAGAAGCCCGGCGTGGTCGCGGACGGTTCGTTCGCGAACGGGCCATTGCCGGAGCAGCGGATCACGCCCAGCTTCTCGCCGTCATAGATCTTGGCGCTGGCTTCCTCGCCGCGGATCGGGATGAAGCAGGCGCGGCCCTCGGTCATGCTGACGACGGAGCCGCCCTCATACTCGCAGGACGCTTCGTCCGTGACGACGCCTTCGGCGGAGCGCGTGTTGATCAGTTCGGCCTGGGCGAGCGTTTCGGCGTCGGCCTTGACGTCGGGCTCCGCGTCCTGCGCGAAGGCCGGGGCGGCGACAAAGGCGGCGACGGCCAGAACAGCGGCGAATTTGGTTTTGGTCATGCTTGTCTCCATCGGGAATCCAGTTACGGCTTCCTACTTAATTTCAATCGGCGCGGTAAAGGCCTGCGACACGAATGTTGCAGGCCCCGTGCCAGTCAGGGCGAGGTCGCTCTTCCATGATCCCGGACGAGTCGCATCGGATCGCCGCCACAGCGCGCGGCCATGCGCGCATTTGCGGCGTGGACGAAGCCGGACGCGGTCCCTTGGCGGGGCCCGTCGTCTGCGCGGCGGTCATCCTCGATGCGGCGTCCGTCCCACAAGGGTTGAACGACAGCAAGGCCCTCTCGCGCGTCCGGCGTGAACGACTCCTGAATGAGCTCCTGAACAGCGCCGAAATCGCGATCTCGATCATCGAACCGGCGGAAATCGACCGGATGAACATCCTCTGGGCCAGTCTGGAGGGCATGAGACGCGCCGTGGCGGCGCTCCGAGCGGACTACGCGCTGATCGACGGCAACCGCCTGCCGCCGGACCTGCCCTGCGCGGGAGAGGCGATCGTGAAGGGCGATGCGCGCAGCCTCTCCGTCGCGGCCGCCTCCATCGTGGCCAAGGTCACGCGCGATCGTCTGATGGAAGAGGCGGATGCCCGCCATCCGGGCTACGGCTTTGCGGGCCACAAGGGGTACCCCACCCCGGCACACAAGGCGGCGCTGACGAAACTCGGCCCCTGCCCCGCGCACCGGTTCTCGTTCCGGCCCGTGCAGGACGCTTGGCGTTTGATCTGACAGGAGGCGGGACCCGGAGCTTACCCGCAGCTCAACTCCTGCACATAGCCTTCACGGTCGAGCACGATGGTGAGCCGGTCCATCCGTTCGGGACCGATGGTGATGCGGTCGGTCAGCGTGCCGATGGACGGGGCGTAGAGGAGCTGGCCCGCCTGATAGGCCTGCACCTCCACATAGGTGTCGGTCATCATCTCCCCGCTCATGAACTCGTTGATCGGACCCTCGAATACGGCAGGGCGGATGATCCGGCGCGTGCCGGGCAGACCGGGAATGTAGATCGCGCCCTCGTTCACGCCGAGCAATGCGGCGTAGAGCTGCGAGCGGCACGGGTCCGGTGCAGGCAGGCGCGGCGTGGGCGCGGGGTTCAGCCAGTCGGGCCGCACATACTGGCCCTGGCCGGGACGGGGCGTGAACCGGTCGTCCGGATCCCCGGCCAGCCCGACCGCGCATCCGGCCAGTCCCGTGGATACGGACAGACAGAGAGCCAGAATCGACAGGACGGCGCGCATGGCTCCGCCATCGCCCACTATGGTTAACCGCGCGCTAAGGAATGATCCGGAGTTCCGCTTGCCTGACAGAACGGTAAGCTTGCTGACGAACCCGTGACCGCACTGTGACTCCCAATCGGAGCGACATCGCCCTATATGGTGATCAAGCGATCCGGTTCCCTCCCCCTTCTACCGAGATCGCCCACATCCCGGAAGGGCGGAGCCAGACTCCCTCCCCCTTGGTCTCCCTCCGCCCTTCCCACCCCTTCCCCGACCCCCTACAGACCCCCGCG
>JBARXH010000050.1:0-6111 GCA_049647245.1 Litorimonas sp.
CGGTGAGGATGGAGATGTTGCTCTCGATGAACAGCAGATGAAAGAAAAGGGCTATGATGCCGACTACGCCGTCAACGTCACCATCACGGCGGCCATCCTGGGCATCCTGATCCCGCCGTCGCACAACATGATTATCTACGCGGCCGCTTCCCCGGTCAGCGTTTCGGTCGCGGACCTGTTCCTCGCCGGGGTCGTGCCGGGCATCCTCGCCGGGCTGGCCCTGATGTTCGTGGCGTGGCGCGTCGCGATCAAGCGGAACTATCCGCGCGGCGAATTCCCCGGCTGGGACCAGTTCGCCCGCTCCCTGTTCGGTGCCATCCCCGGGCTGATGACGGCTTTCATCATCGTGTTCGGTATCCTGCTGGGCGTGTTCACGCCCACGGAAAGTTCGGCGGTCGCCGTGGTCTACACCATCCTGATCGGAGCGTTTGCCTACCGGACCCTCGGACCGCGCCGCTTTCTGGAGGCAGCCAGCAGCGCGGTGAAGACCACGGCCATGGTGATGCTGATCATCGGCACGGCGTCCATGTTCGGCTGGCTCTTCGCCCTGCTGGACGGACCCAGCGCCCTGTCCAACGGACTGACGGCCTTCTCCGACAGTCCGGTGATCGTGATGCTGCTGATTCTGCTGATCCTGCTGGTGCTCGGCGCCTTCATGGACATGGCGCCGCTGATCATCATCACCACGCCGATCTTTCTGCCCGTGGCGATGGATGCGGGCGTGGACCCGGTCCACTTCGGCATCATCATGCTGCTTAATCTCGGGATCGGACTGGTGACGCCGCCCGTCGGCGCGGTGCTGTTCGTGGGCTGCGCCGTGGGCGGGGCCAAGCCGGAAACCGTCGTGAAGACGATCTGGCCCTTCTACCTCGCCCTGCTGGCGATCTTGCTGATCGTGACCTTCGTCCCGGCCCTGTCGCTCTGGCTGCCCGAAGCGATGGCGAACTAGGCGGCGTCCTCGCGCGCCATGCGTTCGCGCACGTCGCCTTCGACGGTGCGACCCTTGGGGTCGGGCTCGAAGACTGTGCCCTGCGTGACGGGGACGGGCGTGCCCTTTTCCATCTCGCGCTTGAAGATCGCGCCGGAGAGCCGTTCCGTCAGGTCGGGCGTCAGCTTGTGGGAAATCACCGCGCCGTGCGCCTTCAGCCCGGCGGGCATCTCCTCCTTCGGGTCCGTGCAGGCCTTGACGATCGTGTCCACCACGAGCTGCGGATCGTCCATCAGGATCATGCGCGGGGCGTGTCCGGTATAGTTGGCGGCATGTTCGAACCAGGGCGTATCGGCCGCCCAGGGCATGACGGTGGCGACCTTGATCGTCTCGTGCCGCTCGGCCAGGCGCAGTTCCGTGTTCAGCGACCGGCCGAGGCTGAGCACGCCCGCCTTGGTCGCGGCGTAGCTGTTCTGGAGCGCGATGGGGATTTCGCTGTCGACGGACCCGGTGTTGACGAGCGTGCCGCCGCCCTGCTCGTTGAAATGGTTGAGCGCGACATGACAGCCATACATCAGCCCGGTCAGGTTGACGTCCACCACGCGGGCATGAACATCTGTCGGGACCTCCCAGAAATAGCCCAGCGCGCCGATGCCCACATTGTTGATCCACACATGGATCCGGCCGAACGCCCCGGTCGCGGCCCGGCCCAGCGCGTCCACTTGCGCGGCGTCCGACACGTCCGTGGTGACGGCCAGGGCCGTGCCGCCGGAGGCCTCGATCTCGGCGGCCAGGTCCTCCAGCAGCTCCGTGCGCCGCGCGGCGAGGACGACCTTGGCCCCTTGGGCGGCGAGGGCGAGCGCTGCCCCCCGGCCGAAACCGCTGGACGCGCCGGTGATGACGATGGTCGCGCCGTCGACCGTTTCGGGAATGTTGCTCATGGAGGAGTCTCTTCTTGCGTATCCGAGCCCTGCAGGTCCGCTACGCCGGGACGGGCGAAGCGTTCCGCAAGGGAACGGCGCGGATTGCCGCCGGGCAAGCTCCCGGACGGGGAGCGAGCGCGGCCCTCCATGCTTGCCCCCGATGTCTGTCCTCAAAGCTTGTCCTAGGCGGCAACCAGTCCGGCGCAGCGGCGCAACCCGTCCACGGTCCGAATGCTCGCCGTGTGGATGTCTGGCAAGCGGATCAGCCCGGACTCCTTGAGCTCGTTCAGGCGGCGGCTGACCGTTTCGCGCGACAGGCCGAGATAGTCGGCGATGTCGAGGCGCGACATGGGCAGGCGGACCTCGATCTCTTCTTCCCCGGTCGCGCGCTTGGCGCGCCGGTCGGCCAGCATCACCAGAAAGGCCGCGACCCGGGCTTCCGACGATGTCTTGGTCAGGGTCACCATCAGGTTCTGAGTGTCCTCGATCTTGCGGACGCTGTGATCCATGATCTGCGCGCGCAGGCCCGCATCTGTCTCGAGTGCGGAGATGGACACGCTCTGTATGCCCGCGCTGGTGACCGTCACCGCGCCGTCCGAATGGTGCGGATGAGGCGACAGGCCGAAAAAGTCGCCTTCCGTGCAGAAGCCCGTGATCTGGCGGCGGCTGTCCTCCAGCAGGCGGAAGGTCATGACGACGCCGCTATTGACCCGGAAGATGCGCGTGGCCGCGTCGCCTTGATGATAGATGGGCGTGTGGTCCGGATATACCCGGACGGCGCCCAATGCTTCGCGTGTCTTTTGGTTGGAATATGGCATCTGTGTCCCCTGTCGGTCCCGTTGACAGAAGATCGTCTAGGCGGCCGCGCCGCGGCGCATAAGTTCGGTATTCTACGTACGTAGAACTACGCAAAAAACCGTCAGACGGGCCGGCCGAGCATGAGCCGGACGAGGTCCGCCACCGACTTGATGCCCAGCTTGGACATCAGGCGCGCGCGGTGCGTCTCCACGGTGCGGACCGACAGGCCGAGCTCGTGCGCAACCGCCTTGTTGGCCAGGCCGTGCGACAGGGCTTCGGCCACTTCGCGCTCGCGCGGGGTCAGTACCTGCAGGGGATCGTGTCGAGGGTGATCTCGGAGGTCATCCAGCGGCTCGGCCGCTTCCGCCTGCCCGTCGGCGACGGCCTCGAGCGCCGACAGGATGCGCCGGGCGACGAAGGGTTTCTCCACGAAATCCGTCGCGCCCAGCTGCATCGCCTTCACCGCCAGCGGGATGTCCCCGTGCCCGCTGATCATCAGGATCGGGACGGTGGCGGAGATCTCCCGGACGGCCTCCAGCGTTTCGATGCCGTCCCGGCCCGGCATCCGGATGTCGAGGATCAGCACCGCGTCCTCCAGCGGCGTCGCCGCCGCGAGATAGGCGTCGCCGGACGCGAAGGTCCGCACGTCGTAGCCGCTCGCCTCCAGCATCAGGCCGAGCGATGTGCGGACCTGGTCGTCATCGTCGACGATGTGGACGATCTGCGGGCTCATGTGGGCTGGCTCATGCGGGGAGATCGCGCGGCAGGGTGACGCTGAACCGGGCTCCGCCCTCCGGCCTCTGGCTGGCCCAGATCCGCCCGCCATGTGCCTGCACGATGGACCGGCTGATGGACAGCCCCACGCCGAGGCCGCCCGGTTTGTCGGACACGAAGGCAGAGAACAGCTCCGGAAGCATGTCCTCGCTGAGCCCGGACCCCGTATCCGTCACTTCGAGGCGGGCCAGGGCCGCGTCCTCTCTGTCGACCGACACGTCCAGGCCGAGCGCCCGGCGCGGGCCGGACTGCATGGCGTCGGCGGCATTGCGGACCAGATTGACCAGGACCTGCTGGATCTGAACGGGATCGCCGCGCACGAAGCGCGCTTCCGGCGCAACGGCAACCTGCAGATCCGTTTCCTCGCGCACGGACTGGGTCAGGGCGAGCAGGAGGGCATCCTCGACCACCTCCGCGAGGTCGACCCGCTCCATGGAGACGTCGCCGCGCTCAATGAAGCTGCGCATCCGGGTGATGATCCTGGCGGCGCGGTCGTTCTGCTCCAGCGCGCGCGCCAGCATCTCGGGCAGGCGCGGGTCGCCGACTTCTTCCCGGTCGGCGAGAATGCGCGCGGTCTCGATATAGTTGGCCGTGGCGGCGAGGGGCTGGTTGATCTCGTGGGCGATGGTGGCCCCCATCTCGTTCATGGCGGTGACGCGCGACAGGTGGAAATGGCGGGCCTGCAACGCCTCGAACTCGGCCGCGCGGCGGCGGTCCTCCGTCAGGTCGCGGATGATGCCCACGAACAGGGTGGAGCCGTTGCGCCCCATCTCGCCCACGGCGAGGTGCATGGGGAAGACCTCGCCCGACTTGCGGCGGCCCTCCACTTCCCGGCCGATGCCGATGATGCGCGCCTCGCCCGTCTCGATGTGGCGCTGGATGTAGCCGTCATGCTCCGACCGGTAGGGGTTGGGCATCAGCGTCGTGACGTTGCGGCCCAGCAGCTCGTCCGCCCTGTATTCGAAGATCGCTTCGCCGGCCGGGTTGATCAGCTGGATGTCTCCGGCCGAGTCGATCACGATGGCCGCGTCCACCAGCGTGTTCATCACGGCGCTCAGGCCCGACGTCTGGGTGTTGGGGGGCAGTGTCCCGGTCATGTCCTTCATGTCCATGCAGGCCCTATCGGGCCGGAGTTTCGGTGGGTCGTGACGCGGGTCACAATCGCGCCCGGCCGACGAAGTAGCAAGGCTCGACCTCGAAGACGCCGGATAAATGACCCTCACTGCCGCCAAACCCGTCGTGTACATGATCGACTGCCAATCGGCGGCGCTGGCTTCCATGCGCCCCCTGCTGGAGGTCAGCGGACGGTCCGTGCTGCAGGTGGCCGACGCGGAACGCTTCTCCCGCGACATGCTGGGCCGGCGGTCCGTCCGGCCGTGCGATGCGCTGATCCTCGACCTCGACGCCGGGGAGCCCGACATCTACCGGCTGCTGAACATCGTCATGGCGGAACGGGAGCGGCCGCGCATCGTGCTGATGGCCGGGGCGGACGCGCCGGTCGCCGATACGGACAGTTTCGTCCAGGACCGGCTGCACGTGTTGCGCCATCCGGCGACCCCGGCCGCGCTGCTGGACGTGCTGGACGCGGACCGGTGACGGGCGGGGCGCTGGCCAGCGGACTGATCGGGTTCATGGCGCTTTGGCCGAGCCTGGGGCCGGTCCTCGTTCCGGCACCCGACGGCAATTACATCGAAGCCCGCCTCTGCAACTCCGGGCGCATCATCCGCATCCCCCTGCCGGGCGAGGACCCGGACCCGGACATGCCCATGCCCTGCCACGCCGTGTGTTCGCGCAGCGACGTTGACGGCAAGCCGGGGCGGAAGGTCCCAAGGCCCGTCTAGCGGTCCCGGGACGGGCTAGGGAAGCGGGCGGTCGTCTGCGTCGTCGAGCATGCGTTCCGCGTCCCCGGCCGTGTCGTCGAACTGGCCGGACCGCAGCGCCCAGACGAAAGCGCCCAAGGCGCAGACCCCCAACACCAGGGCGATCGGGATGAGCCAGAGCAGGGACGTCATGCGGGCCTCGTCAGGATGGAATGGGGCGCGGACGTTCCGGACGGCGCGAAGTGGCGGCCCGGATGGTCCGGACCCTCATATCCGCCGACGCGGTACATGCGAAGCGCGTTGAGCGTCACGACCAGCGAGGAGCCCGACATGGCGATGGCCGCGATCAACGGGGTGACCTGCCCGCTGACGGCCAGGGGCACGGCCAGCATGTTGTAGGCGACCGCGAAGCCGAAATTCTCCGCGATGCGCCGCCGGGACGCGCGCGCGATCCGGACCGCGAAGGGCAGGCCCGCCAGCGTGTCGCCCTGCAGCACGATATCGGACGCCGCGCGCGACACTGCGGTGCCGCTGGCCAGCGCGGCGGACGCGTCGGCATGGGCGAGAGCGGGCGCGTCGTTCAGCCCGTCGCCCACCATCAGAACGGGTCGGCCCGCCGCCTTCAGCGCCGCCAGACGCGCTGTCTTGGCGGCCGGGTCGGCCCGGGCCTGGCGCGTCTCGATCGACAGTGCATCCGCAACGGAGTCGACGGTCGGTTTCGCATCGCCGGACAGGATGGACAGTTCGAGGCCCAGCGCCTCCAGCGCACGGACGGTCGGTTCGGCCTCCGGGCGCAGCGGGTCATGGATGGGAACGACTTGGGGTACGGCGTCGCCGACCCGCGCCCACAAGCCGGGGGCGTCCTGCC
>JBARXH010000051.1:0-26140 GCA_049647245.1 Litorimonas sp.
CCGCCAGACCGTCACGCGCGTCATCGAACCCGCCCGCACGATCTTCGTGAACAGCGACGACGTCGAAGTGACCGACATCTGCGACATGGACATCAACCCCAGCGGGATGACGAGCGAGTCCGGGGGCTGACACGGTCCGGCCCTGACGCCGTCAGGGCCTTCGTCTTCCGGGCCTAGATGCCCAGCGCGTCCGGCACGCTCTGGCGGAGCTGGTACTTCAACACCTTGCCCGAACCGCCGCGCGGAAGCGCGTCCACCGTATGGATATGGCTGGGCAGCTTGTAGCGGGCCAGTCGCCCGTCGAGATGGGCGAGGATGTCGGACAGCTCGCACGTCTCTCCGTCCTTGAAGACGGCCACGACGCAACCCGTTTCGCCCCACTTCTCGTGCGGAACGCCGATTACGGATAATTCGGCAAATTGCGGCATTTCGTAGAGAATGCCTTCGATTTCAGCTGGATAGACGTTCTCCCCGCCCGAAATGTACATGTCCTTCACCCGGTCTTCGATGTAGACATAGCCGTCATTGTCCATGCGGCCGATATCGCCGGACCGGAACCAGCCGTCAGCGGTGAAGCTGCGCGCATTCGCTTCCGGGTTGCGCCAGTAGCCGGGCGTGACGGAAGCGCCCTTGAACAGGATTTCCCCCGTTTCGCCCCGTGCGACTTCCCGGTCGTCCTCGTCCACCACCTTGATACGTGAATGGGACAGCGGGCGGCCCGTGCTGCCGATCCGGTGAGGAATGTCCTCCTTGCGCAGCGTCGTCCCGGCCGCGCAAGTTTCCGTCATGCCGTAGCCTTCCTGGATGGCCAGTCCCTTGTCGAGCCAGAAGCGTGACAGCGGTTCGGGCACGGTCTCTCCGCCGCAAAGCGCGACCTGGATGCGGGAGAAATCGATGGACTCGATGTCCGGATGCATCCGCATGGCATTGTAGGCCGCAGGCACCATGAACAGCGTGTCGATCTTCAATGCCTCGCTGTCGATGGCGCTCATGGTGGCGTTGACGTCGAACATGCGCATCATGACGATGCACCCGCCGATCCAGGTCGCCGGCAACGCGGTCACGCCCAGCCCCCCGATGTGGAAGAGCGGCATGTTGTTCAGGCAGACCCGGTCCGGGCTGCTGTCGCCCACGCGGGTCGCGCCGGCATTGGTGAACTCCACCATGCCGTGGGTGATGATAACGCCCTTGGGATTTCCGGTCGTGCCGGACGAATACATGAGCAGGCACTGGTCCTCATAGCCTTGAGGATGGAAGCCATAGACCGGATCGGCGGCCGCCAGCCCCGCCTCCCAGTCGCTGTCCTTGCCGACGCCCGTCGTCCCGATCCAGTGCTTGACGCTGGGGCAATGTGCCTTGGTGGCTTCGGCCACGCCCGCGAACGGATCATCGACCAGCACCATCGTCGTTTCGCTGTCGTTGAGAATGAAGGTCAGTTCGGGCGGGGTCAGCCGGAAGTTCAGCGCCAGGCAAATCGCTCCGATCCGCCAGCAGCCATAGATCAGCTCCATCACATCGGTCGTGTTCAGGCACAGGAAGGCCACCCGGTCGCCCGGCTGGATACCCTTGGCCTTCAGGAAGCCCGCCGCGCGCGCGACGCGCTCGTGCAATTCGGCGTAGCTGTAGGTGCGCTGGCTGGCGAGATCGACCATGGCCCGCGCCTCCGGCTTCACGGAGGCATGATACTCGATCCAGTCGATCACCTGTCCGGACGTGCTGTGTGCGCTCTGTGCCATTGTCATAACCCCATTTGCCTGACTGCCAGGTCTCTCATGATTTCTTCCGAGCCACCGCCGATGGCGATGACCTTCACGTCGCGGTAGATCGACTCCACGCGGTTTCCGCGCAGATATCCCGCCCCGCCCAGGATTTGCATGGCTTCGGATGCCACGAACTCCAAGGACTTCGTCGCCGTGACCTTGGCCTTGCAGATCTCGGCGACCGGCATCGTGCCGTCCTCGATGGTCTTGCAGAGGATCCAGAGGTGGCTGCGCAGAGCGTCGACCTTGGCACTCATGTCCGCGATCTTGTGCCGGATGACCTGATGTCGGATGAGCGGCTTGCCGAAGGTTTCGCGCTGTTGCGCCCAGGCGATGCTGTCCTCCAGCGCCGCCTCCATCATGCCGAGCGAGATCGCCGCGAGGCTGAGCCGTTCGTAGTTGAAGTTCTCCATGATCTGGATGAACCCGAAATTCTCCTGACCCATCAGGTTTTCCGCCGGGACACGGCAATCGTCGAAATAAAGCGTTGCCTGGTTCGAGGCCCACCAGCCCATCTTTTTTCCGAGCGCCGTGCGGGAAAAACCGGGCCGGTCAGCCTCCACGAAGAACAGGGAAATCCCGGTCAGCCCCTCCCCGCCCGTGCGCGCGCCCACGACGAAATAGTCGCTCTCCATGCCGCCCGTTATGAAGGTCTTGGAGCCGTTCAGCACCCAGTCGTCCCCTTCGCGCCTGGCTGTGGTCTTCAGGCTTGCCACGTCGGACCCGCCGCCGGGTTCGGTGATCGCCAGGCTGGACCCCGCGCGGCCCGCGATGATTTCGGGCAGGATCTCGGTGCGGATGCGATCGCTGGCCAGCCGCTGGATCGGATCGAGCGAGATGCCGCGACCGCCTATGGCCGCCCCGATGCCGCCCACGCCGCATCGTGCGATCTCGGTGGCGGCATCCATGCGCATGAAAGGGTCGTCGAACCCATGCCCGCCATAGGCTTCCTCGATGCCGAACCCCCATAGGCCGAGCGCGCCGAACTTGGCGTGCACATCCCAGGGCACATGGCCCGCCTCGTCCCAGTCGAAGGCGTGAGGGACGACCTCCTTGTCCATGAAGGCCCGCATCGTTTCGCGGAATGCACGGCGTTCTTCCGTGTCGAACGGATTGTCGAGAGGAGCCGGGATCATGTCCAAGCGCTAGCGAGCGCGGCCGGGGGCGGCAATCGTCCGCCTGCCGCTATCAGGGATGCGCTGCAGGTTTCAAAACAGAAAAAGGGCCGCCCCTGTCGGACGACCCTTCTCCCCTCGGAACGGATATGTCGTGGCCATTTTGCCGCGACGCATCCGTCTCCCCCCGATGTTCGGTGGTGCGCTAGAATTCCTTGCGCAGGTTCACGCCGTAGGTCGGCAGCGCGTTCGGATAGCCGTTGACGATGCCGAACTGGGCCACGCCCGGGAACAGCGTCGAGGCGAAATCGTCGCCGAAGATGTTGCGGCCCCAGAACTGGATGCCGAACCCGTTGGGCGATTCCAGGCCGATGGACGCGTTGAACAGGCTCTGCTCACGCTCGTCGAAGCCTGGCGTGAAGCTCAGGGTCGTTTCCAGCGGGTTGGCCGTCGCCGCGATGGCGCGGCCCTCGAGCGACAGGTTTTCGGAAATCTGCGTCGGGGCTTCGTACTGCCAGTCACCGCGGACATAGCCTTCCCAGCCGCTTGCGAACTCGTGCTCGTAGGTCGCGCCGATGGACAGGCTGACATCGCTGATATTGTCCGGAGTCTCGCCGGTCAGGTCGATGGTCGTGCCCGAGATCGGTCCCGGTGCCCCCTGGAAGTCGAGATACTCGGCATCGAGGAAGGTGCCCGCGAGATCGAGCGAGAAGTTGTCCGTGACGTTGAAGCGGCTCTGCACCTCGATGCCATCCACGCGGGTTTCGCCCGCGTTGGTCAGCACGAAGAGCGTACCGACGAAGGCATTGCCCTGGAAGTTCTCAAGCTCCTGACGGAAGACCGCCACGTTGAGGTTACCCCGGTCGAAGCGGAACTTGGCCCCGGCCTCATAGACGATGGCCTCTTCGGGTTCCGCAAAGCGGGTGCCGAAGTTGCGGCCCGTCGCCGGATCGAAGTTGTTGGGCAGAAGTCCTGCGGCTTGCAGAGCCGCGCCGTCGCTGAGGAACGGACGCGAATCGCGCGACAGGTTGAAGGACGAGGCCTTGAAGCCCGTCGCGACGGCCCCGTAGACCGACAGGTCGTCGGACACTTCGAAGTTGCCGCGAATCGACCAGGTCAGCTTGTCGTCGTTGCGCTGCCCGGTTTCCACGGAGTTCGGGAAGTCGAGGAACTGCGGCTGGAACTGCAGCGCCGTCAGGCCCAGCAGCGGGTTGGCCGAACTGGCGGCCGTCGCGGCGGCTCCGGCCTGGACGGCCTGGATGTAGCCCTGAGCCGCGGGACCGAAGGCCCCTGTCGCGGCCGCTTGCAGGTTGGCCGGCGTGAAGGGCAGCCCACCCAGCGCCTGGCTGAAGGACGGAATGCCCGCAGCCGCGTTGCCCGACAGGAACAGGTTGGTCGCGATGATGGTCGTGCCGTCCGCCCCCGTCAGGGACAGGTTGGAGAAGGTATCGTTATTGACCGTGCGGGCTGTGACGTCCTTGGACACGTCCGTGTAGTTCAGGCCGCCCGTGATGGTGAACCGGTCCGTGACCTCGAAATCGACCGTGCCGAAGAGGCTGTAGGTCTCGTCTTCCTGCGTGAAGAACTCGTTGATGAAGACCTGGTCGCCGAAAAGCTCGCCCGGCTCGACCTGCGGAAGAATGGCTTCAAGACCCGGCAAGGCGCCGCCAGCGAGAATATTGAGGTAGGACCGGAGATCCGCCCCGTAGCCCAGTGTGTTCTGCGCATCGACTGATTCGTCGAAGTAGAAACCGCCGATCTGGAAGTTGAACGGTCCGTCGAAGTTGGACGTCAGGCGAAGTTCCTGCGTGAAGGTGTTCAGCACGGTTCCGCGCTCATCGCTGTCGAGCAGGTCGAGCGTCGTGAAGTCCGAGTCGCCGTCCGTGAAGCTGTCGTTCTCGCGGTAGGCCGTGATGGACGTCAGGGTCAGGTCGTTGTCGAAATCGTGGTCGATCTGAGCGGACAGTCCCCAGTCCTGCAGCTTGTTGCGGGGCGAAAAGCTGTTGAACGAGACGCGGGAGAATTCCTGGGACGGATCGCTCTGGATCTGGCGGCCGGCAATGCCGGTCAGGATGCCCGTGACCGGGGAGTTCACGAAGGTCTGCGTGCCGCAGCAAATTTCGTCGATCTCGCCATAATCCGCGATGAAGCGCATGGAGGTCGTGTCATTAGGCTCGACGAGGATCTGGCCGCGCAGGCTGAACCGGTCGCGGTCGTTTAGCGACGGGCCGCCATTGGCGTCCGTGATGAAGCCGTCGCGCTTCAGGAAGGACCCGCCCACGGAGTAGGCCACGCTGTCGGACAGCGGCGCCGTGATGTAGGCCTTGCCCTGGAACAGGTCGAAATTGCCGACACCGGCTTCGACATAGCCCTGCTTGGTGAACTGGGGCGACTCGGTCACGATGCTGATGACGCCGGCCGACGCGTTCTTGCCGAACAGCGTGGATTGCGGCCCAGGCAGCACTTCGACGCGCTCGAGGCTCGGCAGGTCTGCGATCTGAGCGGCGGAGCGGGAGCGGTAGACGCCGTCGATGAACACGCCCACGGACGGCTCGATGCCGGGGTTGTTGGCGCCGTTGCCGAAGCCGCGGATCACGAAGTCGGTCTGGGTGGAGGACTGCAGCTGGCTGACCCGCAGGGAGGGGACGACGGATTGCAGGTCGAGAAGGTCCTGGATTTCGGCGCGCTCGATGGTTTCGACTCCCGTCACGGTCACGGCGACCGGCGTGTCCTGGAGCGTGGTCTGGCGCTTGGTCGCCGTGACGATGATCTCGTCATCGGCATCTTGAGCGAAGGCCGGTGTCGCCAGCAGGGCGAGGGCAGCGGAGGAGGTCGCGAGAAGCGAGCGTGTCTTGATCATGGAAGTCCCGAGCATTTGTTTTTGTTCAGCCGCATTCTTGCGGTCTTGTAATTCGCCATAGAAACCGCGCCTGCATGGCGCAAGTTCAGTTTTGCAGGCCTTGTGGATTCTCTGCCGGGCTGTGGTTTTATAGTCACAGGCAAGAAAGCGGGCGATCCGCCCATGCGTTTCCGACAGGCAACACATCACGGATGAAGCCGCAAAACGCAGTCCCGCGCCCTTCCCTTGCGCGGTTCGCCCGTATTAGAGGGCGCGCAACTTAAGTTACAGACTCAGACAGGAGAGTTTCGCCAATGGCCGAGGCATTCATCTACGACGCGGTCCGCACACCGCGCGGCAAGGGCAAGAAGGACGGCAGCCTTCACGAAATCACGCCGCTGAAACTGGCGTCGCAGGTCATGCAGGCCATCCCCGAGCGGCTGAACATCGACAAGAGCGAAGTCGAAGACGTCGCTTTCGGCTGCGTCTCCCCGGTCGGCGAGCAGGGCGCGGTCATCACGCGCACCGCGATCCTCGACGCTGGCTTCCCCGACCAGACGTCGGGCATCCAGGTCAACCGTTTCTGCGGCTCCGGCCTCGAAGCGTCGAACATCGCGGCCGCCAAGGTCATGTCCGGCGAATGCGAGATCGCCATGGGCGGCGGCGTGGAGTCGATGAGCCGCGTGCCGATGGGCAGCGACGGCGGTGCCATGGTCACGGACCCGCAGGCCAGCTTCGACGCCTACTTCGTGCCGCAAGGCATTTCCGCCGACCTAATCGCGACCAAATACGGCTTCTCCCGCGACGATGTGGACGCCTACGCCGTGGAGTCCCACAAGCGCGCGACCAAGGCCTGGGAAGAAGGCCGGTTCGACAAGTCCATCCTGCCCGTCAAGGACGTGATGGGCGTGGATATCCTGTCCAAGGACGAGACCATCCGCCCCAAGACCGACATGCAGGCGCTGGGCGCGCTGAACCCGTCCTTCGCCATGCTGGGCCAGAACTTCGGCTTCAACGACGTGGCGCAGCTCCGCTATCCCGAAGTCGAGACAATCAACCACGTCCACCACGCCGGAAACAGCTCCGGCATCGTGGACGGTGCGTCGGCGCTTCTCTTCGGCTCCAAGGCCGCAGGCGAGCGGCTGGACATCAAGCCCCGCGCACGCATCAAGTCGATGGCGTCCATAGGCTCCGACCCGACCATTATGCTGACGGGCCCGGAATTCGCGGCCCAGAAAGCCCTGAAGACCGCCGGGATGGAATCGACCGATATCGACCTTTACGAATTGAACGAAGCCTTCGCAGCTGTCGTGCTGCGCTTCATGCAGGCGCTCGACGTGGATCACTCCATCATGAACGTGAATGGCGGCGCGATCGCGATGGGTCACCCGCTGGGCGCGACCGGGGCCATGATCCTCGGCACCATGGTGGACGAGCTGGAGCGGGCCGACAAGGAAACCGCCCTCGTCACGCTCTGCATCGGCGGCGGCATGGGCATCGCCACCATCATCGAACGCGTCTAAGACTCTTAAGGACCGACACCCATGTCTGACTACACGACTTTTTCCGTCGATCTGGACGATGACGGCATTGCGCTGCTGACGATCGACGTGCCCAACCAGGGCATGAACGTCATCGACGAAAATCTGATGAAAGACCTTCCGGCCTTCATCGATGAGTTCGTTTCGAACGACGACTATAAGGGCCTCGTCATCGCGTCGGGCCGCGACAACGGCTTCATGGCCGGCGCGGACCTGCGCATGCTGGAAAAGCAGAAGGGCGAACTATCCAAGGAGGCCTTCGAAGAGGGCATGACCCTGAACCACGCCTTCCGCAAACTGGAAACGGGCGGCCATACGGACCGCGAGATCGCGCGCGAAGGCAAGACCGCCAAGCCGGTCGCCGTGGCGCTGGAAGGCCTCGCCCTTGGCGGCGGCTTCGAGCTGGCGCTGGCCGGTCACTACCGCGTCGCCGCCGACTCTCCGAAAGTGAAGGTCGGCCTGCCCGAAGTGCTGGTCGGCCTGCTGCCCGGCGGCGGCGGAACGCAGCGCGTCCCGCGCCTGGCGGGTCTCCAGAACGCCGCGCAGCTCATCACGTCGGGCGCGAACCTGGACGCGAAGAAAGCCAAGGCCCAGAACCTGATCGACGAGATCGTGGAGCCGGGCAAGACGGTCGAGGCCGCCAAGGCCTGGGTGAAGGACAATGCCGAGAAAGGCGTGCTCCAGCCATGGGACCAGAAGGGCTTCAAGGTGCCCGGCGGCGCAGGCGCGATGAACCCCAAGGCGGTCCAGTTCTTCTCCGCCGCCAACGCGATGGCGCTGGCCAAGTCCAAGGACAACTTCCCCGCCATCAAGGCGATCATGTCCTGCCTGTATGAAGGCACGCAGCTGCCCATGACCAAGGCCGTCGAAGTCGAGACGAAATACTTCCTCTCGCTCTTTGCCGACCCGGTCGCGCAGAACATGATCCGCACCCTGTTCGTCAACAAGCAGGCCGCCGAGAAAGGCGCGGGCCGCCCCAAGGACGTCGAGCCGATCACGATCAAGAAGGTCGGCGTTCTCGGCGCGGGCCTGATGGGCGCGGGCATCGCCCACGTCACGGCCAAGGCCGGACTCGAAGTCGTCTCTCTCGACCGCTCGGACGAGGAGGCCCAGAAGGCCGTCGCCTACACGCAGAAGATCCTCGACAAGCGCGTGAAGCGCGGGAAGATGACCCAAGAGAAGGCCGATGCCTTCCTCGCGCGCATCACGCCCACCTCCAACTATGACGACCTCGCGGATGTGGACCTGATCATCGAGGCCGTCTTCGAACGCCCCGACGTGAAGGCCGACGTCATCAAGAAGACCGAAGCCGTGATCCGCGAAGACGTGATCTTCGCCTCGAACACCTCCACCCTGCCCATCGGCGGGCTGGCGGAGAATTCCAAGCGGCCCGAGAACTTCATCGGCCTGCACTTCTTCAGCCCCGTTGAGCGCATGCCCCTGCTAGAGATCATCCCGCATGACGGCACGGGCGACCGTGCCCTGGCGGCCGCGTTCGACTACAACCGCAAGATAAAGAAGACGCCCATCGTCGTGAAGGACGTGCGTGGCTTCTTCACCAACCAGGTCTTCCCGCCCTACATCGCCGAAGCGATCCTGATGCTGATGGAAGGCACGGGCGCCGCCCTGATCGAGAACAGCGCCCTGAACATGGGCCTGCCGATCGGTCCGTTCGGCGTGCAGGACGAAACCACGCTGAAGCTCGGCTATGACGTGATTCAGTCCACCAAGAAGGAACTGGGCGACGCCTACAAGCCGTCGGGGACCGAGGAGTTCTACGAGCTCATGGTCAACGAGCTGGGCCGTTCTGGCCGCCGTTTCGGCAAGGGGCTCTACAATTACGACGAGACCGGCAAGCGCCTCGACCTGTGGAAAGGCATAACGGACCACTACCCGCTCGCCGAGGAGCAACCGAGCCAGGCCGAGGTGCAGCAGCGCCTGATGTATGCGCAGCTCATCCCGACGGCCCGCACCTTCGACGAAGGCGTCGTGCCGGACCCGCAGAGCGCGGATCTCGGCGCGATCTTCGGCTGGGGCTTCCCCGCTTGGACCGGCGGCCCGATGAGCTACATCGACACGATCGGCCTGCCGGCCTTCGTGGCGACCGCGGACATGCTGGCCCAGCGCCACGGCGAACGGTTCACCCCGCCGCAAAGCTTCCGCGACATGGCGGACAAGGGCGAAACGCTCTATGGCGGAGAGGCCAAGCCTCACACCAAGGGCGCGCTGAGCCGCATGCTCGAAGCCGACGTGGTGAAGATCGCCAACACGATGGGCATCCCGGCCAGCGTCGACGACCTCAAGGCGGACACGATCTCCAAGATCCTCGCTGCCCAGGCCGGGAAGAAAGCCGCCTAGGCCGCCCCGAAACTGTTTTCAAAGCCCGCCTCCTCGGCGGGCTTTTTTGTTTGGCCAAACTCTGGCTCACGCTGTTCACTCTCCGCTCTCGGCGCACTGGACCTCGGATCAGGTCCAGGGACCAACTCACGAGACCGTCCCCGGCACATGTTGCCGGGGCCTCCGGCTTGGCTTGGGCCACGATGGGGCTAGTCGGCATGGGCGCACGACCGAGGGAGGCCCCGGCCGTGAAGGCCGGGGACAGCGGCTGTCCGCGTTCGAGCGTCTGACAAGCGCAGCTGTTTCAAAGGCTTGCCGGAACTTCCCGCAATCTAATCCTCGCCTTCTGACCTTCCGCTATAAGCGTCCCTGTTCGGTCGGCCCGTTGGCCGTCCGCAACACCCCTTCCGCGAGGGTCCGGCTGACGCGTGCCGCGCCCCGCAACCCACTATCGTCCACTCCAGCCGCAGGTGGTTTCACCCGGCAGTGGCACACAAAAAGCGTCCCCGCCCCTCGCGGAAGGCCCTTTTCCTCCCTCTTGCCCGGATCAGCCCCGCGGCCGCACCATTGCCCCTGCCCGATTCTCTGCACTCGAAACGAAAAAAAGCCCGGCACAAGGGCCGGGCTTCCTGGTCATGTATCTGAATCGGCTTACACCGCGCGGACGTCTAGTCCTTGGCAGCCAGCACCTGGCGACCGCGGTACTTGCCGCTCTTTAGGTCGATGTGGTGCGGACGGCGCAGTTCGCCGCTGTCCTGGTCTTCCACATAGACGGGGTTCTTGAGCTTGTCGTGCGAACGGCGCATGCCGCGGCGCGAGTTGCTGATCTTACTCTTAGGGACCGCCATGGTCGCCTCCATTGTCTCATAAACCAAAGCGCGGCCCCGTATGGAGCCGCGTGCATCGACGCGCCACATAACGAGTCGCGCCTCATGAAGCAAGTCGGCTTGTCATCCTGTCCAGCCTGACCCCGGAAGCCGTATGCTTCGGACAAAAAAGGCCCGTCCTGCCGGTTCGGTCGACCTTGCAATACCCTGCCTTCCGATTATAAGACAAGCGTCGTAATTGAATGCGCGGAAGTGGAGGGTCTCGTGAAATCCATGATCAAGGGTCTGTACGGCGCAATCGCCATCATCGCCGCATGCGGCAGCGCATGCGCCCAAACGATAGTTACACAGTCGGAGATATCCGAAGTTTCGAACACGCTCATCGACGTGATCAAATCGGATTATGTCTTCGAGGCGAAGGGACAGGAGATCGCGCAGGCTCTGTCCGAGCTTCAGCAGTCCGGACAGTATGACAATGCGTTGACTTACGAAGCGTTCGCCGACGCGTTGACACAAGACCTTGTCACCCTCTCCGGCGACAAGCACTTCAAGGTCAATTACAATCCGGGTTTCATCGCCAACCGCTGGAGCGACGAAGCAGAATTGCAATCGTCTTCGGACGAGGAGACGACCGAAAGCGATGAGGCCGCTTTCGATTGGGACCTCTGGTATGCCCAACGGGAAAATTACGGGTTTCAAAGGTTGGAGATTCTCGACGGCAATATCGGCTTTATCCGCCTCAACTTCTTCCATCCTTTGAATTGGTCGAAAGGTGCGATCGATACAGCCATGGAGTTCGTTTCGGATACGGAGGCGCTGCTCATTGATCTCAGGACGAACAATGGCGGATATTCACCGTCCGACGCTTACATCGCCAGCTATTTCTTCGAGGAAGGCGGCGGCGTTTGGGACACGAGTTACGAACGCCGGACCGGTGAACGGGAGACGACCTCTCTTTTCGAGGAAGTCAATGGCGACAAGTATCTCAACAAGCCTGTCTATGTCCTCATCAGCGACCAGACGTTTTCACTCGGGGAACAACTCGCCTACGGGATGAAGCATTTCGGCAAGGCAACGCTTGTCGGACAGACCTCCGCAGGAGCCGCCCACTCCATCGATATCGCAAAACTTAGCGAAAACTTCTTCGTCCAAGTTCCGATTTCGCATGGCATCCATCCAGTGACTCAGAAAGACTGGGAGGGCGTTGGCGTCATCCCCGACATAGCCACGTCGCCGGAAGACGCGCTCGTCATTGCCCATAAGGAGGCCTTGGAGGCCCTCATCCGCGCTGAGACCCGCGATGGTGTGCGTAAAATGTACGAACGCGCCCGGGACAAGTTACCCGTGATTTCCGATCCAAAAGAAGTGGAGGACTGAAATCGTAAGCGGCTTTGGTCTGGAAGCCCTACCACTCAACCGGGCCGCGCAGCGCCTTGATCTCGCTCCGGCGCTTCTGGGCCTTCACCGCTTTGCGGATGCTCGAGCGGGAGGGCCGGGTGCGCTTGCGGGGTTTGCGGCGGTGCAGAGCCTTGCGCAGCAGGGCGGCGAGACGGTCTCTCGCCTCGTCCTGGTTGCGGTGGAAGCTGCGGTGGGTCGAGACGTGGATCACCACGGCGCGCTGGATCTCGCTGATGCGCTGGTCGGAATGGGCCAGCACGCGGTCGCGCAAGGCCTCGGGCCAGCCGAACGCGTCGACATAGGCGCGAAGCTGCGCGGCGCTGTTGGTCTTGTTGACCGACTGTCCGCCCGGGCCGGACGCCTTCACCGCATCGACGCTGATCGCGGCGGCGGGGACGAAGAGACCGTTGCTGACGTGAAGATCGTCCATGATGCGCGGTAGCATTTTCCGGCACACCCCCCTATAGCGAAGAGAACATATCGATAAACAGTATGGATATCCGCATGAAAGCCGCTTCCCGTTTCGCGCCCTACCTTCTCGGCGCTTCCGTTTTCGCTCTTGCCGCCTGCAACGCAGCCGCGCCCGAGGCGACCCCCGAAGATACGGCGCCCGTCGCCGCCGAAACGGCAAGCGCCCTGCCCGAGCTGGCGTTCGAGAAGTTCACGCTCGACAACGGTCTGGACGTCATCCTCCATGTGGACGAGAGCGACCCTCTGGTGGCGATCAACCTCGCCGTCCATGTCGGCTCCGCCCGCGAAGTGCCCGGCAAGACGGGCTTCGCCCACCTGTTTGAGCACCTGCTCTTCCTCGACTCCGAGAACCTCGGCTATGGCGGGCTGGACCAGATGAATACGCGCATCGGCGGAGAGGGCACGAACGGCTTCACCACCAACGATATGACGCAATATTTCCAGGCCGTACCGGCCGATGCGCTGGAGAAGATCGTCTGGGCGGAAGCCGACAAGATCGGCTGGTTCATCAACACGGTGAACCAGAACGTCATCGACCGCGAAAAGCAGGTCGTGAAGAACGAAAAGCGCCAGCGCGTGGACAACCAGCCCTACGGCCATAATTTCTATGTCATCGGCAAGGCGCTCTACCCGGAAGGCCACCCCTACAACCACACGGTCATCGGCTCGCTGGACGATCTGGAAGGCGCGACCTTGCAGGACACGAAGGATTTCTTCGAGCGCTGGTACGGCCCCAACAATGTGACCGTCACCATCACGGGCGACTTCGACGTCAACGAGGCGCGGCAACTCGTCACCAAATATTTCGGAGAGATCCCGCGCGGCGCGGACATCCCGGAGGCCGAAGCCCAGCCGTCGGAGCTCTCCGAAACCGTGCTGCTGATGCACGAGGACAATTTCGCGACCCTGCCCCAGCTCACGATGGTCTGGCCGACCGTGCCGGAATACCACCCGGACTCCTACGCGCTCGACGTTCTGCTGACCTATCTGACGGACGGCAAGCGGGCCCCGTTCAACGAAGTGCTGATCGACGAAGAGCAGCTGACGAGCGGCGTGGGTATCTTCCACTACACCAAGGAATTGGCCGGCGAGGCCTTCATGTTCATCTCGCCCAAGGCGGGGCAGGACATTGACGGGCTGATGCCCGCCGTCGAGACGGCCTTTGCGCGGTTCGAGGACAACGGCATCCCGGAAGACGCGCTGGAGCGCATCAAGACGGCGGCCGAAGTCTCCGTCTATGACGAGATCCAGAGCGCGCTCGGCAAGTCCATCGCCATGGCGGAATACAACATCTTCCGCGACGATCCCGGCTATCTGGACGACGACATCGCCGCCCTGCGCGCCGTGTCGGCGGACGACGTGATGGATGTCTACAATCGCTACATCAAGGACCAGCCCTATGTGGCGACCTCCTTTGTGCCAAAGGGCTCGCCCGATCTCGCCCTCGAGGGCTCCGAGGTCGCGGACGTGGTCGAGGAAGTGGTGGTCCAGGGCGCCGAAGCGGACGTGCCCTACGATCCCGAAGCGCGCATCTTCGAGCCGACCCCGTCCAGCTTCGACCGCACGGTCGAGCCAGCGTTCGGCGCGGCATATGAGCTGCCCACGCCCGCCATCTGGGACACGGAAGCGGAAAACGGCCTGCGCATCGTCGGCATGCAGTCCGACGAAGTCCCGCTGATCGAGTTCTCCATCGACTTCGATGCCGGCAAGAACCGCGCAACGGCCGCTGCCCCCGGCGTGGCCGCCATGACGGGCGACCTGTTGCTGAAGGGCGCGGGCGATCTGGACACGGCCGCATTCGAAGACGCGCTCGGCAATCTCGGCTCGGATATCTCCGTCGGCACAGGCAACCGTTTCACCACGATCCGCGGCAAGACGCTGGCCCGCAATCTGGCGGCCACGGTCGAACTGATCGACGCCATGCTCAACGCGCCGGCCTTCGACGAGACCGAGTTCGAGACGTTGCAACAGGCCTATATCCAGAGAGCCGTCAGTCTGCAGGCCAATCCGAACTTCCTCGCACAGTCCGCGGAGTCCCGTCTGACGTACCCGGCCGACAGCGCGCTCTCCGTTGCAGGATCGGGCACGGAGGACCAGATCGCCGCCATCACGCTGGACGATCTGCGCGACTTCCACGGCAACTATTTCGACGTCTCCACGGCGACCCTGAACATCGTCGGCGACTATGACGAAGACACGGCCGTCTCCCTGTTCGGTGGGCTGGGCGATCCTGTCGAGGGCGACCTGACCCCGCAGCCGCGCCCTGCCATGGCCTCCGTGGATGCGACCACCATCTACTTCCACGACGTGCCGGAGGCCAAGCAGTCCGTGATCCGGATGGGACGTCCGTCGCTCACCTCGTCCGATGCGGACTATGCCCGCCTAGACGCGCTGAACTTCCCGCTGGGCGGCATCTACACGTCGAAGCTCATGACGGAGCTTCGCGTCAACAAGGGCTACACGTACGGAATCGGCTCCGGCGTGGCCGCCGACGACGAAAGCGGGGCTTTCGTGGTGCGCACCTCGGTCCGCACCAATGCGACCAAGGAAAGCCTCGAGCTCATCCGCGACATTCTCGGCGAGCATGGCCGCAACATGACGGAAGACGAGCTTGCCGAAATGAAGGACGCGCTGCTGCGCGGGCAGGCGCTGGAGATGGAAACGCTGGGCGACAAGCTGCGCCTCGTGCAGACGATCAGCCGCGATAGCCGTCCCGCCAACTTCAAGGCCTCGGACATGGCCCGCATGCAGAGCATGACGCTGGACGAGGCCCGCGCCCTGTCGGACGCGCATTTCCGCCCCGACGCCATGCGGATCGTCGTGGTCGGAGATGCGGCGAGCCAGCGCGAGCGCCTCGAAGCGCTGGGCTACGAGATCGTGAACCTGAACTAGACGCCGCGGTCCGGCTGGCTATGCAAGCCAGCCGGCGATGGCCTTCAGGGTCGGGTGGCGGTCGCTCACCGGATAGAACATCCAGTAGTGACCATAGTCCGGCTCCACGCGGTATTCGCCCAGCTTTCCGGCCGCGCGAAGCTTGTCCGCGAACTCGGCGATGGTGGGATGGAGGATGTCCCGGCCCCCGGTGACGATGTTCAGGGTCGGCAGGGCCGACACGTCGGCGAAGAGCGGTGAGACGTGCGGGTCCGTCCGCTCCAGCCCGCTGTCGCCCAGATAGGCCCCGACGGCGGGTTCCAGCCCGAAGGGCGTGATGATGGCCTCGTAATCGTCCTCGGCCGTCGGCGGCATATCGGCGGGGGACAGGTCCACCCAGGGCGACCAGAGCACGACCGTTTCGGGGTTCGCCTCCCCGCGCGCCGCGCGGCGCTGCAGGATGGCAAGCGCGAGATTGCCGCCCGCGCTGCATCCGCCGAGCGCGACATTGCCGAGTCCCCTCGCCGCCACGACCGACCCGAAATGCCGGTCCGCCCAGTCCATCATCTCCGGGGCGCGCGCCTTCGGCGGCAGCGGATAGTCCGGCAGCATGACCGTCAGGCCCGCATGGTCCGCCACTTCGGACAGGGACGCGAAGTGCAGTCCCATGAGACCGTAGACATAGCCGCCGCCATGTTCGTGGATATAAACCCGATCCGTGGAACCGCCCGCCGGATCGCAGGTCCAGACCGCCCGGCCGTCATACTCGCTGCGGACCCACCGCCGGGCCAGCTTGCCTTTGGGCCGTTCGTTGCGCTGATTGCCCGCAGGCGCATCGCGCAGCATCCGGTTGCGGATCTTCAGGGCGCGGGCCGCCCCTGTCAGGGCGTGGTAGCCGAGGGAGGGTTTCATGGGCTGAACTCGAAATGGTCGAAGTCGGGATTGGTGGCGCGGCGTTTGTACTCTCGCACCGGTCCCGGCCAGTTACTGGTGATCTTCTCGCCGTCCTTGTACCAGCTGGCCTCGACCTCGGACCAGGCCGTGTCGCGCAGCCGGCGCTGGACCTCTTCGTTGAAGGCCGCTTCGGCCGCCTTGTCCACGCGGACCTCGCCCTCGCCGGCCCGGTCCATCAGCTTGCGGATCATCTCGTACTGCTGCTCCAGCTGGTAGACGATGCTGTTGCTGCCGAGGTTCGTGTTGGGACCATAGAGCATGAAGAAGTTCGGGAAACCGGATGTCATGACGCCCAGATAGGCTTCCGCCCCCTCGGCCCACCGGTCCCGGATGGACAAGCCGTCTTCACCCGTCAGGTCGATCTCCTTTAGGAAGGGATTGGTGTGGAACCCGGTGGAGAAGACGATGACATCATGCGCGCGTTCCACGCCGCCCGCCACGATCCCTGCCGGGCTCAGCCGGTCGATCGGATCGAAAACCGAATCGACATTGTCGCGCGCAAGCGCCGGGATGTAACCATCGGAATAGAGGATGCGCCGGGCTCCGACGGGGTAGTCCGGCGTCAGCCGTCTGTGCATCTCGGGATCGTCCGGAAAGGCTTCGGCCAGCTTCTTCTCGTGCTGCTTGCGGAACATGCCGGCGGCGAGCTTGTTGCCGCGGATAGCGGGCCAGAGGATGTATTCCCCCGTCGCCCAGAGATAGCCGCGATAGAGCTTGGACATGGCGGGGATGCGCCTGCCGATCCATTTCTCCAGACCCGTATAGGCGCGGTCCGGCTTGTCGATGATCCAGTTGGGCGTGCGGTGATAGACGGTCAGCCGCTCCGCGACCTTGGCGACTTCGGGGATCAGCTGCACGGCCGACGCCGCATTGCCGATGCACGCGACACGCTTGCCCGACAGGTCGACCGAATGGTCCCACCGCGCCGTGTGGAAGGCGGGACCCTGGAACGTGTCCAGCCCCTCGAACTCCGGCACGCGCGGATGGTGGAGCTGTCCGATTCCGGAGACGAGATAACGGCTGCGCATCTGCGCACCGCCCTCCAGCGTGACGAGCCATTCCCCGTCCAGCCATTGGGCCTGGGTGACCGCAATGCCGTGACGGATGTGCCCGCGCAGGCCACGATTGTCGGCGAAATCGTTGATATATTGCAGGATCTGCTTCTGCTTGGCCCATTTGAAATCCCATGTCGGGTTGGGCGCGAAGGAATAGCTGTAGAGTGCGCTGGGCACGTCGCATTCCGCTCCGGGATAGGTGTTCTCCCGCCAGGTCCCGCCGATCGTGTCGGCCTTTTCCAGAAGCACGAGATCGTGCCGGCCGTCTTCCTTCAGCTTCGCCGCGAGGCCAAGGCCCGCAAAGCCCGTGCCGATGATGATGGTCTCGAACCGTTCTGGTCCCATGGTCCCCGCCTGTCTCCGCTGCGTTGCGCAGTCATTGGAACAACGGGCTAGGGCGGGCCTTCCGCCCTGTCAAAGGGACCATAGCACCCATCACGCTGGGGAAGAGTGAACAGGCAGTCCGGCAGCGGCGCATCGACGAGGTGTGCCGTCCAGATCACCTCGTTGGCCTTCACCCCGTCATAGAAGAGCCGAACCCGCCGGGGCTGGACCCAATCCGAACCTGGATTGCTGTAGAAGCCGGAATAGATGCGCTGGTGCCAACCGCGCGGCGTGTCGAACGCCACGCTGAGAATGGCATGGTTGTCCTGCGCCACGGCGAACTGCGTCTGTCCGCCTTGGCGGTCGGTCACCCGGACCCAGTAGGCGGGGCGGCCATCGACCAGATCGTCCGGCAAACGAGACAGGGAATAGCCGTCGTCGAGCGCGTGGCGCACAACCCCGAAACCGAAGTTGGACGCCCAGCGCGCATCCGCTTCGGACGGCTCGCGCGGGCCGTCCAGCGTGGACGTCGTCGTGCCGTCATAGGCGACCTCGATCACGGGCGCTCCGTCGCGCAGGGAGGTGATGCGGACCTTGCCGTCCGCCGCGTGTGCCTCTGACTTCGCCGGAGCATAGACGCGGTACATGGTATGGCGTTCGTGCCGGGTGGCGACGCCGTCGCGGTAGAAGACGCCGTAGCCGTCCATCGCCAGCGTTTCGGGACGTACCCAGGCGTCGCCGCCGGCTGCCGCGTGGGCGGCCCGCATGATATCCTCCGCCGTGCGCTCAGGCTGGTCCGGGAACTGCCCCGGATCGGCGGCCATGGCCGGCCCGCTGGCCAGCGCGGCGACGATCAGCGGCCTAGTGAACCGGCGCATCGGGTCCGAAGTCCCTGTATTTGCCCAACGACAGCAGCACCGCTCCGCCGATCAGGAAACCGAACGACGCCAGCAGCAGAACGCCCGAATAATCCGCCGCATCGCCGCGGATGAGATTGAAGATGATGGGCGACGTGCCCGAACCCAGCCCGAAGGCCGCGTAGATCAGCCCGTAAATCCGGCCATAGGATTTCATCCCGAAATAGCGGCTGACGAAATAGGCCATCAGGTCGAACTCCACCCCGGCCGCCAGACCGACGAGGATCAGGGCGAGCACGTTCAGCGCGACCGGATAGTCCCCCATCAGGATCCAGCAGCCCACGGCCGGAACGCTGAGGAAGACGAAGCCCACCATAGGAGCCCACATCCGGTCGACCAGATAGCCGCCCACCAGCCGGCCTGCCATGGTCGAAAGTCCGATCACGCCCGCGCCAATCAGCAGGCTCGCGGCCATGTTGTCCGTGTAGCCCTTGTCGAGCAGGATGAACTTCGAATTGGCAATAATGCCCGACACGACCGCACCCAGAAGCATGAAAGCGAACAGGATCACCCAGAAGCGGTAGTCGGCGTAGATCTCCCGCACGGTCAGACCGGGCATGGGACTGACCGCCTGATCCCTGGACTTTAGGAAGACATAGGCGACGTAGGCGAGGAAGAAGGCCGCCATCAGCGCGATGGCCAGCACGGCGCCGCCCGGACGGCTCAGAGCGGTGATCACCACGGCGCAGAGGGCGACCGCGATCAGAGCCGGAACCCAGATCCAGCTGAGCAGAGACCGTTCGGCGCTGGTGTCCACCTCCGCCAGCTGCGCAGTCTCTTTTTCGTCCTTGAACAGGATGATGGCGAGCGGCAGCGACAGGACCAGCGGCAGCAAGCCGACCCCGACATAGGCCCAGCGCCAGCCGAAGGCGTTGATCATCGCCTGGATCGAGGGCGAGGCGATGAAACCGAACAGACCCGTGCCCGTCAGGGCGATGCCCAGGGCCAGCCCTCTATATCTGTCGAAATTATTCACGATCGCCTTGGTCCACGTGATCGGCAGGGTCGCGGAGCCGAACACGGCCGTGACGAAGAAGATCAGGTAGAAGGCCCTCGGATCGGCCGTCATCTGCGAGAAGGCCATGGTGCCCAAGGACAGGGCCACGATGGACGGCAACAGCACAGCCCGCGCCCCGTACCGGTCCACCAGCTGCCCCGCGACAGGCGCGCCGATCAGCACGCCGGACGTCATGAACAGGAAGCCCGCCGTGATGACTTCGCGCGACCAGCCGAACTCCTTGGCCAGTTCGGGTCCGATGATGATCAACGCCCAGTAGGGCAGCGGGGACAGGCAGAGGGCGATCCCGACGAGGCTGGCCAGAACGATGGGCCAGCCCCGGCTCCATTCGGAGCCGCCCGTCTCCTCCACAGCGATTTCGGCCATCACGCCTCCCCCGAATTGTCCGTTGGCAAGAATTTCATTGTCAGCGCCCTGCTTCTGCCCGACACTCTTCCCCATGGATTGCGTCATGACAAGGCGAACGGCTTTGGCGGGCCTTGCCGCCGCGACCCTCGCCGCTCCCGCCTGCCGTCCGAGCGAGACCGCGCTCGACGCCGACGTTCTAGTCATCGGCGCGGGGCTTTCCGGTCTGAATGCCGCGCGCTTGCTGGAGGAAGCCGGGCTGAGCGTGCTCGTGATCGAGGCCCTGCCCCGTGTCGGCGGGCGCATGTGGACGCTGGATCATGCGGACGGCTTCACGGAAGGCGGCGGGCAGCAGATCGGGGCGAACTATGCGCGCGTGCTCGACACGGCTGCCGCACTGGGTGTGCCGATCTACAGCGAGGACGGCCGGGGTCCGCGCACCTCATTCCACATCGACGGCGCGTGGCGGGATGCCCCATTCGAAGTCGAAGTCTTCCCGCCCCCATACGCCACAACGCCGCCTGCCTCCGTCCTCTTCCGTCTGCTGGCAGGCGAGCCGGAACTCGCCGCGTCGGACAGCTGGCTCACCGCTCCGCCCGAGATGGACATCTCCGCCGCGCAGTTCCTGACGGAACGCGGCTTCTCAGCGCCCGCTCAAGCGCTGATCGAGCGCACGCTCAACGCCAACGCGCTGGCCAGCTATTCCATGCTCAACCTCCACCGGACGTGGCAGCTCTACCGCCAGAGCGCGGGCATGGGGCCGACGCAATATGTGGAGGGCGGCAGCCAGCGCCTGCTGGAGGCCATGGCGGACAGTTTGGCTCGCCCTGTCCTCACGGATATGCCCGTCACAGGGATCGATGCGGACGCAACCGTCTGCACGGTCGCCACGCAGGGCCGGACGTTGCGCGCCCGCCATGCCGTCTGCACCCTTCCCCTGCCGGCGCTGAGGCGGATTGGCGGGGTCGAGGGCATGAATGCAGCGCAGCGCGAAGCGCTCTCCGGTCTTGCCTACACGCAAATCCGGCAGGTCCACATGCACGCGACGTCGCCTTTCTGGGAGGCGGACGGCCTAGGCCCGAGCGTCTGGACCGACAGTGCCGTCGAGCGCGTCTTCGCCGACAGCCGGAAGGGCAAGCTGACCGGCTTTCACCGCGGATGGATCAATGGAGACGGCACGCAGGCCTGGGCGGAAGACATGGCGGGCGACGATTACATCCGAGCCTACGCCGCGCTGCGCCCGGAAGCGGACAGCCATCTGGAAACCGTGGGACTCGTCGATTGGACCCGGAGCAATCCCTATGCGGGCGGAGCCTACTATCACTGGCAGCCTGGACAGGCCGCCCGACTCGCTCCGACGCTGGGCGCATCGGTCGGCTCGCTCCACTTCGCCGGAGAACATCTCGGTATCTTGCACACGGGCATGGAAGCCGCCATGGAATCCGGTGAAAACGCCGCGCTGGGAATCATGGAGGGGGATGCGTGAGCACGCGTCAGGGACATCTGGCCGAAATGGCCGAAGGGGTTTCGAGCCCCGAGCTCGACTTCCTTTTCAGCGAAGGGCGGGAGCGTCACTTCGTGCCCGGAGAACATCTGATCACGGAAGGCGAACGCACGGATTATTTCTACGACGTTCTGGACGGAACGGTGGCCCTAGCCCGCAACGGCCGGGATGGCCGACGTCAGATCCTGTCCTTTCTCGGCGCGCGCCAGTTCCTGGGGGCTAGTTCCACGGAGCGCTACCCGAACCTCGCCACCGCGCTGACGCCGGTCACGGCGATCTGCTACCCGCGCGCCGCGCTGGAGCGCGTGCTGGAAACCACGCCGGGTTTTGCATCCAAGTTCCGGGTGGTTCTGACCCGCATCCTGGAGTCCGCGCACGACCATGTCTACACGATCGGCCAACGCAGCGCGATCGAACGGGTTGCGTCCTTCCTGCTCTATCTGCGCGCCAACCAGGCCCGCTTCGATCCTGTCGGCCCTCGCGACAAGTCCACCCATATCGACCTACCCATGACCCGGCTCGACATTGCCGACTTTCTCGGCCTGACCATCGAGACCGTCAGCCGGGCCTTCTCCTCGCTGAAGAAGTCCGGGACCATTGCCTTCAAGGACAGCCATTCCTGCGAGATCGTCAATCTCGACCGAATTCGGGAACTCGGCGGGCGCGAGGACTTCACGGAGCACCGCGGGCGCGCCTAGCGCGTTCCGGCTTGGAAAAAATCAAGGTCGCCTCGGGCCGTCTCGCCTAACGAGAGGGCACACAAGGAGACCCCGATGAGCAACCCCCTGAAGGAACAGATGCCGACGCTGGCACGCCATGAAGGTGTCTGGGAAGGCACCTACCGCCACTATGACGCGGACGGCAACAAGACCGACGAACACCATTCCAAGCTGGTCTGCCGCTTTCCCGAAGACGGCCACCCCTACCACCAGACCAACTACTACACATGGGCCGACGGGCGCACGGAAACGCGCGACTTTCCCGCGACCGTGTCGGACGGCCGCCTGCGCTGGGACAATGAGTTCATCCAGGGCTGGGCGGCGGATGTGCAGCTGGACGATTTCGGCCGCTCCACCATGCTGAACTGGACGCGCACAGGCGAACCGGACCTCTATCTCTACGAAATGATCCAGATCAGCGATGACGGCCGGAAACGCGCCCGTGTCTGGCAGTGGTTCAAGAACGACCAGCTCATCTCACGCACACTGGTGGACGAGCGCAAGATCAGCGACGACTGGACCGGTCAGTAGAGCCCGGCTCCGATCCCGCTAAAGAAAAAGGCGCGTCCCGCAGGGCGCGCCTTTTTTTCGTCTCAATGCCTGTTCAGATCAGACTGGTGGGGCGGCGACGAGTGACAGGGAGTGGCCGCGGCTGCGTTCCTGGAAGGGGAATCGGTAGAAGATATGAGTACCGACCTTCACGGTCCGCTTGAGCGTCTTGTTCCAGCGCGGATTGACGTAATCCGTATGGTAATGCGTGGACTGGCCGACCACGTTGCGCGGCGTCTGCGTCATCACATAGGCGGCGACCTCTTCGGCCTCGTCCCAGGAATCTCGTTCGATCGGACGATCCATGGAGCCGTCGCAGGTGAAGCTGAACTGGCAGCCCGTGGACCGCTCGGACCCCTGGTAGACAACGTTGCAGATCGTGTCGGGGTAGTGGCGAGACAGGACGCGGTTCTGGATGACCTGAGCCACGGCGACCTGGCCCTTGTGGCTTTCGCTGCGGGCTTCGTAGTAGATGGCCGTCGCGAGGCAGTCGGCTTCGCGAAGCGTGGCTTCGCTCATCTTGCGCAGTGCGGACATGTCAGTCGTGACGGAACCAATGTCGTCGTAAGTCCGTTGAAGGGCTGTCTCGGCGGTACTGTCAGGACCGTAGAGTTCCACGAGACGCTGCACGGCGGCAGCATCGGTGTGCGGCTCCGGGTTGCGGACAAAGTCCGCGACCTCGAAGCTGGTGTCGAGCGCAACGCGCTGTTCGGAGGCCTTTTCGGCCGCGGCGGGAAGAGCCAGAGCGCCTGCAGCGATGGCTGAAAGGCCGATGGCCCATCCCGTGAAAATCTGACGCTTCGGTCTCATATCCGAAAGCTCCCCATTTTGGCCCAGATCGTCATGCATCTGGCGCGCCAAAAGAAGGCAGCGCTGGATCAAAAAGCGATGGTCCATACCGGGGCCCATACGCTGCGTGGCATCACGATGTAAGGTTAAAGCTAAGTTATACCGCGTCGATCGCGGCGTCCGCTAATTCTCGTTAACAGACTGTCCCTGTTTCATGGTCTGGATATAGGGAATTCTGATGGAACCGCAAGCTTTCGCGCCATGAATTAGAATTCCATGACCAACTTCTAATAGATGCAAATGGGTTAAGCCAGGAACGTTAATCTCACGATTTCGCGCGTATGGCCGCCTGAGCCGCCGCGAGGCGCGCGATCGGCACCCGGTAGGGCGAGCAGGACACGTAATCGAGGCCGACTCGCTGGCAGAAGTCGATCGACGCCGGATCGCCGCCATGTTCGCCGCAGATGCCAAGTTTCAGGCCGGGTTTGGTCTCGCGCCCCCGCTCGGTCGCGATTCGCACCAGATCCCCGACCCCGTCCTGGTCCAGCGTCACGAACGGGTCCTTGTCCATGATGCCCGCGCGCACATAGTCGGGCAGGAACTTGCCCGCATCGTCGCGGGACAGGCCGAACGTGGTCTGGGTCAGGTCGTTCGTGCCGAAGCTGAAGAAGTCCGCGAAAGCCGCGATCCGGTCGGCACGCAGCGCGGCGCGCGGCAGTTCGATCATGGTTCCGACCGTGTAGTCCGTCACGCCGATCTCGGCCGCGACCGCATCGATGCGGCGTCTCAGGATGTCGAGTTCCTTTTCGCTGCTGACCAGCGGGATCATGATCTCCGCCACGGGCATGGTGCCCGTCTCTTCGCCCACAAGCGCCTGCGCCTCCAGAATGGCCCTCGCCTGCATCTCGTAGATCTCCGGATAGGAAATGCCGAGGCGGCAGCCGCGGTGTCCTAGCATGGGATTTGTTTCCGCCAGTTCGCGCGCCCGCGCCATCAGCTCCCTGGCGGGAACGCCCAGGTCTCCGGCCAGCGCTTCGATATCAGCTTCCGCGTGCGGCAGGAATTCGTGCAGCGGCGGGTCCAGCAGGCGGATGGTGCAGGGACGGCCTTCCATGATGCGGAAGATGGCGGCGAAATCCTCGCGCTGGACCGGCAGGATCTTGGCGAGTGCGGCGCGGCGGGCGTCCTCGCTCCCCGCCAGGATCATCTCGCGGAAATGCGCCAGACGGTCGGCCTCGAAGAACATGTGTTCCGTGCGGCAGAGCCCGATGCCCTGCGCGCCGAAATCGCGGGCCGTCTTCACGTCCAGCGGCGTTTCGGCATTGGTGCGGACATCGAGCGTGCGCGCATCGTCGGCCCAGCCCATGACGGTGGCGAAGTCGCCGGACAGTTCCGGCTGAATCATGGCCACTTCGCCGGCGAAGACCTGCCCCGTCGCGCCGTCCACCGTCACGATCTCGCCCGCCTTCACCGTGCGCCCGGCGACCGTGAAGGTCTGCGCGTCGTAATCGATGCGGATGTCGCCCGCGCCCGACACGCAGGGCGTGCCCATGCCGCGCGCGACCACGGCCGCGTGGGAGGTCATGCCGCCGCGCGCCGTGACGATGGCTTCTGCCGCGTGCATCCCGTGAATGTCCTCGGGGCTGGTTTCCACGCGCACCAGGATGACCTTGTGGCCCGCCTTGGCCTTGGCTTCGGCTTCGTCGGACGAGAAGACGACTTCGCCGATGGCCGCGCCGGGAGATGCGGGCAGGCCCGTGGCGATCAGGTCACGCGCGGCCTCGGGATCGAGCGTGGGGTGCAGCAGCTGGTCCAGCGCTAGAGGCTCGATGCGCATCAGCGCTTCCTCGGTGGTGATGCCGCCCTCGCCCGCCATGTCGACGGCGATCTTCAGCGCGGCACGGGCTGTGCGCTTGCCCGTGCGGGTCTGCAGCATCCAGAGCTTGCCTCGCTCCACGGTGAACTCGATGTCCTGCATGTCGCGGTAGTGGCTCTCCAGCGTCTGGAAGGTCGCGGCCAGCTGCGCATAGACGTCGGGCAGAGCCTCTTCCATGGACGGGGCCTCCTCGCCCATCTCGAGGCGCGCGCGCTTCGTCAGCGTCTGCGGCGTGCGGATGCCCGCCACCACGTCCTCGCCCTGCGCGTTGATGAGGAACTCGCCGTAATATTCGTTCGCGCCCGTGCTGGGGTCGCGGGTGAAGGCTACGCCCGTCGCGGAGGTGTCGCCCATGTTGCCGAACACCATCGCCTGCACGTTCACGGCCGTGCCCCATTCGGCGGGAATGTCGTTGAGGTTGCGGTAGACGACGGCGCGGTCGTTCATCCAGCTGCCGAACACGGCATCGACCGCCCCGTCCAGCTGTTCGCGCGCATCCTGCGGGAAGTCGCGGCCCAGCGCGTCGCGCACGGCGGCCTTGTACTGGGCGATGACCCCTTCCCAGTCGGATGCGCTCAGCTGCGTGTCGAGGCTGTACCCCGCATCCAGCTTGGCGTCCTCCAGAATGTCCTCGAACGTGTGGTGGTGCACGCCCATCACCACGTCTGAATACATGGTGATGAAGCGGCGGTAGCTGTCCAGTGCGAAGCGGCGGTCGCCCGACAGCTTGGCCAGCCCTTCGACCGTTTCGTCGTTCAGGCCGAGGTTCAGTACGGTGTCCATCATGCCGGGCATGGAGGCGCGCGCTCCAGAGCGGACCGAGACGAGCAGCGGATT
The DNA here is from genome assembly GCA_049647245.1 of Litorimonas sp. Taxonomy (GTDB): domain Bacteria; phylum Pseudomonadota; class Alphaproteobacteria; order Caulobacterales; family Maricaulaceae; genus Litorimonas. The sequence goes on from JBARXH010000051.1 coordinate 26,047, forward strand.
TTCCGGATCGCCGAAGCGTTTGCCGGTCAGCGCTTCGATATGGGCCAGACCCGTATCGATCTGCGCACCAATGTCGTCGGGGTAGGTCTCGTCG
>JBARXH010000052.1:0-9607 GCA_049647245.1 Litorimonas sp.
CGCTGCTGCTGCCCGCCGCATTCGCCGTCTACACGGCCGGGCCTGGACTGGAGGCGGACGCCGCGACGTACATCCGGGCGCGGCTCTGGGGCCTGCCGGCCACGCTGGGCACGATCGCGCTGATGGGGTGGTTCGTGGGCATCAGCCGCGCAGGCCTCGCGCTCTGGCTGCAGATCGTGCTCAACGCGGTGAACGTCGTGCTGTCCCCGCTCTTCGTGATCGGGTTCGGCGCGGGGCTCTACGGGGTCGGGATCGCCTCGGCGGTGGCGGAATGGGCGGGGTTCGCCGCCGGGCTATGGCTGATGGCGCGGGAATTCCGGCGCGCGGGCGGATTGAGACCGGGCGTGCTGGGCCGCGCCAACCTCCTGGACGCCGCGCAGCTGCGGCGGCTCGGCGTGGCCAACTCCAACATCTTCGTCCGGACGCTGACGCTGACGCTGGGCTTCAACTTCTTCGGCAATGCGGCCGCCAGCGAAGGCTCGCTCTTCATGGCGGCCAACCACATCCACATGCAGCTCATCACCATGAGCGCGCTCGTGCTGGACGCCTTCGCCCACACCGCCGAAGCCGTGACCGGCGCGGCCTACGGCGCCAGGGACCGCAAGCGGTTCGACCGGGCCGTGGCGCTGACCACGCGCTTTTCCGCCGGTTTCGCGCTGGTGATCGGGGCGCTGATCCTCCTGCTGGGGCCGTCGCTAATCGACGCGCTCACCGTGGACCCGGCCGTGCGGGAGACGGCGCGCACCTACCTGCCCTATGCGGCGCTGGCGCCCGTGATCGGGTTCGCTGCCTACCAGATGGACGGCATCTTCATCGGCACGACCCGCACGGCGGAAATGCGCAATGCGGGAATCCTGGCCGTGGCCATCTACATAGGCGCGCATTTCGCCCTGGTCCCGCAGTTCGGCGCGGCCGGAATCTGGCTGGCCTTCCTGGTCTACTACGCCGCCCGCGCGGTGACGCTGGGGGTCTACCTGCCGCGCATCCTCGGCCATCTCGGCCCATCATAACCGTGCAGAGCGCAGCGGTGCGCCTGCCCCGCGCGCCGTCCCGTGCTAACCCGGAGTGCTAGAGACGGGGAGAGGCGACATGCGCACGGCGGAACAGAGTTGGGAGGGCATTCCGGTCATCCGGACCGGGGACGACTATGTGGAGAGCCTGCGCGGACGGGATCTCGACGTCTACCTCTTCGGCGAACGGCTGGACGAGCCGGTCGACCATCCCGTGGTGCGGCCCAGCATCAATGCGCTGAAAATGAGCTACGATCTCGCGACCGCAGAGCCGGAGCTCGCCACGGCGCACTCGGAGCTGATCCACGCGCCGGTGAACCGCTTCCTGCACATCGCCTCCTGCCCCGAGGACCTCGTCGCCAAGAACAAGATGCAGCGCCGCATGGGGCAGCTGACCGGAACCTGTTTCCAGCGGTGTGCGGGTCTGGACACGATCAGCGTGCTGCATTCCATCACCTACGACATCGATGCCAGGCACGGTACGGACTATCACGGGCGCTACCTGCGCTTCATGGCGGAGGCCCAGCGCCGCAACATCGTGATCGGCGCAGGGATGACCGACCCGAAGGGCGACCGGAGCAAGCGCCCGCACGAGCAGGCCGATCCCGACCTGTTCATGCGCGTCGTGAAACGCGACGGCGAAGGCCTCTATGTGCGCGGGGCCAAGGCGCAGATGACGGGCGGGCTGAACAGCCACTTCATCTGCGTCATGCCGACCATGAACATGGGCGAGGCAGACCGCGACTATGCCGTCGTCGGGATGGTCCCCCTGGATGCCGAAGGCATGACCTTCATCTACGGCCGCCAGAGCTGCGACGCGCGCGCCCTCGAAGAGGGGGACGTGGACAAGGGGAACGCCACCTATGGCGGGCAGGAAGTCCTCGTCGTGTTCGACGACGTCTTCATTCCTTGGGAGCATGTGCTGATGGACGGCGAATATGAGTTCGCCCAGGACATGGTCGCGCGCTTCACCAGCTACCACCGCGCCTCGTATGTCTGCAAAACCGGCCTCGGCGACGTGATGGTCGGCGCGGCGGCGTCGATCGCGCGCCAGAACGGCGCGGACCAGGCCAGTCACATCAAGGACAAGCTGGTGGAGATGACCCACCTCAACGAGACGATCTACAGTTCGGCCATCGCGTCCAGCCATGAGGCCACGCAGCTCGACTCCGGCATCTTCATGAACGACGCCATGCTCGCCAATGTCTGCAAGCACAATGTCACCCGGATGCCCTACGAGATCGCGCGGCTGGCGCAGGATCTGGCGGGCGGGCTGATGGTGACGCTGCCCAGCGACGCGGACTTCCGCAATCCGAAGACGGGCCCCATGCTCGACAAGTACCTGCAGGGGCGCTCCAACCGCCCGGTGGAGCACCGCCGCCGCATGCTCCGCCTGATTGAGAACATGACGCTCGGCCGCAATGCGGTCGGCTATCTCACGGAGAGCCTGCACGGCGCGGGCAGCCCGCAGGCCCAGCGCATCCAGATCCTGCGCGGCATGGAGGTGGAGGGAAAGGTCGAGCTGGCCGAGCGGCTGGCCGGGATCGAGCTCGAGGCCGGCGACGCGGCGGAATAGGACCTAGCGGCTCTCGCGCGATTGCGTCGCGGCGGTCTCCGGGTCGCCTTCCACGGGACAGGTCAGACGGCAGGTTTCCGTCCCCTGCCGTGCCGCCTTGGCGCAATCGGACAGAGACAGGCCCCCGTCCGGGCCACCGTCCGGGACCGTCTTCTGCGCGCGCGCGTCCGACAGGCGTCCCACGGCCGCCACGCACAGACCATAGGTCCGCTCTGCGCGGTCTTCACACAGGCTGCGGCAGGCGGGTCCGTCGGTCATGCCGTGCCGGGGGCGATGGGCGGAAGAGCCGGGAACGGGCGTGAGCGGCGACAGCTCTGACAGGGGGACCGCGTCGGCCACGGAGGTCCGGAGCGGTTCCGCCGAGACCGGCGCCGCGCAGACCAGCAGTCCGATGAGGGCCGCAGCGGCAGGCGTGAGGCGTCCGGACGTCACCGGGTCAGCCCGCCTCGATGCCCGACAGGATCAGTTCGCGCGCCTTGTCCAGACCGCCCCAGCCGAGGACCTTGACCCACTTGTCGGCCTCCAGATCCTTGTAGTGGGCGAAGAAGTGCGGGATCCGGTCCTGCAGGACCTGCGGCAGGTCGCGGTAGGTCTTGATCTCGTCGTAATAGGGCGTGAGCCTGGCATGGGGCACGGCGACGATCTTCTCGTCGAGGCCGGCTTCGTCTTCCATCATCAGGACCCCCACGGGCCGGGCTCGCACCACGCAGCCCGGCATCAACGCGCGCTGTCCCACGACCAGAACGTCGGTCGGGTCGCCGTCATCCGACAATGTGTGCGGGATGAAGCCGTAATTGCACGGGTAGCGCATGGAGGTGTAGAGGAAGCGGTCCACCATCATGGCACCGCTCGCCTTGTCGAGTTCGTACTTGATGGGCTCTCCGCCCAGCGGAACCTCGATGACGACGTTGATGTCATCGGGCGGGTTTTCGCCGACGGGGATGGCGGACAGGTTCATGAGGATCGGCCCTGCAAGGCGGTAGGGGAAGACGGGAATTTCCGCGCGGCCCATAGAAGGACAGCGCGGCCCCTGCAAGAGCGGACAGGCCTTTGTGCGCATCACGCCGCGTTTCACTCGTCCGTGCGAACGTCCCCTCCCGACGATGTTTCGGATGGGTGGTGAAACTTCGTGACCCTGTCAGGCGTATCATCGGGCAAGCCTATCGCATCCATCGGTCCTTTCGATTTGGATTTGGTGGGCACCCTCCCTATCTCGCGCGCGCCGGACGGCTTGTCCGGTCGCAAGAATTCCAATTCTACCCTGCCTTCAAGGACCTTCCCCATGATCAAGATCGGCGAAACACTGCCCGAATTCTCCCTGACTGCCGTCGACGGAAAGCCGTTCGACGAGATCACCATCGACAACGTCTTCACGACCGTCTCCAACGAAGACCTGAAGGGCAAGTGGACCGTCCTGTTCTTCTATCCCAAGGACTTCACCTTCGTCTGCCCGACCGAAATCGCCGCCTTCGGCGAGCTGAACGAGGAATTCGAGGACCGCGACGCCGTGCTGCTGACGGCCTCGACCGACTCGGAATTCACCCACTGGAACTGGCGCAAGCACCAGGAAGAGCTGCGCGACCTGCCGATCCCGATGCTGGCCGACATCAAGCGCGAGCTGACATCCGCACTCGGCATCCTCGACGAAGCCGAAGGCGTGGCCCAGCGCGCAACCTTCATCGCCGATCCGGACGGGGTGGTGCGCTTCATCTACGTCACCGACCTGAACGTGGGCCGCAACCCGCAGGAAGTGCTGCGCGTGCTCGACGCCCTTCAGACGGACGAACTCTGCCCCTGCAACTGGAGCAAGGGCGAGGATGTGATAGACCTGTCCAAGGCGGCGTAAGACGTGTCGCTAAAGACCCTCAAGGACGCGCTTCCGGCCTACGCCAAGGACATCAAGCTCAATCTGGGGCGCGTGCTCGCGGCCGACGGCATGGACGGTCTGTCCAAGGACCAAGTGGCGGGCATCGCGCTCGCCTCCGCCTATGCCACCAAGAACCGCGCCGTGATCGACGCGGTCGAGGGCGAGCTGTCCGCGGACGCGGCGATCGTCACTGCCGCCAAGGCGGCCGCGACCGTCATGGCCATGAACAATGTCTATTACCGCTTCGTCCACCTGGTCGGCGGCGAATACTCGAAAATGCCTGCCAATCTGCGCATGAACGTGATCGGCAATCCCGGCATCGACAAGGTCGACTTCGAGCTGATGAGCCTTGCCGTCTCGGCCATGAACGGCTGCGGCATGTGCATGGAGGCGCATGTCGCCGAAGTCACGAAGCACGGCGTCAAGCCGGCCGGCGTGCAGACCTCGATCCGGATCGGGGCGGTGCTCGCGGCGGCCGCGCAGGCGCTCGCCATAGGCTAGCCCCCCAGGTTTGCGTCCCGCGTGCGGGTCCAAGGCGCGCGAAGTGCGGCGTCGCAAACCTTGTTCCGCAGGAACACGCGTCCTGAAAGGGCGCGAAGGGAGATTCTCTTCGCGAGTCCAACAGAACCTAGAAACAGTGTTCCCGGCCGTGAAGGCCGGGGACAGCGCCTTCCTGGATCCACTTCATACCGACTTCCTGTCATTGTCGTCCGGCTTTCGCCGGGCGGCAATCTTCTCGATTTGTCCCCGGACAAAATCGCTTTCAGGCGAAGATTGCCCACACGCCACTCGCGATCATGACGATCCCGATGACGGCGTTGAACGTGCGGGCCGCGCGCGGGCTCTGCAACTTGGCCCGGATCCAGCGCGCGAAGGCGGCGTAGAGCGCCAGACCCTGCAGCTCCAGCCACGTGACCGTCACCAGCATGATTCCGAACTGGGTGAGCAGGTCCCGCTCCGGGTCGAAATAGAGCGGCAGGAGCATGCCGAAATAGACCAGGGGCAGGGGCGAGCTGATCTGCAGGGCCACGCCCCGCGCGTAGAGCCCGCCCTTGCGGGGCGCGTCGCCCTTTGGCGCGTTCTCCGGGCCGACGCTCATGTCCGGCGGCGGGCCGAAAATGGTGGACAGGCCCAGATAGAGGATCACGAGCAGGCCGAGGACTTTCAGCGCCATCGTGACCTGCGGAAATGCCGTCAGCAGCGCGCCCGTCCCGCTCGCCGCCAGGATCAGCCACAGCACGTTGGCGGATGCGATGCCCAGTGCCGCCCCCATGGCGGGCGAAAAACCGTGGCGGAAACTGCTCGCCATGACCAGCATCACGGCCGGCCCGGGCGTCAGACCGCCCACGGCGAACAGCACGACCAGGCTCAGCCAGACCTCGATTTCCACGGCGCGCAATTCCCCCAAATAAGCGGTAGCGCCCTAACAGCGCCCGCCCTATCTGTCATGCGCCGTGACGGACCCTTCCCCCGATATCGATCCCCCGCTGGAAGAGGCTCCGCTGCAGGGCGTGCTCGCCCATGTGCTGGGCGAGATGGACGGAGAGGACAGCAATCTGCGCGACATCGTGGCCAGCATGGGCCACCGCGCCTTCGGTCCCGTCATGGTGCTGTGCGGCCTGTTCCTGATGACGCCGCTCGGAGCGCTGCCTGGCATCCCGGCGGCGTTCGGGCTGATCAATATCGCCTTCGCCGTGCAGCTCCTGCTGCGGCGGCCGCACCCCTGGGTGCCCGATATCCTCGCAAAGGTGCGCGTCCCCCATGCCCGGGTGGCGCAGGTCCATGGCAAGGTATCGCCCTGGCTCGCCAGGATCGACAATGTCATCCGCCCGCGCCTTCCTTTCGCGACCGAAGGCCCCATGCTGGTGCTGGCCGCGCTGGTCGCGATCCTGCTCTCGGCCGCCATGATCCCGCTGGGCATCATCCCCTTCGGCGTCGTCCCGGCGGCCTTCATGCTCGGACTGATGGGCTTGGCGCTGATCGCCCGCGACGGTGTGCTGATGATGATCGCGCTGGGCCTGTCGCTGGGAATTTTCGTCTGGGTCGGAACGCTGGTCGCGGGGTTGGCCTCCTAGCCATCACGGTAGATCACAGGCCTTGAACGCTCGTCTCCCGCTGTCGCGGGAGCCCGTTCGCCGCGCTCACGGCCATCTTCGATTCGCTCGAAACGCTGTTTTCGCCGTCAGCGAGAATACGGCTTTGCCGATCGCTTACGCGACCATCACGCTCGCCGCGCTCTCCGGCAGGTCTTCTCCGAAGGCGCGCTGGTAGAACTCGCTGATGACGGGGCGTTCCAGCTCGTCGCACTTGTTCAGGAAGGTCAGGCGGAAGGCCTGGGCGAGGTCGCCGCCGAAGATGCGCGCGTTCTCGGCCCAGTTCATCACGGTGCGGGGCGACATGACGGTGCTGATGTCGCCGTTGATGAATGCGTTGCGGGTCATGTCGGCGACGCGCACCATGGAGGCGATGGTGTCCCGGCCTTCCGGCGTGTCGTAGGCCGGGCTCTTGGCCAGCACGATCTTCTCTTCCTCGTCATGCGGCAGGTAGTTGAGTTGGCAGACAATGGACCACCGGTCCATCTGGCCCTGATTGATCTGCTGCGTGCCGTGATAGAGGCCGGACGTGTCGCCGAGGCCGACCGTGTTGGTGGTGGCGAACAGGCGGAACGCGCTGTGCGGCGTGATGACCTTGTTCTGGTCCAGCAGCGTCAGGCGGCCCTGGGCTTCCAGCACGCGCTGGATCACGAACATCACGTCCGGGCGGCCGGCATCGTATTCATCGAATGTTAGCGCGACCGGGTGCTGCAATGCCCACGGCAGCAGCCCTTCGCGGAATTCGGTGATCTGCTTGCCGTCCTTCAGAACGATGGCATCCTTGCCGACCAGGTCGATCCGGGAGACGTGGCTGTCGAGGTTGATGCGCACTAGCGGCCAGTTCAGCCGCGCGGCGACCTGTTCGATATGGGTGGACTTGCCCGTGCCGTGATAGCCCTGGATCATCACGCGGCGATCATAGGCGAAGCCCGCCAGGATCGCCTGCGTGGTGCGCGCATCGAACCGGTAGGCCTCGTCCACGGGCGGGACGAACTCGCTTCGCTCACTGAAGGCCGGGACGTCCATGTCGAAGTCCACGCCGAACAGCTCGCGGGCGGACACGGTGGTGTCGGGCTGGAACAGGGGGAACTGGTCGGACATGCGGACTCTCGAAATCTGGACGGGGAATCTGGAGGGGATCGTAGCGGGGATAGGCGCTGTTTACGCGAAAGGAAAGCTCACCGATTGAAGACGAAACGCCGCTGCACGGAAAAAGACAGAAACGGCCACGCCACGAAATAGACCGCCGCGATGACCCAGGGTGCAAGACCTGTAAAGCGCAGGCCCGCCTCCATCCAGAATGCGTTGAGCAGGATGCCGACCCCCTGCCAGAGCAGGTAGAGCGGCAGGGCGCGGCGCTTGCCCACATCGGAGCCGAACACCCACCGGTAGGTGATCAGGAAGGCGACCGCCGTCGTCAGGACGTAGAAGGCCAGATTGACCGGGCGCGCGGGCAGTCCGGCCACATCCGTTCCCAGCCAAACGCCGCCCACATAGAGCGACACCATGGCCGCGCCCATCAGGAGGAACCGCTGGAACTGGGCCGTCACGGCGTTGCGGATCGCCTGGACGGTATCCCGTCAGCCGAGATTGGCGTTCTTGAGGATCTTCCACGCCTTGAGCACGCGCTGGAAGCTTTCTTCGGCGTCGCGCTTGCCCTGGTTGGCGTCGGGGTGGAACTGCTTGACCAGCTTGGTGTAGCGCTTGCGCACTTCCTCCTGGGTCGCGCCCTCGTCGAGGCCGAGATCGTGCAGCGCCTTGAGCGCCATCTTGGAGACGGCGCGGCGCGGCACGCTGTCCGCGCTGCCCGGATCGACCCCGTCGCCGAAGATGCCGTAGCCTTCGGACGTGGCGGACGTCGCGCCCGCCTTGCGGCGCTTGTTGGCCTGGGCGCGTTCGGCCGTGTTCTTGCGCACGTCCCAAGTCGGGCGGTGGCCGTGGCGCGCGCCCTGCTGCCACTCCGTGATGTCCGCGTCGCTCATACCCTGGAAGAAGTTCCAGTTCTTGTTGTATTCGCGCGCATGGGCCTGGCAGAAATTATGGTACTCGCGCAGACGGTCCGGCGATTTCGGCGCCTTGCAGCCGCCCATCTTGTCGCAGCCGGCCCACTCGCAGGGCTCCTCCGTCGGCTTTTTCTTCTTTTTCGCCTTGGCGGCGCTGATGTCGATTCCGACGGATTTCCAGGAAGAGGCCAAGGATCGCTCCGGGGGTTTGGGGCAGGACGAGACGAGAATTTCGGACGGCGCAACATGGCGACAACCCCGCCTTAAATCAAGGGATCATGGCGGCTGGCCGCACTGCGTCGCCTGCGCTAAGACCGCGCGCATGAGCGAGCTGTTGCACCGGATCGAGACCAAGCTGCGCGCGGCCTTCGACCCGGTCGAACTCCGGGTGGAGGACGAGTCCCATCTTCATGCGGGGCACGGGGGCGCGGCAGAACATGCCGCAGAGTTCGGCGCCTCCGAGCCGAGCCACATCCATATCGCTCTTGAGGCGGCCGCGCTGGCGGACCTGTCGCGGCTGGCCCGCCACCGGGCCGTGATGGACGCGATCTCCGAAGAGGTCCCTCGCCTGCACGCCATCCGCATGACGCTGGACGCGCCCAGCTAGCGGGCGACGCGTTCCCCCGCCACGTAGCTGTCGATGACCTGGACCGTGCCGAGGTCCGGCGTCTCGAGCGGGTTCGCGCTCAGCACCACGAAGTCGGCCCACTGTCCGACGCCGAGCGTGCCCAAGGCATTCTCCTGAAAGGCGGCGTGCGCGCCGTGGGTCGTCATGGCGCGCAGGGCCGTGTCGCGGTCGAGGGCTTCGCGCGGATACCAGCCGCTCCGAGGTATAGTACCGTCCAGCGGGGTCCGGGTCGTCGCGGCCTGCATCGTCTGCACGAGCGTCGTCTGTGGAGGCGCCAGGTCGGACCTCCCCGAGCCAAGGGTCAGCGTCACGCCCGCCTGATGGATCGTCCGCCATGCATGGGCGCGCCGGACGCGCCGCGTGCCGAGCCGGGCTTCGATCCCGTCCGTGTCGCGCAGGGCTTCGCCCGGTTGCATGGACAGGACGAGAC
>JBARXH010000053.1:0-2714 GCA_049647245.1 Litorimonas sp.
CTTCCAGGGCATCCGCCCGGCGCTCAATGTCGGCCTGTCCGTGTCCCGGGTGGGCTCGGCCGCGCAGATCAAGGCGATGAAACAGGTCGCCGGTCCCATTAAGGGCGAGCTCGCCCAGTACCGCGAAATGGCGGCCTTCGCCCAGTTCGGGTCCGACCTCGACGCCTCCACACAGGCGCTCCTGGCGCGTGGCGACCGTCTGACCGAGCTGCTGAAACAGCCGCAATTCTCGCCCCTGCAGGTGCAGGAACAGGTCGTGGTCCTCTACGCAGGCACGCGCGGCTATCTGCAGAACGTCGCCGTTAAAAACGTCCAGGACTACGAGGCCAAGCTGCTTCAGCACCTGCGCACCGACCAAACGGCGCTCCTGACCGACATCGCGACGGAGAAGAAGCTGACGGAGGCGATCGAAAGCAAGATCAAGGACGTGCTCGACGCCTTCACGAAGAGCTACACCGCAGGGTAATTCGATGGCCTCTCTCAAAGAGCTCAAGAACCGGATCTCCAGCGTCAAGAACACGCAGAAGATCACGCGGGCCATGCAGATGGTCGCCGCCGCGAAACTGCGCAAGGCGCAGGAAGCGGCCGAGAGCGCGCGTCCCTATTCGGAGCGCATCCGCGGCGTGATCGCCAATCTCGCAAACTCCGTGGGCGAAGGCGGCGGCGATGCACCGCGCCTGCTGACCGGCACGGGGCAGGAGGACACGGTCCTGCTGATCGTGGCGACGGCCGACCGGGGCCTATGCGGCGGGTTCAACACCAACATCGTGCGCCGGGCGCGCGAGGAGATCGTGTCGCTGGAGCGTGCGGGCAAGACCGTGAAGCTCTACCTGATCGGCAAGAAGGGCTACGACCAGCTCAACCGCCTCTATGCCGATCGGATCGTCAAATATGTCTCGCTCAAGGAAGAGCGGGCGCTCCACGCCGGGATCGGGAAGGCGATCGGCGAGGAGGTCACGGCCATGTTCGAGGCCGGAGAGTTCGACGTTGCCAAGCTCATCTTCGCGCGCTTCAAAAATGTGATGGAGCAGACCCCGGTCGCGCAGACGATCATTCCGGCCAATGCCTCCATCGATACGGCCGACGTAGATGCGGGCGGCCCGGATCTGGGCGGAGCGATCTACACCTACGAGCCGGACGAGGCAGGCATCCTGCAGGTGCTTCTGCCCCGGTCCATCAATACCCAGATCTACTCGGCGCTGCTGGAAAACCAGGCGGGAGAGATGGGCTCCAAGATGACGGCCATGGACAATGCCACGCGCAATGCGGGCGAGATGATCGACGATCTGACGCTGACCTTCAACCGGACGCGCCAGGCCAAGATCACGTCCGAACTCATTGAAATCATTTCAGGCGCGGAAGCGCTCTAACGTACGTAGCTGACAGGAACACCCGATGGCGACTGCACCCAAGAAGACGACGGCGAAGAAGGCTCCGGCCAAGAAACCCGCTGCGAAAAAGGCTCCGGCCAAGAAGCGCGCGACCAAGAAGGTCGCGAACACCAACATCGCCGCGACCGGCAAGATCAGCCAGGTCATCGGCGCTGTGGTCGACGTGGAATTCGACGGCAATCTGCCGGAGATCCAGAACGCGCTGGAAACGGACAATGGCGGCACGCGCCTCGTGCTCGAGGTTGCGCAGCACCTCGGCCAGAACACGGTCCGCACGATCGCCATGGACGCGACCGAGGGTCTCGTGCGCGGTCAGGCCGTGACCGATACAGGCGCGCCCATCACCATCCCCGTCGGCCCGGAAACGCTCGGCCGCATCATGAACGTCATCGGCGAGCCGATCGACGAGCGCGGCCCCATCGCGGCGGCCAACAAGGCTCCCATCCACAAGTCCGCTCCGCCTTTCGTGGATCAGGCGACCGAAACTGAAGTCCTCGCGACCGGCATCAAGGTCATCGACCTGCTCTGCCCCTATGCCAAGGGCGGCAAGATCGGTCTGTTCGGCGGTGCCGGCGTGGGCAAGACGGTTCTTATCATGGAACTGATCAACAACATCGCCAAGCTGTTCGGCGGCTATTCCGTGTTCGCCGGCGTCGGCGAGCGCACGCGCGAAGGCAACGACCTCTATCACGAGATGATCGAATCCAACGTGATCGATCTGGAGGGCGAAAGCCGCGCCACGCTGGTCTATGGCCAGATGAACGAACCGCCCGGAGCCCGTGCCCGCGTCGCCCTGACCGGTCTGTCGCAGGCCGAGTATTTCCGCGACGAGGAAGGCAAGGACGTGCTGTTCTTCGTGGACAATATCTTCCGCTTCACTCAGGCCGGCTCCGAAGTGTCCGCCCTGCTGGGCCGCATCCCGTCCGCCGTGGGCTACCAGCCCACGCTGGCGACCGAGATGGGCGCCATGCAGGAGCGCATCACCTCCACGACCAAAGGCTCCATCACGTCCGTGCAGGCCATCTACGTTCCGGCCGATGACCTGACCGACCCGGCGCCCGCGACCTCGTTCGCCCACCTCGACGCAACGACCGTGCTGAACCGGGCCATCTCCGAAAAGGGCATCTATCCGGCGGTGGATCCGCTCGACTCCACGTCGCGTATCCTCGATCCGCTGATCGTTGGTCAGGACCATTACGACGTCGCCCGTGGCGTGCAGGAAATCCTCCAGCGCTACAAAGAGCTGCAGGACATCATCGCCATTCTCGGCATGGACGAGCTGTCGGAAGACGACAAGCTCGCCGTGGCACGCGCCCGCAAGGT
>JBARXH010000054.1:0-5082 GCA_049647245.1 Litorimonas sp.
TCACGATCTCGAAGCTCATGGCCGGATTGACAAGCGCGTAGGTCAGCTCCGCCGCCTGCATCCCGGCGATGACACCGCCCTCCCGCGCCCGGATGACGAGCGACCCGGTCGCGGCTTCGGGCACCAGCAGGTTGGCCGACAGATCGCCCGACACGCCGAAATCCTCCTCCAGCGCGCGGCGCACGATGGGTTCGATCACGATGCGGGGCAGGGGCGGCAGGGCTGGCATGAGCAAGTCTCCGTCAGTCGAGGCGGTCATAGGTGAGGTAGCTCGACCGGCTGTGGACGGCTGGCTCCGGGAAGTCCTCCCGGAAATGCCCGCCGCGGCTTTCCTCGCGGGCCAGGGCGCTGACGGCGATCATTCGGCTGGCGATCAGGGGATTGGCGCGCCCGACCCGGTCGATCAGACCGTCCAGCAGGTCGACCAGACGGTTCAGCCCGGCCGCGCTGCGCCGCACGCCGCACAGCTCCGTCATGCTGGCACGCAGGGACTGGCTGACCTCCGGCCCCATGGACAGCCAGGGCTGGAGCCGCACGCCGTCCGCGCGCCGTTCCGGCAGGTTGGAGCCGTTGATATGCGCCGCCGCGCGTCCGCCGAACACGACCGCTTCCAGCAGGCTGTTCGAGGCCAGGCGGTTCGCGCCGTGAAGGCCCGTCGCCGCGCACTCGCCGACGGCATACAGACCGGGCAGGGAGGACCGTCCTACATCGTCCGTCGCCACGCCGCCCATGTGATAATGCACGGCCGGGGCGACGGGGATCAGCGCGGTGCGCGGATCGATGCCTGCGCTCATGCAGGACTCGAAGACGGTCGGAAACTCGTCCGGGAAGTGCGCGCCGACGCTCTGCCGGCAATCGCGGAAGGGCGGGCGTCCTGCCTGGATCTCGGCGAATATGGCGCGGGCGACGTCGTCTCGCGGGGCCAGCTCCGCCTGCGGGCTGTAGCGCGGCATGAAGCGCGTGCCGTCCGCATTGACCAGCACGGCCCCTTCGCCGCGCAAGGCTTCCGTCGCCAGCGGGGCGGGGTCCCGGCCGATGTCGATCGCGGTGGGGTGGAACTGCACGAACTCCATGTCGCGCAGGGTCGCGCCGACCACGGCCGCCATGCCCAGCGCATCGCCGCGGGCGGTCCTCGGATTGGTCGTGACGGCGAACAGCCCGCCCACACCGCCTGTGGCCAGGACCGTCACGTCGGCTTCCACCGCCCGCAGCACGCCGTCGTCGCGGCGGGCCAGCGCGCCTGCAATCTCGCCCGCGCCGTCCAGCAGAAGGCTCTCCGCGCGCCAGCCGATCAGGCCTTCGATATGGTCGGCCTCCTGCGCACGGCGGACCATGACGTTGATGATCTCCCGTCCGGCCGTGTCGCCCTTGACCCGCGCGACCCGGGGCAGGGAGTGGGCGGCTTCCAGCGACAGGTAGAGATCGCCTCCATCGGTACGGTCGAAGGGGACGCCCATCACGTCGAGGTCGCGCACCCGCGCCGCGCCTTCGCCGGCGACCATCCGGGCAATGGCCTCGTCCACCAGCCCGTCCCCGGCCGCGACCGTGTCGCGGGCATGGCTTTCGGCGCTGTCGTCCGGGGAAAGCGCCGCCGCGATGCCGCCCTGCGCCCAGGCGGACGCCGCCCCTTTGGAGGAGCGTCGGGAGGTCAGCACATAGACGGGCCGGGGTGCGAGCTTCAGGGCCAGATACAGACCCGCCAGCCCCGCGCCGACCACCAGCACCGACCCGGCAGGCAGGCGCGTGCGGTCGAGAGTTCCCAGTCCTTCGGTCAAGCCGTCCTCTTGCGTGGCGAAAGGAGCGACCTAGACGAAGCGGATGCGGGAGGGAAGGGAGCGTTGGTCCAAGAGAGACTGATGCCGCTCCGTCGGAGTTTTCCGCTCAGGCCGACCGGGTCGTCGAGAGCGGAAGGCCATCGAAGTCCGGTCTCTGCGCTTCCAGCGTTCACGTTTTGCGGATTCCTCGCGCTCCGGCCTTGTTCCGAACCGCCGACCCCCTAAACGTGCCGCATGCGGCTGTTCGACTATCTCCCCTCCGGCAATAGCTACAAGGTGCGCTGGATCGCGGCCCAGCTGGGCATCGCATACGACCATGTCGATGTGGACATCCATGCGGGCGATACGCGCAGCGAGGAGTTCCTGGCGATGAACCCCGCAGGCCAGATTCCCACCCTGCAGCTGGACGATGGGCGGACCCTGGCCGAGAGCAATGCCATTATCCGATACCTGGCCGACGGATCGCCATGGGTCCCGGAAGACCCCTATCTCCACGCCCGTATGCTGCAATGGCAATTCTGGGAGCAATACCGCCACGAGCCGTCTATCGCGGTGGCGCGGTTCATCATGAACTACGCACCCGACAGCCGCGCCAACGAGCTGGCCTCCCTGATGCCCAAGGGGGAAGCGGCACTGGGCGTGATGGAGGCACATCTGGAGAATAACGACTGGTTCGTGGGCGAGCGCTGCACCCTCGCCGACGTGTCGCTCTACGCCTACACCCATGTGGCGGAGGAAGGCGGGTTCGACCTGTCGCAGTTTCCGGCCGTGCAGCGATGGCTGGAGCGGTTCGCGTCGCAGGATGGCCACATCCCGATCACGAAAAAGCCGAACGCCGGGGCAGGCTCGGACGTATGAGCCCCATGACCCTGTTCCGACTCTCCGCCCTGTTTGCCGCCGCTGCCGCCCTTGTGGGGTGCAGCGCGGCGAGCCTGCTGAACGGGATCACCCCGTCTTCGACCTTCGACCGGGACAAGGGGCTAAGCTACGGCGCGCTCGACCGGCAGACCTACGACATCTACCGCGCGGCGGACCCGAAGGCCGACGCGCCCGTGATCGTGTTCGTCTATGGCGGCGGTTGGACCGACGGCAAGAAGGGCATGTACAAGTTCGTGGCCGAAGGGTTCACCAAGGAAGGCTTCGACGTCGTCGTGCCGGACTACCGGCTCTATCCGGACTCGGTCTTTCCCGACATGATCACCGATACGGGGCTTGCCGTGCAGGCCGCGGCCACCGCCTTTCCGGACCGCCCGCTCGTCCTGATGGGCCACTCTGCGGGCGGCTACAACGTGCTGATGACCGCCATGGCGCCGGACCTGTCCGGAGTGGATGTATGCGGGCGGGTCGCGGGCGTGGTCGGCCTGGCCGCGCCGACCGGGGCCTTTCCGATGACGGACGCGCCCTACACCACGATCTTTCCGGACCGTTTCCGGAGCGACGACAACCCGGTCGCCCGGGTGGGCGGGGCGCTGCCGCCCGTCATGCTGGTCAACGGGCGCGACGACACGACCGTGGGCGACCGCAATGCGGTGGTCCTCGCCGAAGCGCTCGAAGCGTCCGGCCAGCGCGCCGATCTGCACCTCTATGACGATATGAACCACATCGACCCCGTGCGCGTCCTGTCGCGCCATTTCGACGACCAGAGCCCACTGAAAGGCGACATATTGCGATTCATCGACAGCCTGCCGGCCGGTCCGGACACGTGCGTCCCCTGATCGCGGCGACACTCGCGCTCGCGGGCTGCAGCGCAAGCCCGATACCGGACGCAACCTGCAACTCCGTCCAGTTTGAAACAGCCCGTCACGTGGTCTGCGTCGTGCCGCGCGACGCGGACATCCGCCTGCGCCTCCGGGATGCGGACGGCGCACCGCTCGGCACGTTCGACGCCTTGCTGGACGATCTGGACGCGCCCGTCTTCATGGCGATGAATGGCGGCATGTATCACGCGGACCGCGATCCGGTCGGCCTCTATGTCGAAGCGGGCGAAACGCTCGCGCCCCTGGTGGCCGGAGCCGGACCCGGCAATTTCGGCATGGTGCCCAACGGCGTCTTCTGGAGTGACGGCGAACGGGTCCACGTGACCGAGACGGATGCCTTCGCCGCGCTGGAGGCCGAACCGCGTTTCGCCACACAGTCCGGCCCGATGCTGGTGGTCGACGGCGCCCTCCATCCGCGCTTCCGCCGCGACAGCGACAGTCTGAAGCGCCGCAACGGGGTCGGGGTGACGGAGGAGGCAGTCGTCTTCGCCATCAGCGACGAGCCCGTCAACTTCCACCATTTCGCCCGGCTGTTCCGCGACCGGTATGGCGCGGACAATGCGCTCTTCCTCGATGGTTCGATCAGCATGATCCATGCGCCTGAACTCGACCGCCGGGAAAAGGGCGGGACCCTCGGCCCGATGATCGCCGTAATGGCGGATAGGACCGACCCGGACTGACGCGCGGCTTTCCTTCGCGGCGAGCGCCCCCTATCCCGGGGCGTGAGCATCGAGTCGACACGGTTGCGCCTGGACACGGTGCAGGCCCTGCGGGGCGTGGCCGCGACCCTGGTCGTGATCGTCCACGCGGTGGAAATCTGGCGGGAGATGACGGGGGCCGACCTCTATCCCGGCCCGTGGGACCGAGGTTGGGCGGGGGTGGACCTGTTCTTCGTGATCAGCGGTTTCATCATGGTGTGGATCTGCGGGAATCCAAACCGTCCGCGACGCCGGCCCGTGAGATTCCTCGCCGACCGGATGACGCGCATCTACCCGCTCTGGTGGCTCTATTGCGGCGTGATGGCGGGCTATTTCCTCGTCAGCTACGGCCAGCCTTCCGCTCCCGGCAGCGAGATGCCGGGCGGGGCGGCGGCGCATTTCGCCCTGTCGATGGCGCTCTGGCCGACAGGGCAGCTGCCCGTGCTGGGCGTGGGGTGGACCCTGACGTTCGAGTTGGCCTTCTACGCGGTGTTCGCGCTCATGCTGCTCGTCCGGCCGAAATTCTGGCCACCGATACTCGCGCTTTGGGCGGCGGCGATCGCGCTGAGTTGGCCGGAAGCGGCGACGGCGGCCCTGCCGGGCAGCTGGCTCGGCGTCGTTCTCAATCCGCTCAGCCTGCAATTTATTCTGGGGGCGCTGGCCGCCTGGGTCCTGCGGGCCGTGTCGCTGCCCGTTGCGGTCGGTTGGGTCATGCTTCTGGCCGGATCGGCGCTGTTTGCGGGTCTGCTCATCTTCGGCGGCTCCGTTCCGGACATCGGCACGCACGGCGTCCGCGCCCTGACCTTCGGCTCGGCCGGGGCGTCGATCGTCGCCGGTCTCGTGACGCTGGAG
>JBARXH010000055.1:0-8686 GCA_049647245.1 Litorimonas sp.
CCCTTGCGCCGTGCGCCGGACGCGTCGAGCGCCGCGTAGTCGAAGGCCTCCACCTATCCCACCTCGTCCGAGCGGCATACGCGCAACACCTCGTCGCTGCTGGTCAGGCCGGCCGCCACCTTCTCCGCCCCGTCGGCAAGCAATGTCTGGCGGTCGGCGAAGGCATGGGCCGACATCTCGCCTTCGGTCGCGCCCGCGTGGATCATGCTTCGCAGCGTCTCGTCCATGGGAACGATTTCGTAAAGGCCGAGGCGACCGGCGAAGCCGACACCCGCGCAGTGCGGGCAACCGACCGGCTTGTGGAAGCTGTAGTCGCCCGGCGCCAGGTCCAGTTCCGCCACTTCGGCATCGCTCGGCGTGTAGGCGGTCTTGCAGTGGTCGCACAGACGGCGCACCAGGCGCTGCGCGACAAGCGCGGTCAGGGTGGAGGACAGCAGGAACGGCTCCACGCCCATGTCGCGCAGGCGGGCGACCGAGGCGATGGCCGAGTTGGTATGGACCGTGGACAGGACGAGATGTCCCGTCAACGAAGCCTGCACCGCGATTTCCGCCGTTTCGGGATCGCGGATTTCGCCGACCATGACCACGTCCGGGTCCTGCCGCAGGATGGCGCGAAGGCCCGCCGCGAAACTCATGCCGACGGCATTGTTGACCTGGGTCTGGCCGATTCCGTCCAGCGCATATTCCACCGGATCCTCGACCGTGAGGATGTTGCGCGACCCGTCATTGAGCCGCGACAGCGCCGCATAGAGCGAGGTCGTCTTGCCCGACCCGGTCGGTCCCGTGACGAGGATGATGCCGTTGGGCCGGGCGAGGGCGGAGGCGAAGGCGTCCTGGACATCCGGGTCCATGCCCAGTTCCTCCAGCGCCATGCGCTGATTGTCCTTCTCCAGGATCCGCATCACCACGCGTTCTCCGTGGCGCGACGGCAAGGTGGAAACCCGCAGGTCGATGGAGCGTTCGCCCAGATTGAGCGAGAAGCGCCCATCCTGCGGCACGCGTTTCTGCGCGATGTCCAGACGGCTCATCACCTTGACCCGGCTGGTCAGCGCAGGCGCAAGACGGGCGGGCAGGGACAGGGCTTCGGACAGGGTCCCGTCGATGCGGAAGCGCACGGCCAGCCGTTCCTCATAGGGTTCGATGTGAATGTCGGACGCGCGCGACCGGATGGCCTCTTGCAGGACGCCGTTGATCAGACGGATGATGGGCGCATCATCGGAACTGTCGAGCAGGTCCGAGGTCTGCGGCAAGCCATCCGCCAGGGCGGACAGGTCCTGCGGTGCGCCGAGCGCGTCCTCGCTCGCCCCGGCCAGATCGGCCTGGGCGTAGAGGCCGCTGAGGGTTTGCTCGAAGGCTTCCGGGCTCAATGCCTCGCGCAGCACCGGATGGCCGACGACGCGCCGCGCCTCGATCAGGGCGTCGCGCGAGGCCTGCGCTCGGTGGGCCAGAGTGACACGCCCGTCCTCGCCCGGCACGGCCACCACACCGTGCTGGCGCGCGAAGCCGTAGGACAGAACGGGTTTGCGTATGGTGGGCATGTCCGACATCGGACCGACTATAACGTCCCGACGGACCTGAAACATTAAACTTTTATGGATGTTTCACACGAAGTCCCGTTCGCCTGGATCGCGCCTGAAACGTGGATGGACGCGAATGGGCCGGGCCGTATTCCGGGCTTGCGGCAGAGAGCGGACTGGGCTTTTCAGAGAGCGTCTCTTTTCCGTCCTTTCGAACAGCAGTCTCCATGTCGCTCCAGTCCGCTCACCAAGCCTACCAGTCAGGTGATCTGAACCAGGCCGAAACCCTGCTCGGCCTTCATCTTCTGACTTACCCGGACGATGCGAGAGCTCTGCATCTGGGCGCGCTCGTGGCTCATCGGCGCAGGGACTTTCCGACCGCCCTGACGCGCATCGTCGAGGCGTCCCGTGATGCCGGGAACCTGCACGAGAAGCGCAATACGGAAGGGAATATCCGGATCGCGCTCGGAGATCCGCTCGGCGCGGAAGCGGCATTCCGGGCGGCTCTGGCGGCAGACCCGGACTACCACCCGGCCCGCTTCAATCTCGCACGCCACCTCTTCGATCAGAGCGCCTTTCGGGAAGCGGCCGACGAATTCCGTCACCTCGCAGCAGCCGAGCCCGGCAACGCAATCGCCTGGCGCGGACTTCTGAACGCGTCGCTGGAAGGCCTGCAGCTCGAAGAGGTGGCAGCCCGTCTCGACGAGGCACCGCTGCCCGGCGCGGAGAAGGCCAATATCCGCGCCCGCCTCGCCTACTGCCGGAACGAGTTCGATGCCGCGCTCGAGGGCTTGTCTTCGGTCATTGGCGACGAGAGTGTGGGGGCGGAGTCCTTCGTCCTGGCGCTGCAGATACTGCACATGCAAGGCCGCTGGGCCGAGGCCCGAACCTTCGCGGACAAAACTCTGGGGGCCTATCCTGACAACCCCAAGATCTGGGGCCCCGCGATCCGGGCCTTCTACAAGGCCGGTGACATGGCGGAAGCCAAGCGGTGGCTTGCCGCCGCCCCGTCCGGCGTGGCGGTCGACACGGTGCGTCTGGAAATCCTGATCGAAGAGAAGCGCTTCGACGAGGCGGAGAAGGCGGGCTTGGACGCCTTGTCGGGGGCGCCCGGTTACACGCCGTTGATGCACCGGGTCTGCCGGGCGGCCTTGGGCAATTCGAACCCCGATCTTGCACAGCAGGTTGCGGATTTCGGCCTTCGGGCCACGCCCAACGACCAGCTCTACTATGCGGTCAAGGCCACCGCCGGGCGCGCCAAGGGTCAGAACTACCGATGGTATTTCGATTACGAACGCTTCGTGCGGGCCTATGACCTGTCCGCTCCGGACGGCTGGTCCGACATGGCGTCGTTCAATGCGGACCTGAAAGCGGAACTGGAGGCGCATCACGGGCATTCCGACGCGCCGCTGGACCAGTCCTTGCAGACCGGAACGCAGACCTTGGCCGACCTGCGCTATATTGAGACGCCCGCCATTCAAGGGTACTTCCAAGCCATCGACGCGGCCGTGCGCGACTATCTGGAGACGATCGGACAGGACCGCACCCACGCCTTCCTGAGCCGCAATACCGGAGCCTACCGGGTCAGGGGAGCCTGGAGCGTGCGCCTTCGAAGCGGGGGACACCACGTCAACCACGTCCATCCGGCCGGATGGATCAGCTCGGCCTATTACGTCGACGTGCCCTCCGGGCGGGGCAAGGAGGGCTGGATCAAGTTCGGTGAACCGCCTGCGCCCTTGGGCGAAGCGCTCGGCCAGGGGCCGGAGCACGAGATCGAGCCGAAGCCCGGCCGCTTGGTGCTGTTCCCGAGCTACCTCTGGCACGGGACCTATCCGATCACGGGCGACAAGACCCGGATGACCCTGCCGATCGATATCTTGCCCGCCGCTCCGGCCTAAGCCGAATAGTCACCGGGCTTGCGGACTACTGGAACCGGGTCCAAAAACCGGACAGCGCCTTGGCCTTGGGGCCGAAGACGGCGTCGGTAAAGTGGCTGGAGGCGGCGCGTTTCACGGCCTCGGTCCGGGTCGGGTAGGGGCTGATCATCGAACTGATCTGGGACAGCTTCAGACCGCCTGCCATGGCGAGGCTGATCGTGTTGATCATTTCGCCCGCCTGTTCGCCGACGACGCTCGCGCCGATCAGCTTGTTCTTGCCGTCGAGATACAGCTTCACCCCGCCCAGGGTGGAGCGCTCCGCAATGGCGCGGTCGTTCTCGTCGAATTCGAAATGCAACGTCTTGGCGGCGGCGTCCGCGCCCGCACCGATCGTGCCAAGCTCCGGCTGGGTGTAGATCACGGCAGGCATGCGGTCGGTGGTCGCCTTCGCGAACATTCCGCCCAGTCCCGGCGGCATGAAGTAGAGGTTCTTGATCAGCGCCCCGGCGTGGAACCCGGCCGCGTGGGTCAGGCCGCCCTTGCCAGCCGCAATGTCGCCCGCCGCATAGACCCGCTTGTTGGACGTGCGCAGTGCCGCATCGGTTTCGATGCCGCGGCAGTCATAGGTCACGCCGCCCTTTTCCAGCTCCAAGCCTTCGACGTTGGGCGCGCGTCCCGCGGCCATGAGAAGGTGCGATCCAGTGACGGGCTCGCCGTCCTCGAAGTGGACCGAGATCGTGCCGTTCGCGTCCTGGCTGACGGACTTCGTCTTGGCGGGCGCGCGGAACTGCACGCCTTCGCGTTCCAGCTGATCGATCAGGACCTTGGCATGATCGGGATCGTTGCGGCCCAGAGGCTCGGCGATGTCGATGATGGTGACGTCGGAGCCGAGGCGGCGGAAGCTCTGACCCATTTCCAGCCCGATGGGTCCGGAGCCGATGATCATCAGATGCTCGGGCAGACGATCGACCTGGAAGATGGTTTCGTTGGTCAGGTAGTCCACCGTGTCCATGCCGGGGATGGGAATGACGTTGGCGCGCGATCCTGCCGCGACGACGATGCGCTTGGCGCGCACGATGTGGCTGTCCGACACGATGGTGCGTTCGTCCTCGAACTGGGCGTCTTCCTGGATCACGGTGACACCGAAGCCGCTATAGCGCTCGACCGAATCGACCGGGGCGATCTGGTCGATCACGCCCTGGATGTGCGCCTTGACGGCGTCGAAGTCGATGTCGGGCTCGGTCGGCGCAATCCCGTACTCGCTGCCATGGCGGCGGTCATGGGCGACCTTGGCGGCCTTGATGAGGGCCTTGGACGGCACGCAACCCGTATTGAGGCAATCGCCGCCCATCTTCTCGCGCTCGAACATCACGACCGAGCGGCCGAGGTGCGACGCGCCGTAGGCGACAGAGAGGCCGGCCGATCCTGCGCCGATGACGCAGAGGTCGACCTCGTGGACGGTCTTGTCCTTGGAGGCGGTCGGAGCCGTCTGGGTGAGGAAATGGGCGTCTTCCGTGGAAGCGGCGTCGAAGGTCACGGAGGTCATGGTCTTGTCTTTCTGTTTCGGCGACGGGCTTTCCCGTCGGAAGGCTCTTTCGGCGGAGGCTCACGCCTCGGCGGGCGAGCCCTTGAATTTCTTGTAGAGGATGGGAAGCAAGGACAGGGCGATCAGGCCCAAAATGGGCCCGATCACGGTAGGCTGGAGCATCAGGCCGCCCAGCTGCACATCGCCGCCCGCATCGAAGATGGCTCCGACGCCTGCGCCGACGCTGGCATAGACGAGCGATCCCGGAATGATGCCCAGCGCCGTGCTGATCACATAGTTTCGGATCTTCACGTCGAACAGGGCGGGCACGATGTTGACGATGAAGAACGGGAAGGCCGGGATCAGGCGCAGGATGAACAGGTAGGACAGCTCGTTCTCCTTCAGCCCGGCTTCGAACTTCTTCATGTAGGGTCCGGCCTTGGCAGCGAGCGCGTCGCCGAAGGCGTAGCGCGCGGCGAGGAAGATGGCGGTCGCGCCGATCGTGGCGCCGATCACGATGCCCGTCGCACCCGTGACCGTGCCGAACAGGAACCCGCCGAAGATGGAGAGAAAGCCCGCGCCGGGAAAGCTGATCCCGACGAGCGTGGCATAAAGGGCGATGAAGCCGATCCAGACCAGCCAGAAATTGTCGGCGACGAGGGCGCTCAGCGTCTCGCGGTTTTCCCGCAGGCTGTCGATGGACACATAGTCCGGCCCGCCCACGGCGAAGAAAACCCCTAGGGCAGCGGCGATGACCCCCAGCGGCAGCAGGCGTTTCCACAGAGGCTTGGACGGGGCGTTGGCCGGAGTTTCGGGCGGCGTGTCGAGGGAGAGGTCAGTCATTGGATCGTCTTTCAAATGGGGCGAGGAGGCGGGTCGCTCTAGCGCGGCGCGTTCAGGTCCCAGTCGTAGTGGCTGCCCTTGAAGCGGGCACCGGTGGTCAGGGCCTCGAGCTTTTTACCCTGGGCATGTTCGGCGAGGTGGGCGCGCAGCGCGTCTTCCGTGTCCCCGAAATCCTCGGAGAACCATTTGTAGATCTTGGACACGGCGATGCGGCCCTTGGAATCGAGCGCCACGCCGCGGTCGGAATTTATGAAGGCCTCGGCGGCCTGGATGCGGTCCTCTTCCAGTGTTTCGGCCTGCCAGAGCGTGTCGCTCAGGTTCGGGCAGCCGATCGAGGCGCAATTGACCATGTAGTGGATGTAGGGGCTGGCGAACTCCACGCGCATGATATCGTGTTCGATATTGTCGAGGCTCAGCGTCCTGCCTTCCACCACGACGACGTCGCGTTTCCAGGGACCCGTCGTGAACGGACCGAGCGAGCGGATCGACTTTATGGGATAGTCGTCCAGCACGACGTCCAGCGTCACGGCATTGTAGAGGTTGGCCCAATAGGACACCGCCGCGGCGGCGCTCATCTGCGACGGGGCCTGCGTTTCCAGTTCCGCAATATAGGCCTTGATGGTCTGGTGATCGCCATTGGCCTTGGCGGCGGCGTAGTCGAACAGCAGGATCCCGTCATCTCCGGGCGTGAGGTGGCGCGACAGCAGGTTGGCATAGGCTTGCGTGGCCTGCGTCATGGCGGTGGTCTCCTTCATGGCGTCCGCGATCGCGGCCTTGGTCGGCGAGGTGGCGAAGGCCGGGGCCGACAGGGCGGTCGCGGACAGCGCGGCAGCGGCGAGGAGTGTGCGGATCATGATGTCTGTTCCCTTTTTGAACGGATGCGTCCCGAATTGGTTGCCCAGCCCCTAGGCGGCCTGGCCCCCCGCTTCACTACACGACACTTCACATCGCCGGGAGCGGAAGGGGAGCGAGTGGCCACGCCCGCACCCGATCCGTGTGACGGCGGCATATGCGGATGGCAAGGCCGAGCTAAATCCATTTGAATTTCCCGCGCACCCGACAGGCCTGCTAGAACCAGAGGCCACGAAAAAGATCGGAGAAATCGCCCCGAACCTGCAGCTCTTGTCCCATCTGGGACATGTCCATTCCGTTTCCATTGTCAGAGGGCGCGCCGTGAAGGCCTCCAGTGGCCAAGCGTCCAATCTGCAGGGAAAATCATGAAATCCTCACTTCTCACCACGTCGACGGTCGCGGCCGTCCTGACACTCGGCATGGCCTCGCCCGCCATGGCGCTCAACGGGTCGATCACATCGGCTGCACCCGTCGCGGGCATCGGTCAACAGTGTGGGATTCGGGGCTTCCTCAGCCTAAGCGGCAACCAGACAGATTCGACGTCTGGCAGCCTAAACGTCGACAATTACCGCGTATATCTATCCGACAGCCCGACATCACGGACATTTATCGGCAGTCCTATAGTCGCTGGCGTCATAAACCCGAGCAACAGCACTACGAACCGCACTCTCAATCTGCGTAACTCCGACATTTCTGGGACAGCTTTGGCTGGTGCAGGGCCAAACGCACAGCTTTATTTCATTTTGGAAAACACGTCCGGGCAGCAAAATGCGCCCGTCGCTGGTACAATCACGGCATCGCGCGGTATCACGACACAGCAACTCCGCCAATCCGGCAGCAATGCGTGCGTACAAGTTGCCAACGCCATCTCGCCCAACAGACCGCCCAATGCCGATGCAGGTCCAGACCAGACGATCAC
The DNA here is from genome assembly GCA_049647245.1 of Litorimonas sp. Taxonomy (GTDB): domain Bacteria; phylum Pseudomonadota; class Alphaproteobacteria; order Caulobacterales; family Maricaulaceae; genus Litorimonas. Next base: position 7,534 of record JBARXH010000055.1, read on the forward strand.
GACGATCGGATCCCCGGTGACGGTGACCCTGGACGGGTCTGGCACGACGGAGCCGGACGGTGACCCGAACGTGACCTATACGTGGGTCCAGACCACAGGTCCGTCCGTTTCCCTGGCGAATGGCAATACGACCATGCCGAGCTTCACCTACACCGCGTCGGCAACGACTGCGTTCGAATTCGAACTCGTCGCAAGCGACGGCCTGTTCCCGAACGGTATTGGACGGGACCGGGTCACGATCACCTTTCAAGCCGCGAACACGGCTCCGGTCGCCGATGCCGGACCGGACCAGTCTCCCACGACCGCCGCGATCGCTGCCAACTCCACCATCACGCTGGACGCATCGGGCTCAACGGATGCGGACCCCAATGACACGCTGACCTACAGCTGGACGCAGACGGCCGGATCCAATGTCACCCTGTCGAGCACGACTGCCGTGTCCCCGACCTTCACGGCCGTGCTTGGGGCGCAGGCGCAGACGCTGACCTTCGAAGTCGAAGTCAATGACGGAACGGTGTCGGACACCGACACGGTCACCATCACCTTGCCGGCACAAGCGGCCGCCAACACGGCGCCGACGGCGGATGCGGGGCCCGACCAGTCGCCCGCCTTGGCCGCATATCAGGCCGCGAACAATACGATTCAGCTGGACGGCACGGGGTCGACCGATCCCGATCCGAACACGACGCTCACATATAGCTGGAGGGAGACGTTCGGCACGCCCATTTCGCTGACCAACGGAAGCACGGCCACGCCGTCATTCACGTTCCAGCCACAAAATACCCCAACAACCCTGTCCTTCGAGCTGACCGTGAACGACGGGACCGCGACGGATACGGACACTGTCACGATCACCATTCCGGCCCAGGCAGCCGTGGCCAACAATCCGCCCGTCGCGGATGCCGGCCCCGACCAGTCCCCGACGCTGGCGCAAATCAATGCCAACTCGACCATCACGCTGGACGCCACGGGTTCGACAGACCCCAATCCGAACGACACGCTGACCTACAGCTGGCGCGAAACATCCAGCTTCGCGATTGTTCTGTCCAATGCAAACACCGCCACGCCGACCTTTACGGCAACGCCATTCATCGGCGCTTCGACCCTGACCTTTGAAGTCACGGTCAGCGATGGCACCACGACAGACACAGAT
>JBARXH010000056.1:0-15162 GCA_049647245.1 Litorimonas sp.
GGCCTATCTGGGCGGAGGGGCCTATATCCGCCCGCGCGACCTGCTAAAGGTCGGCGCGGCCTATGCCAATGGCGGGGTCTGGAACGGGCGGCGCATCGTCTCGGAAGACTGGGTCGAGACGTCGACCGAGGCCTCCCTGCTCATCACGCCGGAAACCACGGGCTTGAGCCAGTCCGACTTCGACAATACCTATTTCGGAGGCGGACAGGCCTATATCTGGCGCACGGACGAGGTCCGTGTCGGAGACGCACGCTATGAGAGCTTCGAGGCGTCCGGCAATGGCGGGCAGCTCATCATCGTGGTGCCGGCGCTCGAGCTGTCCGTGGTTCTGGTGGGCGGGAACTACCGTCAGGGCTATATCTGGGGCCGCTGGCGCAACGATCTGGTCGGGACGTATGTCATCCCGGCCATGCTGTCGTCCCCCGACTGATCAGGACGGTTTCAGAGGGCTGGCAGATCCTTCGCGCGGTCCGCGTCCAGATAGCGGGCGCCGAGCACTTTCTGGCCCTCGCCCAGATCGAGCAGGAGCGGGTTTCCGGTCGGGAACTCGAAGCCGGGGATGTCGGCGTCCGCGACCTGGAAGAGGTCCTTCAAGAGCGCCCGCAGGGAATTGCCGTGGGCGCTGACGATCAGGTTCGCGCCCGCATCCAGCATCGGCCGGACCTGCGCATTGAAATAGGGCAGCACGCGGTCCGTGGTCATCTTCAGGCTCTCCCCGCCGGGCAGGATGGCCGGATCGTAGCCGCTATATTTGGGATCGTTGGCGGGGTGGTACTCATGATCCCGACCGACCAGAGGCGGGGGCACGTCGAAGCTGCGCCGCCAGATGTGGACCTGCTCGTCTCCGTGCTTGTCGCGCGTCTCCTGCTTGTTCAGTCCCGAAAGCGCGCCGTAGTGCCGCTCGTTGAGCTGCCACGCCTTGGTCTCCGGAATGTGCATCTGGTCGATGCCTTCCAGCGTCAGCCAGAGCGTCTTGATGGCGCGCCGCTGGAAGGAGGTGAATGCGGCGTCGAACCGGATGTCTTCCGCCGCGAGCAACTCGCCCGCCTTCCTGGCTTCCGCGACCCCGCGCTCCGTCAGATCGACGTCCACCCAGCCTGTGAAGCGGTTTTCCTGATTCCAGACGGATTGTCCGTGACGGACGAGGACGAGGGTCGGCATGGCGCGCTCCGAAGAAAGGTCGGATGCGGGCTATCCCATTGCGTGCCTCGTCTCAAGGCGCGCAATGGGCCGTGACCTAGTTGCTGCGCGGGTTCTCCGCCGCATTGACGAGGCTGAGAAATTCGGCGCGCGTGTGGGGTTCGCGGAACTGGCCGTCCAGAACGGACGAAATCATGCGGTGCGGGGTGCGGATGCCGCGCATGGTCATGCAGAGATGTTCCCCCTTGGCCATGACGGCGACGTTTTCCGTATCGAGAAAGCCCTTCAGATCGGAAGCGATGTCGGCGACCAGCTTTTCCTGAAGGGACAGATTGTGCGCGTTCTTGTGCGCGATCCGGGCGAACTTGGACAGGCCCAGCACCTTGTCTTCCGCGATATAGGCGACCGACACGTCGCACCAGAAGGGCAGCATGTGGTGCTCGCACATGCTCCAGACGCGCATTCCGGTGACGGCAACCATCTGGTCGTGCCGCACGGAGGAGAACACCGTGTCGAGCTTGCCGGGATCGTACTCGATAAAGTCGCGCCAGAAATTGGCGATGCGGCGCGGCGTTTCCTGGAGACCCTCGCGGTCCGGATCCTCGCCGAGCGCGACCAGCAGCTCGCGGATCAGTTCCTTGACGCGGGGGTGGTCCACGGTTTTCTTCTTCAGATGCTTTTCGGGCATGGGGCAGGGTCCTCGTTATCGGGTCTTCCTACGCATGGCCGGAAGGCGGCGATTTCACCACGAGGACGCAATAGGCCTTGGAAGGCAGAGGCGTGGGGCGATTTCGCCTTATTTAACACCGATTAAGTTTTTCGCCCAGCGCGACGAACCTCTGGGCGCGCTCAAGAGCCGAGGGCGGCGCGCAACGTCTCGACGCGCTTGCGGTTGGCGCCCATGTCCGAATGTCCGACCCGGGAGGCGGAACGGACCTGCCAGACCGCGCCGTCGCGGCGGAACTCCACATCGTCGACGAACCGCATCAGCCGCGTCGTGTAGGTCGCGCCGATATAGTCGTCCCTGTCTTCGGTGACGGTCCCGCCGGTGGCTTCGACCGCCGCTCTGATCGCCTCCCGATCCGCATGGAACGGTTCGACCCGACGGGCCGAGTCGGTTCCGTCTTCGGACGACACGGCGTTGGGCTTGGAGGAAAGTGGCGCGAGCCGTCCGTCGACCAGACCGGTGGCTTTGCCGCGCTGGCTGAGCAGGGACAGAATCACGAAAGCCGCCAGGAGGATGGCCGGGATGAGAAGAAGAAGGCGCATCCGGCCTTCATAGCGGCTCGGACGCCGGCGTCACGGGGTTTTCCGGTTCTCCCGCTGCATCGCCGAAGACATGGGCGGCGATATGTTCGTCATACCAGGTCGGGCCTCGCAGCGACTGGAAGAAGCCGTTGTGCCCGCCATGATCGTGGATGATGGCCCGCGAGCCGGGTGCAAGGCTCAGCCCCGCAATGTCGCGCTCCGGGATCATGCCGTCGTCGCGCGCGGTGATGATGTCGATCGGAACGGGCACGCGGGCCAGATCGTCCGGATCCACGCGGTAGGCGTTGAAATAGTCCTCCATGCGCGAATATCTGGAATGGCGCGGCAGGATCTTCTCCGTGATGCCCAGAACGCGTCGTTCGCGCAGCAGGTCCGAAAAGTCGTAGAGATCCGGGAAGGCCGCTTGCTTCTTGCGCAAGCTGGCCGTCCACTTTTTCAGGAAATAGCGCCGGTAGAGCGGGTTGGCGTCCACCAGCGGCGCGGCGCCCCACGGGTCGACGACAGGGCTGATCGCGAAGATGCGGCGCAGCTTGGGGATCATCAGGTCGCGCAGGGAGCGCGCGATGCGAAGCGCGAAGTTTCCGCCCAGCGAGAAACCGACCACGTAGACATCCGCCCCCTCGCCGAGCCGGGCTGCCTGCCGCACCGCGTCGAAGACCTCATTGAAACGGGTGGAGTAGAACAGACCCTCGTTCAGGGCGTGGCTGTCCCCATGGTCGCGATAGTTCAGCCGGAACACGCTCGCCCCGCGCTGATACATGTAGCGCCCGCAGGACACGACATAGGTGCTGTCCTGCGAGCCTTCCCAGCCATGCAGGAAGATCACCAGCGCGCGGTTGTCGGGGTGGGGCGAGAAACTTCCCTTCAGGCGGACCCCGTCGCCGCAATCGAGCACCACGTCGCGGGCGGCGTCCAGCATCGGGTTGGGGCCGCGCTTGCGGAAGGACTGGCTGGCCAGCGCGGTCTGCACGATCCCGGGCCGCAACCAGACGGGCGGCACGAAGGGCCGGGGCTCGTGCCGGGTCTCGTTTGCGGGGTCGTGTCTGCGGGGCGGCTCGGACATCGGGTCCGCGACCTAGCGGAAGGCCCCGACGGATTCCAGAGCCGACCGCGCCGTTTAGGAACGGCTTTCCAGAGCGGCCCCTACCTGCCCGGGGCGTCGGGGCCGTAATCGCCGCTGGGACGGTCGATCAGGCCGGAGAAGAAGATGGCGTTCATCAGCAGCTTTTCCGTGCCCGGATAGGTGCCGCGGAAGACGGGATTGTCCGCCATCAGGATCACCGCGCCGCGCCGCATCCGGTAGGTCACCACGGACGGCGTGCCTGCAATCTCCTCCAGACGCGCCTCCGACGCATAACCCGACAGCAGCGGCGCATCCGAATACTGGACCGGCACGGCGTAGGGGTTGTCCTCGGGACGCTCCAGCGTGAACTCCACATTGCGATGCACGGGCAGGTCGCGGTCGGAATAGCCGAACCCGAGCGGGTGGCTGATGTCGAGATCGGTCGCGAAGATCGATCCGCCAATGACGTGTTCGGCATCGCGCAGGCGCATCTCCGAAAAGTCGTACCGTTCCGGCCCGTCGTCCGAGGCGGCGTCGTCTTCATCCTCGTCCTTGGCTTCGTCGGAGCCCGACTCTTCGGCCTCGCCGTCGCCGTCGTCGCCGTCGTCGCCGACCAGATGCTCCTCCGCCCACTGCGCGGAGTCGCGGGTCGCGATCAGCGTGCCGCCCCGGCCGATCCAGTCGTCCAGCGCTTCCGTGAGACCCTCGTCGATCGACGCATTGCCGCCCACCATGACCAGGTGGGTGTAGTCGTCCCAGTCGAGATCGCCCAGATTGTCCGTGTGCACCAGCGTCACCGGCATGCGGTGGCGGTAGTCCAGCGTCCACCAGACCTCTCCCACATCGTAGCGCGAGAAGCCTTCGTCATAGGCCAGCACGACCTTGGGCGGTTCCACCACACGGAAGGATCCGCGCCCGCCGAGATCGCGGCCCGTCTCCGCGCTCAGCCCCGACGTGGCGGCGTGGACGGTCACGCCGTCTTCGGCAGCGATGGTCTGCATGAGCGCATGTATGGCGTCGCGCGAGGCCTCCTGCCGGGCGAGCGGCACGAAGATGGAGCCGCGCCCCAGCTGGACGGTCCCGCGCGTGGTTTCCACCGACACCTCCTTCATGCTGACGCGCACCAGCAGCTCTTCGGTCTGCACGCGGTTCAGCGCGCGCGGCGCGTAGGTATGCGACCAGTCGAACACATAGCCGTAGGGCGCACGGTCGGGCGCCTGGGCAGGCTGGAAGTCGCCGGTCGCCCGCGCGCCGACCCGCACGGACCGGTCCACGGCGGCATAGTCGAGGTCATAGGCCAGCGGCAGCGTCCAGCCGGACACGTCGTAGAAGATGTTCTCGTCGAACTCCGTCAGGCGCTCGAAGATGCCGCGCACCATGCGGTTGTTGCCCTGATCCATGGATACGAAGAAGCTCTCCGACGCCGGGTAGGTCCGTCCGTCCAGCTCCAGATCGCCGGCCAGGCGGGACACCTCCACATCGTGCATGTTGAGCAGGCGCACGAAGCGCGCGGCGCGTTCGGGATCGCCGTCGGCCGTGAACACCCAGCCGCCGGGCCGGGCCTGTTCGGCGTTCTGGACGAAGAACTCGCGCTGATAGGCCGTGATCTCCTCACGCAGGTCGAGGGATCCCTGGATGGTGGTCAGCGCGGTGCGGAACTGGGTCCGCACATTGTCGGCCGTATCGACCAGGCCGCGTTCCGTCTCCACCGCCCCGCCCCGGGCCGCGCCGGCTTCGAACAGGATCCCGAGCGAGCCGTTGATCTGCGGGTAAGTCGAACCCTTGCCGATGTAGAAATTGTCGAACCCTTCCTCTGTCGAATAGAGCCGCGCCTCGCTGTCGAGGAAGGCGGCGTGGCGTTCGCCGATGCGGGCGGTGAGTTCGCGGGCGCGCAGCGGGATGAGCGGATTGCGGCGCAGCGCCTCGCCCGGATGGAAGTAGTAGGGGCTGTCGGAGCCCATTTCGTGATAGTCGGCCGACACCATCGGCTTCCACTTGTGCCACTGGCGGATCCAGGCCTGGCTTTCGGGCTGGGTCAGCAGGAGCCACTGGCGGTTGAGATCGAACCAGTAATGGTTGGTCCGCGCCTCGGTCCACAGCTCGTGGGCGGCATCGTTGATGTCCGTATTGTCGGCATAGGACCAGAAGGTCTCCACATGGTCGATGCGCCGCGCGTGACCGTCCGGATTGAAGATCACGGTGAAGATCATCACGGCGTCTTCCAGATGCCGCTCCACCGCCGGGCCCTGCCCGGCCGCGTAATGGTAGAGCACCGGAACGGCCGCCTCCATGCCGGACGTTTCCGCCCCGTGGACCCCGAAATTGATCCACAGGACCATGGGCGCGGCATCGGAGGCCGCGCGGCCCTCCATCCGGTCCAGATGGGTCTGGCGGATGGCCTCGAGATTGGCGTGGTTGGCGGGACTGGTCACCGTGAAGGTCAGGATCGGACGCCGCTCATGGCTGTAGCCGATCGTTTCCACCGTGATCCGGTCGGACCGGTCCGCCAGACCCCGCAGATAGGTGATCATGTCCCCGAAGCGCACCGGCCGCTCGCCGATGTCGTAGCCCGCGCTCTGCGCGAAGGTCGTCACGCCGGGATCGTAATCCACCCCGGCGACCGTGAAGTCCGCCGTGCTCTGGGCATGCGCCGGTGCAGCCGCCATCAGCGCGCAGATGGACAGGACGACGAAAAACAGACGCGGCATGAGAGCCTCCCCAGGAAATCCTGCCCTCGCCTTAGGGCAGGTCGCCCGCCCGCTTCAAGCGCGCGCAGAGACTGGAAGGATCAAATGATCGTGGGCAAAGGCAGGACCACCCTAAGCGACCCTTAAGAACGCGCCGTGAGACGACGTCTCACGAGCAGAGCTTCGCCTTCACCACGGCACCGGCCTTGCCCATGTCGATGCGGCCCGCATAGCCGGATTTCAGCTGCCCCATCACCTTGCCCATATCCTTCAGGCAGGTCGCGCCGGTGGCGTCCACGATACTGGAGACGGCGGCTTCGACTTCTTCGTCGGTCATGGGCACGGGCATGAAGGTGCGGACGACCTCGATCTCCTCGCGTTCGCGCTCGGCCAGCTCGCAGCGTCCATTGTCCTCGTAGGTCTTGGCGGCTTCCTCGCGCTGTTTCACCATCTTCGTCAGGATGCCGAGGATTTCGTCATCGCCGATTCCGCCACAGCGGTCGGCCGCGCGGGCAGCGATGTCGCGGTCCTTGATGGCGGCGCTCATGAGGCGGAGCGTGCTAAGCCTCACGCGGTCCTTTTCGCGCATGGCCTCCTTGGTGGCGGTCGTGATCTGATCGCGAAGCGGTGCAGTCATGGGGTCTCGCTGATGCCGGATCCCGGAAGATGGGGCGGCTTCTCGAACGCATCCATATAGGGACGCGCTCGCCGTCTGCCAAGCGAGGGGGCCAGCCTGTCCACGGCCGGACCATGGTCGAGCCAGGACCTGGCCACGCGCGCGTCGCAACTGTGCATGGCCCGCCGCCGCCATGTTGCGAATCCCGGTCTCCTGCCCCATAGGACCCGCCTAGCGACCCCTGCTAGGACACCCGATATGAGCGACGATTACACCCCCGATGCGCCCGCGACGGCCGTGCTGGTCCTGGCGTCGGGAGAGGCCTTCCACGGCCACGGCATCGGCGCGACCGGAGAGGCCGTCGGCGAGGTCTGCTTCAACACGGCCATGACGGGATACCAGGAAATCCTGACCGACCCGTCCTATGCCGCGCAGATCGTCACCTTCACCTTCCCCCATATCGGCAATACCGGCACGACCGAAGACGACGAGGAAGCGACGACGGACGCCGCCCGCACGGCGGCGCGCGGCGCGGTGTTCCGGGCCTCCGTCACGCCCGCATCCAGCTGGCGCAGCGAAACCGAGCTGGGCGACTGGCTCGCGGCGCGGAACATCATCGGATTGTCCGGGGTGGATACACGGGCGCTGACCGCGCATATCCGCGACCACGGCATGCCCAACGGCGTGATCGCGCACGATCCCGAGGGGCGGTTCGACATAGAGGTTCTCGCGGAGCGTGCCCGGAGCTGGAACGGCCTCGTCGGCGCGGATCTGGCCCGCGACATGGCGGCGGACACCGCCTTCGACTGGACCCAGGCCCGGTGGGAATGGCCGCAAGGCCACTCGGACGCGACGGGAACCCGGAAGGTCGTGCTGATCGACTACGGCGTGAAGCGCAACATCCTGCGCAATCTGGTCAGCGCGGGTCTGGCCGTCACCGTCGTGCCCGGCACGGCGAGCGCGGCGGACATACTGGCCCTCGAGCCGGACGGGGTGGTGCTGTCCAACGGGCCGGGCGATCCGGCTGCGACGGGCGAATATGCCATCCCCGTTATCCGGGAGCTGATCGCGGCGGACATGCCCCTGCTGGGCATCTGCCTCGGCCACCAGATGCTCGCCATCGCGCTGGGCGGCAGGACGGTGAAAATGGAGCAGGGCCACCACGGCGCCAACCATCCGGTCATGGACCACACCACGGACAAGGTGGAGATCGTGTCCATGAACCACGGCTTCGCGGTGGATGCGGACAGCCTGCCCGACACGGTGGAGCAAACCCACGTGTCGCTGTTCGACGGCACCAATTGCGGCATCCGCCTGAAGGGCAAGCCCGTCTTCTCCGTCCAGCACCACCCCGAAGCCTCGCCCGGCCCGCAGGACAGTTTCTACCTGTTCGACCGGTTCGCGGATGCGGTGCGGGCCGCTTGAGGACCGCCGCGTGAGCCGTGCCGGCCGCGCGCGGCTCGTCCGCTGGGCGGTGCTCGGAACGCTTGGCCTCGCCGCCTACGGCGTGCTGCACTGGCGCGCCGAACTGGAACGCGACCGGGCGGATGCGCTCTGCGTGGACGGCACCGCCGAATTCGACAGCGGCGTGACCGGATCGCCTATTGCCTGCGAGAGCGGCTAGGCGGTCGGGACGGGCGCGGTGTTGGCACGGAGCCAGGCGTCCAGATTGGCGTAGGTGAACTCGCCTGTCTCGAACAGGCCCAGCATGAACCGCCAGACCTTGTCGTCTTCGGCCGTGATGCGGATAGCGTTGATTGCAAGGAAAACGCCCGTCACCGTGAGCGACACGCGCTTGTTGCCGTCGATGAAGGGGTGGTTCTGCGCCAAGCTCTCCCAAAGCGCCGCCGCTTCGGAAATCCTGTCATCATAGTAGCCCGACTGCGGCCTGAACATTGCCGAAGCCAGCGCCCCCTCGTCGCGTATCCCGTCCGCGCCGCCGAACCTTTCGATCTGATCCGCATGGAATGCGATCGCATCGTCCACCGTCAGGTAGTGGATGATCATTTCGATAGCATCTCAAGCGTTTTCGGGAACTGCGCCACGAAGGACTCATAGGCCTCCCTGACCTCCGGTCGCATTTTGTACGTGGAGCGCTCCTTGAGATACATCTCGACGGCTTCTTCCAGAACGACCTGAAACTGGCGGCCTTCCGTCTTGGCAATGTCGCGCAGTGCGGACAGCTTCCCGGACTCCATCTGGGTCGCGAACTTCTCACGTTGAACGGACATGGCGAACCCTTTCCAGGCGATGGATCGACTATGTCCAGATACATCAAGACGTCTTGATGTCAAGATGCGTCAAGACACGCCCCTAACCCTCCAGCGTCACGTTCCCGTTCTCCACGAGGTCGCGCGCCGTTGCGAGCACGCTCTCCCGCGCAGGTCTCGGCACGACGCCCGTCAGGGTCGTGACGTAAGCGGCCTCCATGCGGGGCGTGTGGCCGAGGTCGGGCAGGATGGTCTTGATGCGGTCGTCGAAGAGCGACAGGGCGCGCATGAGCAGGCTCGGCGCTTCGAACCGCGGCAGCCGGGCGGCCGAGTAGACTTCCTTCAGCCAGTCGGAGATCTGCGCCAGGCTTACCGTTTCCCCGGCCGCGATAAGGCGGCGGGCGGCGGTATCCGGCGCGGTCATGGCGGCGACGTGAATGGCCGCGCAGTCGCGCACGTCCACGACCGGGAAGGCGATCCGGGGCACGGCCGGAAAGTCTCCGTTCATCAGGTCGCGCACGGCCGACAGCGAGGCCCCGCCATTGTCGAACGGGTCCGGCCCCAGAACGAGGCCCGGATTGACCGTGACGAGCCTGTCGCGCAGGCCTTGCGCGTCCACATAGGCCCAAGCCGACAGTTCCGCACGCGTCTTGGACACGGGATAGGCCGTCAGGGCGCGCCAGTCCGGGTCCGACCAGTCCGCCTCGCCGTAGGTGCGTGCCCGCCCGCGCCCGGGCTGGTACATCATGGCGGCGATGGAGGAGGTCATGACGATCCGCTCCGCGCCGGCCGAAAAGCCGTTTTCCAGCACGCGCTGCGCGCCCGCCCGCGCTTCGGGGACCAGCGCCTCCCGGTCGGACGGAGCCTCGAACGGCAGGGGCGAGGCGACATGCTGCACATAGCGGCAGCCCTCGACAGCGTCGCGCCAGCCCGCATCCGCGCTCAGGTCGGCCTCCACCAGTTCCACGCCGGAAATATCCACGCCGTTCACGGCCATGGCATCCAGCACCCGCCGCCCCTTGGCCTTGTTGCGCACCGTGCCGCGCACGCGGTAGCCGCGCTCGATCAGACGGACGGCGACGTGACTGGCGATATATCCGGTGATCCCGGTGACGAGGACGAGGTCGGTCATGGGCCTCTCCTAGCGGTTCCGTCCCAGTTCGTCATGCGAAGAGACCCAATCTCCGGCGACGATGGCCGAGGAGAGGGACAATTCACCGGCCAGCACCGTGGCTGCCGTAATTTCCAGCAGGCGGCCGACCTTGCCCTTGCCGTTTTCCGGGCCGACGCAGCCCATCACGGACAGGCATTCCGCCTGCGTCGGCAGGCCCGTGCCGCCGCCGAAGGTCGCCATGATGAGGCTCGGCAGGGTCAGCGACCAGTAGAGCGAGCCGTCGTCGCGCAGGTCGACATAGGAGATGGACGCCTGGCTCTCCGCCACGTTGGCGGCGTCCTGGCCCGTGGCGATGAACAGCGCGGCAAGGCCGTTGGCGGCGTGCAGCCCGTTGGAGCTGGTTCCCGCCAGCATCCCGCCCGTGTGGGAGACGTTGCGCACGCGGAAGAGCTGCTGCGTGGTCGCACGCATAAGGGCCTTCGTCTTGTCCGGCTGCAGCACGACTTCGGCGATGACCCGCGCCCCGCGCGAATGGATCGTGTTCAGCTGGCTGTGCTTCTTGTCCGTGTCGATCGCGCCGGACAGCGTGTATCCCTTCAGGGGACCCGGATAGTGCGCGGCGATCCACTGGCAGGCCGCCTGCGCCGCCTTGCCCGACATGTTCTGCCCGGCCGCGTCGCCCGTGGTGAAGTTCATGCGCGTATAGACCATCGCCCCGACATGGTAGCGTTCCACGTGGGAGAGCCGGCCGACCGACGTCGTGCTCTCGGCCGCGCGCTTCACGCCGTCGGAGTTCGCCTGCAGCCACGTTCCGAAGTCCCGCGCCTCGCGCGCGCCGTCGAAGTGGAAGACCGGGGCGCGCTGCATGAACCGCTCCACGATCGTCACGCGCGCTCCGCCGCACTCCCGCAGCAGCCGCATACCGCGATTGTAGCTCGCGACCAGCGTACCTTCGGTCGTGGCCATGGGGACGTAGATCTCCTCGTTCGGAGACACATGGTCCCCGTCCGCGCAGAGCGGCCCGGCCAGTCCGATCGGCACCTGCACGGCGCCGAGCGCGTGCTCGATGTTGCCCGGCAGAACGGATGGGTCGATGGAGCTTCGGCCCACATGCGTCAGCGCCGCGCCCGTCCGGTCCGTCACGAACGCTCGCCGCGCGGCCATCATCTCGGTCGTGTAGTCGTTATCGCGGTCGCGGGGGATACGGGTCATGGGGCCTTGTCGGCCAGCCAGGCGCGGGACGCAATGGACGGACCCGCATCATCGGCCCGATGGGTTTTCGGCCACGACGCCATGACAGTGTCACGAAATCCGCCTAAGCCGCCCCGCATGACCCGATTCAGCTTCGCCCTCCTGTCCTCCGCCCTGCTCGCCGCCTGCGCCACGGCGGCGGTGGATCCCGGCCCGGCGGACTTCGCGCCCTTCTCCACGGAAGTGACGCCCATGGCGTCCGCGCCGCTGGAGATGGGCCGGGCGCTCACGCGCATCGCCTTCGGGAGCTGCGCGCGGGAGACGGCGGACCAGTCGATCTGGACCGACATAAGCGCGGAAAACCCGGACCTGTTCCTGTTCATCGGCGACAATGTCTATGGCGATCCGCGCCGGTCGGACCCGGCCTTCGCCGACCCGGCCATGCCGGACATGGTGGAGAGCTACAATACGCTGGCGAAAAGCGCGCCCTTCGCGGCGCTGCGCGCGGACGTGCCGTTGCTCACCACCTGGGACGATCACGATTACGGCGAGAATGACGGCGGAGCGGACTATCTCTACCGCGATCTGGCGCAGGCGCTCTATCTGGATGCGTGGAACGTGCCCGCGACGGACGAACGCCGCGCGCGCGACGGCATCCACGTGTCGCGCACGGTCGGCCCCGACGGCCAGCGCGTGCAGATCATCCTGCTCGATACGCGCTTCTTCCGCACCTATCTGCAGGCCACGGACGATTACGGCGCGCGCGGCAAGGAACGCTACGTGCCCCTGGAAGAGCCGCACGGCACGATGCTGGGCGACGCGCAGTGGGCGTGGCTGGAGGCCGAGCTGCGCGAACCCGCCGACCTGCGGCTGGTCGCCTCCTCCATCCAGGTCCATGCGGACGGTCATGGCTGGGAAGCGTGGAAAATGATGCCGCACGAGCGCGAGCGGCTCTACGGTCTGGTCCGGGAGACGGGCGCCAACGACGTCGTGTTCCTGTCGGGCGACCGCCATGCCGCATCCATCTATCGCCGCGACGACGTGACGGACTATCCGGTCTACGAAATCACCTCGTCCTCGCTGAACGTGCCGGGCAGCACGCGCCGAGAGCGCACGGGCGAAACCTATGTCGAACCCGGGCCGCACCGCCTGCACACGATGCAGTACGGTCCGAATTACGGGCTGGTCGACATCGACTGGGACGCGCGCGAAGTCAGCTTGCGCGTGGTCGCGACGGAAGGCGAGGATTTCGAGACCGTCGTTCCGTTCTAGCGCTGTCCGGACCCAGGAAGTCGGACGGTCCCTGCCTGAACATGGAGGTGCGCAGGCAGTCGCGGGGGAAGGCCCGGCGCCGGGAATAGCCGCCGGGGCCGTCCCATCCACACATCACCGTGTGCGTCTTCGGATCCTCGGACAGCACCGTCATGACCGGACCGCCGGAGCGCAGGCGCACTTCCAGCCCGGCCCGGACGGCAAGCGATGTGACGGGGTGAGGAAACAGGTCGAGCTGGCGTCTTGGCACGTCCGCATAGCGCAGCGCATCGCCGTCGAACCAGCTGCAGGACACGGTCAGGCCGAACCGGCTGGCGGAAATCCGCTCCACCGTCATGGTCTTGAGTTCGTCCTGATGGCTCACGACCATGCCGGGGGCGAGGGTCGGAAATTCTGTGCGCGTGTCGGTCCTCATGGCGACCTCCTTCGGCTCACGGACCATAGGTGCGCCTATCCCCGGCAATTGCAAGGGAAAGCCCGGCCAACTTTAAACAGGTCAAATAAATATGTCGGCTTTTGCAACATGAGTTACCGTTGAAGGGGCGCGACAGGCCGAAACCGGCCGGAATCCTCAGGCCTCATTCGCCTGTTTTCCGGACAGGACCCGCTGGTAGAGCCGTCCGATCCCGATCAGCGCGACCCCCAGCCCGATGAAGGACAGCGCCCGCAACGCGCCTTCCAGCTCGCTCATGTCGACGAGGAACACCTTCAGCGTCGTCAGCGTGATCAGCGCGGCCGACGCCAGCCGGAGATCGCGCCGCTGCGTCCACGACCCGGCTGCCAGAACGGCCAGACCGGTCAGCAGCCAGGCCGCCGACACGGCATAGAGTTCGACATTGTCCCACGGCACGCGACCGATCTCGATCGCGATGTCCTGCCCCTCTGACTCTTGGCTCCCTGACTCTTGGCTGCCTGACCCATGCGCGAGGCGGCGGATCTGGGCCGTGATCCAGGCCAGCCAGGACAGCCCCGCCAGAAGGGCCACGCTCCGGACGAACCAGACCGGACGCCGGCCCTGGGCGCGCCAGGCCATCCAGGCGAGCAGGCCCGCCGGGAGCCCGTAGCCGATCAGCAGCGCGTTGAAGACGGGATGGCCGCCGATCCGCGTGTCGGAGGTGAAGAGCGGGTTCCACCCCACGAGCTGGAGCGCGGCAAAGGCCGACAGGCTCAGCAGGGACACGCCCACGGCCAGTCCCGGAAGGAGAAACGGGCCGATCTCGGCCCCTGTTACCGGCCGACCGTCCGGCCAGTCCAACAGCTGTCCGCGCAGTCCGGCCAGCCCCGCCATCAGCGCGAAGGCGACCAGCAACTGGACGGCGAGATCCTCGAAGCCGACCTCCGCCTGCAGGTCCCCGCCATTCAGGGCGTGATGCATGAGGAAGACGAGGAGCAGGCCTGCGAACACGCACGCCCCCGCCCGCAGGAGGGAGACGGCGAGATCGGGCCTGGAGCCGTTGGGCTCGGTCCCGCCAAGACGCGACAGAGCGACCGCTCCCGCAGCCGCCACGCCTCCCGGCACTCCGAAGAAGAGCCAGAGTTCGTTGAACCACGGCGTGACGGAGATGTGCGTCGCCGACTCCGCCACGGCGGTCATCGCCACCCAGCCTGCAAGACCGCCCAGCACCACCCCCAGGCTCCGGACGATCTCGTCGGTGCGCCGCAGGATCCAGAGCAGCCCAAGGGCGAACCCTCCGCTCAGCAGCAGAGAGGTCTCAGGGAGCGTCAGTTCCGGCCTGTGATCGCCCAATCCGAAGGTGGCCACGGCCCAGCACAGCACGAACAGGCCCATGGCCGCCCGTTGCACGGCGGACCGGGGCTGAAATATGACGGCCACGCCGAACAGTCCGGCGAGGACGAAACCGGACAGGACGGCGTCCACCCCGAACTGCGCGTCGTAGAAGGGCATGCGGGACGTCGCCAGCACGAGCAGGGCGACGCCCACTGTCCCGACCAGGGCTGTGGCGACACGGGGCGCCTCCACCCGGTTGGCCACGCTCAGCGATACCAGGGCGAGCCCTCCGGCCATGAGGGCACTCAGGGCGCTCCATCCCGGGATTTCGGAGAGCCAGTCCGGCCGGACGAGGCTTGGAAAAATCACGGCGAACAGAACGGCCACGATCATGAGCGCGGGCCAGCGCCGGTCCGCCTCCCCGCGCAAGGACAGGGCCGCCACGCAGAGAGTGAACAGGACCGGCAAGGCAAGAGACGCCGGGGTCCAGTGACCGCCCGCATCGTTCCAGAGGGCCGTCAGCACGATGAAGCCGAGCCATCCGAACCAGGACCAGACGGCACGGTTCGGCAGGGCGGGCGCTCGGACCAACCGGCGCAGCAGCAAAGCCGTGACGATCGCAAGACCCGCCACGCCCAGACCGAAATTCAAAAGACTGTCGTCTTCCGCCATCGGAAAGGTCAACCACACGGTCGCTCCGCCAAGGGCGCAGGCCTCCAGCCAGCCCCAGCTTCGGCGGGCAGCGAGCCAGAGCGCGACTGCGACGATCAGGGCGATGTAGAGGTTCAGGCCGAGGATGCTGGGCGTGACGCTGGCGACCAGCAGGGGGACGACCAGCGCGCCCAGAAGCCCGACGGCAGCCAGCACGCGC
>JBARXH010000057.1:0-1799 GCA_049647245.1 Litorimonas sp.
GGCCGAACTCGCCAAGCCCGCGTTCGGCTACGAGGCGCTGATGCGCGCGCGCCTGACCCAGAACGCCGTCAACCGCACCCACAGCAGCAAGGTGCTGTGGGAAAGCCTGCTGACGTCGGACGCGGAACTGCGCGCCCGCATGACCTTCGCCCTGTCGCAGCTGATCGTGGTCGGCAACACGGCCTTCGGGATGAATGTCAATTACGGGCTGGGGACCTGGCTCGACGTGCTCGACCGCCATGCGTTCGGGAACTACCGCGACCTGCTGCAGGACGTGACCTACTCGCCCATCATGGCGGAGTATCTGACCTACGCCTACAACCGGAAGGGCGATCCGGATTCGGGCCGCCAGCCGGACGAGAACTATGCGCGCGAGATCCTGCAGCTCTTCTCCATCGGGCTCGTGGAACTCAACATGGACGGAACCCCCAAACTGTCTGGCGGGGCGGAGATCGAGACCTATGACAATGAAGACGTGGTCGGCCTGGCGCGCGTTTTCACCGGGCTGGCCCACCAGGGCACGGACTTCCGCCGCAACCGCCGCAATGCGGACTCCTACCACGTACCCATGGAGATGGTGGAGCGCGAACATTCCGAGCTTGAAAAGAGCTTCCTCGGCAGCACCATCCCGGCGGGCACGCCGGGCGACGCCTCCATCGACCAGGCGCTCGACATCATCTTCGCCCATCCCAACGTGGCGCCCTTCGTGTCGCGCCAGCTGATCCAGCGCTTCACGGGCAGCCACCCCGCGCCCGCCTATGTGGAGCGCGTGGCGACGGCGTTCGAGAACGGGTCCTTCACGTCCGAGGACGGCACGACCTTCGGCACGGGCGCGCGCGGCGACCTCTCCGCCACGCTCGCCGCCATCCTGCTGGACGAGACCATCCATGACGACGTGTCCGGCGCGACCGAAGGCAAGGTGCGCGAACCCGTGCTGAAGTTCGCACAGCTGGCCCGCACCTTCGCCAAGCCCGGAACGATGGACGTCACGGTGGAGCGCTACAACGACTTCTCCGACACGTCGGACAAGACCCGCGCGCTCGCCCAGTCGCCGCTGAAAAGCCCGTCCGTGTTCAACTTCTACCGCCCCGGCTATATCGCGCCCTCGACCGAGACGGGCGATGCGGGCCTGACCGCGCCGGAACTGCAGATCGTCAACCAGGCGTCCGCGCTCGGCTACCTGAACTTCGCCACGCGCTTCATCACGCGCGGCGAAAACAGCCGGACCGACATTCCGCAGCCCGACTTCGGCGAAGAGATCGCGCTGGCGGACAATGCCGCCGAGCTGGTGGACCTGCTCGACCTGAAGCTGACCGGCGCGACGATGAATGCGCAGACGCGCGACGCCATCATCGAGGCCGTCGACGCCCTTCCGGTCCGCGAGAACAATGCGGACCGCGACCGGCAGTCCCGCGTGCGCATCGCGGTGCTGATGACCGTGGCGTCCGCCGACTATGCGGTCCTGGACTAGGAGACGGACGATGGCCCAATACAACAGACGCCGCTTCCTCCAGGCTTCGGCCGCCGGCTTCCTCGGCGCGACGGGCGCCCTCGCCGGGCTGGGACAGTCCCGCGCCTTCGCCGCC
Source organism: Litorimonas sp. (assembly GCA_049647245.1). Lineage (GTDB taxonomy): Bacteria > Pseudomonadota > Alphaproteobacteria > Caulobacterales > Maricaulaceae > Litorimonas. The sequence goes on from JBARXH010000057.1 coordinate 1,587, forward strand.
GATACGGGCGGCTACAAGGCCATGGTCGGCATCTTCCTCAAGGGCGGGGCGGATATGTTCGACGCGCTCATGCCGCGCGATGCGGCCAGCTACGACGCCTTTCTCGGCCTGCGCCCCGGCCTCGTGAACGGCTATGCGGACGGCTCGCGCGCGCGCGAAAACCTGCTCGCGCTCAGCCCGTCCGGCCCCGACCGGTTCGGCGGACGCCAGTTC